>JAAWKU010000154.1 GCA_022797535.1 Lachnospiraceae bacterium | reverse complement strand
GCTTTCCTATGTGCTGATATTGTCCAGATAGACAACAAACCCGAACCCGTCCCCGATGGGAAACAAGTTCGGATTATGTTGCTTTGTCATGTGTTGACAAAAAAGATGCAGGCAAGTAGCTGTTGCGACGCAACAGCCATAAAAATTTTTGCAGAATCAGAAAAAGTAAATACTTTATCGAAGCCAAAAAGCTCTCAGTTATTTTTCTTTCCCAATAGCTTAAATGCCCGATTTCTTATTTGAATTTTAAGGTATTTACTTGTGTCTAATTCGTCAATAATCTGAATCAGCTCTTTACTATAGTATATGTCATCACTATCTGGCCAAAATTCATCAAATAGAGCAGAGCCTTTGTTTCTGCATCTGCGCCAGATTTCCTCAACTTTTCAGAAGATTTTACTGTGTATGACATATTCCCATCTCTCTTTCGCTTTCAACTTATACCTTACACAATCTGATAAAAATATTATACCAGATGATTTGCCATAAAGATAGACTTAATTTGGCATTAACTCGGGAAGTCTTGTTAAGCATAGCTAAAACACAGTTTCATGTGGGAAAATGTCAGTACACTTCGAGGTACCTAACAACATATTAGACATAAGAGAAAGCTATGAACTACAAGGCATAAGTCTGACACAGGCGATGTCAGTTGGGTTCAAATCCCCTCATTTACACGTTTTGCACTTTGATTTTGAACTGTTTGCCGCTGGACGGTGACATAGGTGTTCTAAGTCATAAAAGCCTGTATCTCTTGTATTTCAATGGGTACAGGCAAAGAACGACCCTACCCGACCCGAACAACTGACAACAATTTTTCAGATTGGGTAGGGTCGTTCAATCTTTTTCTTCAAATCGAATGGTCAGTCTAACCTCCTGGCCCGTCTCTGCCGGTTTGTCCGGCTCAAGCTTTTGGAAGCTGAACAGAACATAGACCTCCTCCACGAATTTTTTCTCAAACCTGCGCCAGCGACATATAAACAGCCCAATCACCCCGATATATGCCAAGATCTGGACAACCACCTGCCACGAACACACGGCGCTGCGATGGCGGTACATCGCTATTGGGAGAATGCAGATTAGCGTGACCGCCGCCGTCCGGCTCATGGTATAAAAGCCGTTGAACAGGATGACGCGCTCCGGTCGGCTACTTCGTTGCAAATAGCGGAGGATGCGCGCCCACGCTTCTTGGGGGTTGGCCGGGATGTCCGTGTAGAAACAGCGGTGGTATGCCTCCTGTATTTCCTGTCTCCCGTGATAATCTTCGTGCCCCAGCGTCACCCCGCAAAAGCGTTCCAGAAAGGCACCAAGTTGATGTAGGGCGCTGCCCACCAAGTAGCTCAGTGCCAAAAAATACAGTGCCAGCATGACTGCGTTTTTGCCGAAAAAGCTATCAAAAGGGGCAGTCAAATCGGGTCCATAGAAGTTCAGCGCTAGCGTCATCACAGCGCCCGGCACAAAAATGCCTATGAAGTCAATGAGGGTAAACCGTTTCAGCAGTTCCTCCATATTGAAACCTCCTCCCGGCGTGTCCCTGTCAAATTATCGTGAATTCCTGAAGCCGGTAGCTGCGGTTTAGCTTTCCACAGAAGTAGCTGCTATAGCCTGCCTGCTGGCAGCCAGCCAAATCCTCTAAAGAAATCTCTGCCCGCTGGACAAACCTGGGGTCCTTCAAATTGCCAACGGTCCGCTCCACCGCAATCTGGTATCGCTGGACTAAATGCTCAGGCAGCAACTCCAGCACGGTGCGAAAATGCTCAATCACCGTGTGGTGCCACGTCTCCTCATCCGGCCGGAGATAGGCGGCAGGACTGGAAAAATAGAGGTGTAACTCCGCCTCCGCGCCGTTCTCCCCCAGTATAAGCAGCTTCCTGCCGTCCCAGAACGTCAAGAGAAACATGGTCTGCTTGAAATAACACCCATCTCGGTTTGCTTCAGAAATTTCCCTATCGCCCTGAAAGACCTTGATCATCAACTGGGCCAGCATCATGCAGGAGAGTAGCGGACAGTGGACCACATAGTGCACTGCGTTTGGATCGAAGAGGATCTGTTCTGCAACCTGTAATACCGCACGCTCCACCTCGGGGTCTTTGTCCGTGCCTGCCATGAAGCTGGGAAACAGGTATTTGTCACTACCCTCCGGCCAGTGGGCACACAGTTCGTGGGTGGTGCAGAAGTCCAGCAGGATCTTCGCCTGGGGATCTTCCTTAAGAATCTGTTTTGCCGCCTCAAGACCGCTGACGTTTCGCATCCGGATATCCATCAGCAGAACGTCCGGCCTGTGCTTTTTGTACAGGCCGGGCGCCTCGCCGCCATCCTGCCCTGTTCCTGCAACGCTTACATCTCGGTCTGCTTCCAGGATTGTCTTAAGCGCTCCCGCTACCAGTATATCATCATCTACAATTACAATCTTCATGTATGTTCCCTCCGTCTTTTCCAGACTCTCTGCCGGACAGGCCGATTGTCTGCCCTGTAAGCTGCCGGAATGTATCAGCTCTTCTTCGGCACTGTAATATAAATCCGCCACCCGTTCTGTGTCTGAATCTTTAGATTACCGCCAAAGGTATCCACCCGTTCTTTCATATTATGTATTCCAATCCCCCGGTACCCTTCCTGCTCCCTCAAAGTAAATCCCCCATCTCCTGTCCCTCCCTGGTTCTGTATAAAGTTTTCCGATGCGTTCGGACTGCTGTCGGGAAGCGTGCCATTATCTTCCACAATAAGCTGATAGAATCCCGGATGCTCCCTGGCAACCACCCTTACCTGTGTGGCGTCGCTGTGTTTCATCACATTATGCAGCGCCTCCTTGACAATCGCAATAAACCCATACCGTATCTCCCTCGGAACATCATATCCCATATCATACTTAAGATCTGCCTGGCAGAAAGTAAATTCTCCCGTCAGGTTCTCCAGCGCTTCTTTTAAATTAACCGCCTCATCGTGAAGGTCATGTACGCTCGCCCGGACACTGGTCATAGCTGCATTCAGAGTATCCTCCAGCTGGCACAGTGATTCTTTCAGATTTCCTTCCCCATGCACCGCCCGCAGCGCTCCCACCATCAGAATTGACCGGGACAGCATATGCCCGACATTATCATGAATCTCCCTTGCAATCCGGTTGCGCTCCTTAAGGGTCGCAGTATAGATCTCATAATCCTGATTCTTCAGTATACTCTGATTCTTCTCCCGAAGCAGAAGGTTCTTCTCCATGCCGTCGTCCCTGGTTCTTCGAAATTTTACGTCGAGAATGGCGTACTGTCTGGTCTGATACTGGATCACCCACGCAAGCACACAGCCTACGGCCGTAAAACAGACCAGAGCCCTGTTGAAAGATACAAAGAAAGCAGTTCCAAGGCATCCGGCGGCCGCTGCGAGTACATACCTGCGCTTATCCACACCATCGTCCCCCCAGGCTAAACCGCAGTCCACCATATCCTCCCCGTCAGACGGCTCCACTTCGTCCAGGAGAATATAGAACGCTATGGGCATGAAGATCAGAAAGGACGGACAGACGACGGATAAGGCAAGGAAGCCCCCTGTCATCCCTCTCCTTAACCATCCCGTATGCGCCAGACAACTGCCGCACCCATAGATAACCGCCGCTGCATCCGCCGTTACAAACGAAACGTCAACCGGTATAAAAATCACTGACACCTGACAATAGATCCATAGCACCGCCAGATCTGACGCACATTTCATTACATTTGTCACCTTCCCTTCTGACACCTGACACTACCATTATATACGCCGGAACTTTATACTACAAGTATCAGATAATGTTGGTGTCAAAAGGCGTTCTGCCGCTATGACACCAGACGAGATTCCAGAAGGAGGAGATTCTATGCAGTCAGCCAATATCATCCAGATTGAAAATCTGGTAAAAAGATACCAGAACCTGGTGGCGCTGGACCACTTAAACTTAACGATACAGGAAGGTGAGATTTTCGGTCTGCTAGGTCCTAATGGCTCCGGCAAAACCACGGCCATCAACTGTCTGCTGGCCCTTTTAAAATATGACAAAGGCACCATCACCATTTTCGGCAAAAACATGCGGCCTGACAGCTATGACATTAAAAAGCAGATCGGCGTTGTGATGCAGAATGTGGCCGTCTTCGAACAGATGTCCGTACGTGAGAATATCGACTATTTCTGCGGCCTGTATATCCGTGATAAAGCCAGACGGCAGCAGCTTGTAGAAGAAGCCATTGCCTTTACGGGACTTGAAGAATTCACGAAAATGCGCCCGAAGAAACTATCCGGCGGACTTTTGCGAAGGCTGAACATCGCCTGCGGCATCGTCCACAAGCCAAGGCTGATCATTATGGATGAGCCTACCGTGGCCGTAGATCCACAGAGCCGCAACAAGATCTTAGAAGGCATCGTGGAACTGAACCGGCAGGGTTCCACCATCATCTACACCTCCCACTACATGGAAGAGGTGGAACAGATCTGTACCCGCATCGCCATCATTGACCACGGGCGGGTACTGGCAACAGGAACCACGGAAGAATTAAAGCAGATGATCAAGACGGGAGAGACCATCACCATCGAATCCATCGTACTGGATGAAACCCTCGTTGCAGGAATTCGTAAACTGCCCCATGTCTTTGACTTAAGCTACGAAGACCAGACCTTAAAAATCCGGCTTGGTACGGCGCGGCATAATCTGGTACGCATCTTAAATTATTTACAGGAACAGGACGTAGTCTTTGGCAGGGTATTCTCGGAACTGCCCACACTCAACGACGTATTTCTTGAGATCACAGGCAAAGAATTAAGAGATTAAGGGGGGATCATGAATGTTACATTTACTCAGATATCGTTTCCTGCAGACCATACGGAATGTTCCGGTCATGTTCTGGGCGCTGGCTTTCCCGATTATACTTGGCACGTTCTTCTATCTCTCTTTCGGTAATGCAGGACTTGAAAGCACAGGGGAATCCAACTGGGAGGAAATCAAGGTGGCAGTCATTAAGGAAGGGGATTCTTCGGAAAATTCCCAGGCCTTTGAAACGTTTCTCGAACAGATGGACGGCGAGATGCTGGATATCCAGGATATTTCCCAGGAAGCAGAAGCTCTTGAGGCGCTGAATGATGAAACCATTCTGGGAATCTTCTATGTGGCAGACACTCCTTCCCTCACGGTTGCCAGGAACGGACTAAACGAGAGTATTCTGACTTCGGTTCTTACAAGTTATAACCAGAATGCCTCCATGTTCAGAAAGATTGCCATGACCCATCCCGAGAGTATTATGGATGCCATGGAAACGATGAAAGATTATCGCAAAACAACCTCTGAGGTTTCCTTAGGAGGCGGAGACTTAAACCCCAACGTCCAGTATTTCTTTGCGCTGATTGCCTATGCCTGTCTCTCCGGTTCCTTCTTAGGCGTCCAGTCCAGCGTAGACGGCCAGGCAAATATTTCCGCACTGGGGGCAAGGCGCAGCATTACGCCGACTCACAAACTGACTCTGGTCATCATAGATATGGCAGTGCTCTTACTCGTCCATTTCTTCAACATTCTGATCCTGTGCCTATATGTCAGCAAGGTACTGAAGATCAGCCTTGGCAATGACATACCTTCCCTTCTTCTGGTAGATTTTATGGGAAGCATGATCGGAGTATGCTTAGGCGTGGCCATCGGATGCCTGGCCAGGATCTCCTACGGAATGAAGACGGCGGTCTGCATTTTATGTTCGCTGTTCCCGGGCTTTCTTGCCGGGCTGATGATTGGAGATATGAAGAATATCATTGAGCTTCACTGTCCCATCGTCAACCGGCTGAACCCGGCCGCCGTTTTAAGCGACGCATTTTACTGTATGGGAATCTATAATGATATGGAACGATTTACCAGATGCCTGCTGATTCTCGCCCTGATGAGCACATTGCTTCTGGCGGCCGCATTCTTAGGGATAAGGAGGGAACGTTATGACAGTATATAAAGGATTTCTCACAATTACCAGGCGGAATATCCATCTGATGATTCTGTATCTTGTAATCTTTCTGACCATAGCAGTCATGGCGCAGAAGTTCACCGGCGGAAAAACAACGGATTTTGAACAGGTCGGCCTTGATATTGCCGTTATTGACCGGGACGGCGGCGAACTTGCCTGCGGGCTTTACGATTATCTGGGTCAGTACCATACGATAGCAGATCTCCCCGATGATCCGTCTGTGATCCAGGACCGCATGTTTTACCGGGAAGTTTATTACATTGTGACAATTCCGAAGGATTTCGAGGATCGCTGCCTGTATGGCGACGAACTTCTTCCGGTCACAAAGGTTCCGGGCAGTAACAGTGGCTTCTACGTGGATCAGCAGATCAATACGTTTCTGAACGATGTGCGTATTATGGTAAAAAGCGGGTTTACTCTGTCAGAATCCATTGCCGAGGTAACAGAAAGCAGCAGGGAAACCACAGAGGTGACTCTGATTGACAAGAACGGGTTTGGAGGGAACCGGCCGTTCCATGCATTCATGTATCAGTATATGCCTTATATACTGATTTCCATCCTCTGCTATTGCATGTGTTACATCATGATCGCCTTCCGCAACCCAGATGTAAAAAGGCGGATGGCATGCTCCGCCGTTTCTTCCCGAAGCCAGAATCTTCAGATAATCCTCGGCT
>JAAWKU010000012.1 GCA_022797535.1 Lachnospiraceae bacterium | reverse complement strand
ATCAACTTGTCCAGCCCCGACTGAGCGATACCCAGATCCTCCAGGAACATGGCTTTCTCATCGTCGTCCAATTCCGCGATCTCCTGCTCGATCTGGGCGCAGATCACAAACACTTCGCTGTCTTCCCCGGCGGCAAACTGCCTCACCGCCTCCACATGAGCATTGGAATCCCCATCGTCCGCCAGATCCTCCTCCGCCACATTGGCGGCATAGATCACCGGCTTATAGGTCAACAGATTATAGGAGCGCAGCAGTTCCAGTTCATCCTCATCCCCGACTTCCATGCTTTTTGCCATCCTGCCGCTCTCCAGATGCTCCTTCAGCCGCGTCAACAGAGCTTCCTCTTTGGCCAGAGTCTTGTCCATCCGCGCTGCTTTAGCCACCTTGGCATAACGTCTCTCCAGGATCTCCAGGTCTGAAAAGATCAGTTCCAGATTGATGGTCTCAATATCCCGCATGGGGTCTACGCTGCCGTCCACATGGATCACATTGGTGTCCTCGAAGCAGCGTACCACATGGACGATGGCATCCACCTCCCGGATATTGCTCAGAAACTGGTTGCCCAGCCCCTCTCCCTTGGAGGCGCCTTTTACCAGCCCCGCGATATCCACAAACTCAATTACCGCGGGGGTCACCTTCCTGGATTGATACATATCCCCCAACAGCTTCAGCCTCTGGTCCGGCACTGCCACAATGCCCACATTGGGGTCAATGGTGCAGAACGGGTAGTTGGCAGACTCTGCGCCGGCCTTGGTCAATGAGTTAAATAAGGTGCTTTTTCCCACATTGGGGAGCCCCACGATTCCCAATTTCATAGTATCTTTCATCCTCCCTATCTATATACAGGCTTTTGGGACTTCAGTTCTTCGTACAGTTGGCAATAATTCCCATAGCGCAGTCCGCTGATCCGTCCCTGTTCCAGCGCCTGCCTTACGGCACAGCCCGGTTCCACCGTGTGGGAACAGCCCCCAAAACGGCAACCCGCCTCATATGTGCACAGTTCCGGGTAATACGCCGCCAGCTGCCCCTTCTCCAGATCAAACAATCCCAGAGAACTGAACCCCGGCGTATCCAGAATGTATGTGTCCTCTCCCAGAGCAATCAATTCCGTATGCCTGGTGGTATGGCGGCCCCTCTCAATCTTCCTGCTGATCTCCCCGGTCTCCATCACTGTGCCGGATTGCAGACAGTTCACCAGAGAGGACTTGCCCACGCCGCTGGGCCCGGCTACCGTGGTAGTCCTGCCCCGCAGCAGTTCCGCCAGCTCCCCGATGCCCTGCTTCCCGGCGGCGCTTACCGTCAGCACCCGGTAACCGCAGGCCCGGTAGATTTCCGCGTATTCCTGCCCCTTTCCCTCTCGGTCCAGATCTGCCTTGTTCAGGCAGATGAGACAGGAAAGATTCTGCTGCTGCATCATGATCAGAAAGCGGTCCAGCAGATTAAAATTGGGCTGGGGACGGGTGATGGCAAAAATCACCATGGCCTGGTCCACATTGGCCACCGCCGGACGGATCAACTGGCTGGAACGGGGCAGAAGGGCGCATATATTCCCCGTTTTCTCCGCCGCATCCAGCAGGTCGATCTCCACATCATCCCCCACCAGGGGTTTTACCTGTTCTTTACGAAAAATCCCTTTGGCCTTGCATTCATAGATCCCACAGCCCGGCACATGCACATAGTAGAACCCGGCAATTCCCTTTATGATTTTACCCCGCATAAGCCTAAACCTTCCTATTCCTGTACAAACTCGATCCTCCTCTGTACAGATTTGCTCTCCGGCACACCGTTCACCGTAGACGTGTAAGTCAGAGTGATGGTTCCCCACTGAGAAGTGATGCCATAGACGTTCACCGGCAGAGGAAAAGAACTGGTGGTCGCATCCATCAGCACCTTCCCGGCATCCGTCACCAAAAGAACATGCACATCACTGCCGGAAGAATAATCCGGGGCCTCGGTGATGGTGGGGGCCTCTATGGTGGCATTACACTTGTAGGTGATGCCCGCCGCAGGGTCCCGGCCCAGGCTGATCTTAAATACAATGGGGGTTCCAGGGTCCAGGGAAGTTCCTGCAGAGAAATTCTGGTAACAAACCAGGCCCTCGGCGATGATGTCGCTGTATTCCTCCCCTATGGACTGCAGGATCATGCCGTTCTCATGAATCCACTCCTCCACCGCAATCCGATCACCCCCGATGAAATTGGGCATGAGTACCTTGCCTTCCTCCAGCCCCAGGCTCACGCTCAATGTAACAGAGGAACCATCAGCCGCCGGCTCTCCTCCCAGGGGATTCTGGTTGATCACCCGGCCCTTTTCCACCGTGGCGGAATAACTCTCCAGTCGGTTTACCAGAAATCCTTCCGCCGTGATCTTGTTATATGCCTCCTCATAGGTAAGTCCTGTCACATCCGGTACATTTTTAGCCTCCGTCCCGGCGCTGACCGTCAGCACCACCGTGCTGTTCACTTCCACCTCGGCGCCTTCCGCAATATCCGTGGAAATCACCTTGTTTTTCTCATAGGTATCGGATTCCACCGTTGTCACTTCAGGAACCAGGCCGATGCGCACCATCTCCTTCTTGGCGTCCTCCACATCCCAGCCCAGCACGTCCACCATATGCACAGTCAGCACGCTGCTCCCGCCTTCCGGGGGCGGCGCGGTTCCTTCCGGCTGCATCACACCGCTGCTCTCCTCTACGGATGTGTCGATTTTACTGCCGATGTCATCCCTGTTCATGACGCCGAATATCCTGCCCACCAGGACCAGAATGATGGAGCAGATCACCACCCCCGCCAGGATGGCCAGCACAACCGTCACCTTTTCCATCCTGCCGTCCCCGCCGTCGTACTCGTCCTCCTCATAGTACTCTTCGTCCTCGTAGTACTCCTCTTCCTGGGGCGGCCTGGTGTACTGAGAGCTCAGCCGCATCTGCTCCTCGTAAGCATCCTGCCGCCGGGCCTTTCTCTTAATCTGGGCCATCTCTTCCTCTGAGATGGTCCGGGTGCTGGCTTCCTCGTCCATATCCCGGGCCACCACAAAGTCCTCGTCCGGGCTGATCAGGGACTGCTTTAAGTCCGCAATCACCTCCGCCATGTTCTGGTAGCGCCTGTCGGGAGACTTCTGGCAGCATTTCAGCACGATGGCCTCCACGCTTCCGGGTATCTCCGGCACATACTCCTTGGGAGAGACGATCTCCTCCTGGATATGCTTGATGGCGATGGCCACCGTGGTCTCCCCGTTAAAGGGGACGCGGCCCGTCAGCATCTCGAACAGAGTGATGCCCAGGGAATAAATGTCGCTCTTTTCATCGCTGTAGCCGCCTCTTGCCTGCTCCGGCGACGTATAGTGTACGGAACCCATCACATTGGAGGTGATGGTGTTGCTTGTGGCGGCCTTGGCGATACCAAAGTCCGTCACCTTCACCTTGCCCTCCCGGGATATAATGATATTCTGGGGCTTGATGTCCCGATGGATGATATGGTTGTTATGGGCGGCTTCGATGCCCATACTCACCTGGATGGCGATGCTCACAGCTTCCTTATAGGACAGCCTGGCCTTACGTTCAATATACTTTTTCAGCGTGATGCCTTCCACCAGTTCCATGACGATATAGTAGATATCATTCTCCGCTCCCACATCATACACATTCACAATGTTGGGGTGCATGAGACTGGCGGCCGCCTGGGCCTCGATCCGGAACTTGGACACAAAATTCTCATTCTCGCTGAATTCCTGTTTCAGCACCTTCACTGCCACATAGCGGTTCAACTTATGACATTTCGCCTTATATACATCGGACATGCCGCCGGTACCGATCTTTTCCAGTATCTCATAGCGGTCGCCTATCATCATCCCTATTTTTACCATATTTCCTCTCCGTTCCCACTTCTCTATATGGGCCAAAGCCGCCCTATGCCAGCGGCTCTATCAGAATAATCGCGATATTATCCTTGCCGCCGTGGGCATTGGCCGCCTCAATCAGCCTTTGAGCCTTCTGCGCCAACTCTCCCGGGCCGCTGAGAATCTCCCGGATCTCCTCATCTTCCAGCATGTTGGTAAGACCGTCGGAGCACAGTACCACAATATCTCCCGCCGTCAGTTCCACGGTGAAAAAGTCCACCTCCACGGTATCGTTAGCCCCTATGGCCCTGGTAATGATATTCTTGTCCGGATGGTTGCGGGCAGCCGCCCTGTCGATGCCTCCCAGCCGTACCATCTCCTCCACCAGGGAGTGGTCCCTGGTGATCTGCCGGATCCCGTCGTTCACCACGTAAAGCCTGCTGTCCCCCACATTGGCCACCTGTAATTGCCCGCCCAGGCAGGTGGCGGCCACCACAGTAGTGCCCATGCCCTCCAGGCTCAAATCTTCGCTGGCCCGCTTCCGAATCTGGGTGTTGGCCATCTCTATGGCTTTCCGCAGGATCAGCACCGGCTCTTTCTCCAGAGACCTTTCAATATGGTTGCAGATGGTCTCCACCGTATATTTTGACGCGTATTCCCCGGCCTTATGCCCTCCCATGCCGTCTGCCACAATGAACAGATTGGGCAGATTCCCAATGGCCCGCTCCGAACTGAATACATAGTCCTGGTTCTGTTTTCTCTTCCTGCCGATATCGGTGATTGAAAACGTCTTTAGCACGTCTGATCCTCCTGCATATAGGAACGTCTGAGCTGCCCGCAGGCGCCGTCGATGTCCCTCCCCATTTCCCTTCTTATAGTAACATTAATTCCATTTTTTTCAAGCATATTTTTAAAGACCTGTATCCGTCCCGCTTCCGACTGCACATAATCCCGTTCTTTAATGGGATTCACGGGAATCAGGTTCACATGGCAGCGCAGCGGGCCCGCCAGAGCGGCAAGCAGCCGGGCATCCTCCCGGGTGTCGTTGACGCCTCCCACCAGGCTGTACTCAAAAGTGATGCGCCTGCCCGTCTGTTCGAAATACTCCCTGCAGGCCTCCATCAGCTCCCCGATTCCGTATCGGTTGGCCACAGGCATCAGGCTTCTGCGCTTTTCGTCCGTGGCGGCGTGGAGGGAGAGGGCCAGAGTAATCTGCAGTTTCTCCCGGGCCAGTTTCCGCATCTGGGGCGCCAGGCCGCAGGTGGACACCGTGATATTCCTGGCGCTGATGTGCAGACCCTTCTCATCTGTCAGCAGCTCCAGGAACCGTACCAGGCTGTCGTAGTTGTCCAGAGGCTCCCCCGTGCCCATGACCACCACATTAGACACCCTCTCTCCAGTGAGAAGGCTGATGGCGTAGACCTGATCCAGCATCTCCCCCGGCAACAGGCCCCGCACCAATCCTCCCAGGGTGGAAGCGCAGAACCGGCAGCCCATACGGCAGCCCACCTGGGAAGAGATGCATACGCTGTTGCCGTGTTTATAACGCATCCACACACTCTCCACCACATGGCCGTCCTCCAGGGCAAAGAGGAATTTCCTGGTACCGTCAATGCGGGATTCCTGCATCTGCACTTGGCGCAGGGTGGTACAGGCATACGCCGACGCCAGCTTCTCCCGCAGCCCTTTGGGCAGATTGGTCATATCCTTATACGACCGGGCCAGCTTTTGATGCATCCACTGATAGAGCTGTCCCGCCCGGAAAGGCTTCTCCCCCAAAGCGGCCAGTTCCTGTTCCAACTCCGAAAGCGACAGGGATTTTATATCCGTTTTTCCGTTCCGATTCTCCCACGCCATGTTTTCCTCTTTTCCTGAACCCACGGGCCTCCCTTTGGATAGAATTCCCGCCGGTCCGTGATATCATCTGTCGTCTTTCACCCGCCTGAGTCTGGCATAAAAAAAGCCGTCCATATGGGCCTGCCGGGGCAGCAACTGTGTGCTTTCTTCCAGAACAAAGGGGAAATTCTCACAGATCCAGTCACAATTCATCTGGTTTTCCCGCCTGTTGATGGTACAGGTACTGTACATCAGGACACCTCCGGGCTTTACATACCGCCAGCTTCCCCGGATGATCCGGCGCTGCAGCTTTATCAGTTCTTCCAGGCTTTCCGGCGTCACATGGTATTTTATATCCCTTTTCTTACCCAGGACGCCCAGCCCGGAGCAGGGCACGTCCATAAATACCACATCCACGCTGCCCGCCCTGGCCGGGTCCTCCCGGCAGGCGTCCCACAACTCCAGTTCCAGCTTCCCTTCCAGTCCCATGCGACAGGCATTTTCCCGGATCCTGTCCAGCTTCTGCTCCGACACGTCCCGGGCCAGCACATGGGAGGCTTTCTGGGCCGCCAGCAGGGCCTTTCCGCCGGGGGCCGCGCACACGTCCATGACCCTGTCCCCCTCTTTCAGGCCCGCCGCCTCCACACAGAGCATGGAACTGACGTCCTGCACCATAAACGCTCCTTCCTCATAGCCTTCCAGCGCCGCTACCCCCAGAACTCCTTCCAGATAATAGGCATAGTCCAGATATTCCGACCGGGTCGCCCGGACCCCACTCTGCTGCCATCTTAGAAGGTAATCCTGCCGCTGTGCCTCCGCCACTCCCCGGGCGAAGCGTATGGTCACCGGGTGGACCGCCAACAGCTGCTCCAGCAGTTCCCGGGTCTGTTCCTGTCCATATTCCGCCAGCCACATTTCCACGATCCACTGGGGCATGGAATACCGCACGGACAGATAGAGAAGAGGCTCCCCCTCCGGATCCGGCAAAGGGAGGCTGTCTCTCCGGGAGACCAGCTTGCGCAGCACGCCGTTCACAAACCCCTTCAGATTGGTGAATTTCCGTTTACCGGCCAGTTTCACCGCCTCGTTGCAGGCAGCGCTGGCAGGCACGCCGTCCATATACAGGATCTGATATGCCCCCATGCGCAGAAGGCAGCGAATCAGAGGTTTCATCCTGGACACCGGCACACTGGAAAATTGATCCAGCAGATAGTCCAGTTCTATCCTGCGCTCCACGCAGCCTTCGGCCAGCCGCTTGATGAAGCGCTTGTCCTGACTGTCCAGGTAATCATATTTATCCAGCGCCGCTTTCACGGCCTGGTTGGAATAGACCCTGCTGCGCTCCATCTCCAGCAGGGTATCCAGCACGATCTCCCTTATATTTTCAGCCATAGCCCTCTTCCTTTTGCCGTTCTTCTCAATCGTCCCTGCGGCGTCCGCCTCCGAAAAGCAGGATCAAACGCAGAAGCTGCAGCACCGCCGCCAGCGTGCCCGCCACATAGGTCATGGCGGCAGCGCTCAGCACTTTCCGGCAGCCCCTGTTCTCCTGGGCCGTTACGATTCCATAATGCTCCAGCCGTTCCAGGGCCCTGCCGGAGGCGTTAAATTCCACCGGCAGGGTTGCCAGCTGAAACACCACGGTGAGAGCAAAGGCGATGATCCCCAGCTGGATCAGTACCTGGTTCCAACTCAGAAACACTCCCAGAAGGATCAGGGGCATGCTGGCGTTGCTGCCGATGTTCACCACGGGCACCAACGCCGACCGAATCCGAATGGGGGTGTATCCCTGAGCGTGCTGTATGGCATGACCGCACTCGTGAGCGGCCACACCCATGGCCGTAATACTCCTGCCGCTATAATTCTCGTGGGAGAGGCGCACCACATTGGACCGCGGATCAAAATGATCCCCGCCGTTGCTGCCCAAGTCCTCCACCTGCACCTGGTATAGTCCCTCGTTGTCCAATATCCTTCTGGCACATTCCGCTCCGGTGATGCCCGTGCTGTTGCGCACCTGATGGTACTTCCTCATGGCGGAGTTCACCATGGCGCTGGCCCCCAGGCTGATCAGAAGCCCGATAATTACCAAAATATAAGTTGGATCCCAATAAAACATAACATACCTCCTATTAGAGTTCCGCATCTAATATGCCGTTTCAGAGTCCCGCGTCTCCCAGTTTCTCTCCCGGAGCCAGGTGTAGGCCCAGCAGGAAGTCGTGAGCGCTCATACGCTTCTTCCCCTCCAGCTGCAGTTCCCGTACCCGGAGAAGTCCCCCGCCGGCGGCAACGGTAAAGTCCTGTCTGCCCACGGCAGCAACGGTCCCCGGCTCCAGGGTCGTCTCTTCCTCCAGCGCGGCGGCGTCCCATATTTTCAGCAGCTTCCCCTGATAGAAAGTATAAGCGCTGGGCCAGGGATTCATACCATGTACAAGCCTCTCGATGGACAGGGCGTCCCTGGAAAAGTCGATCCGTCCCATCTCCTTGGTGATCAGGGGGGCATAACTGCTCTCCCCGTCCTCCTGCTTTCTGGGCTGCAGTTTTCCCTCCTCCAGCAGCCGCAGAGTCTCCACAATGGCCTGCCCTCCCAGGGGCGCCAGCTTCTCAAACAGAGTCTCACTGGTATCCTCCCTGTGAATGGGGAGTTCCAACTGATAGAGGATATCCCCGGTGTCCACGCCCACGTCCATCTGCTGGATGGTAATGCCCGTCCTTTCCTCCCCATTCAGGATCACATGTTGAATGGGGGACGCGCCCCGGTACCGGGGCAGCAGGGAGGCATGGATGTTCAGACAGCCGTGGGCGGGCATATCCAGGATCTCCTGGGAGAGGATCTGGCCGAAGGCCACCACCACAAACACATCCGCCTCGAAGGTTCTCAGTTCTGCCACCGCCTCCGGGCGCTTGATCCGCTGCGGCTGAAGCACGGGGATCCCATGAGCCAGCGCGCACTCCTTCACCGGGGAATATTGGGGGCTGCCGCTGCGTCCCCTGGCCTTGTCCGGCTGCGTCACCACCGCCGTGATTTCATGTCCCGCCCGAATCAGCGCTTCCAGCGCCTCCACGGAAAAATCGGGAGTTCCCATAAAAACAATTTTCATCTATTCCTCCTCGTCCTCCGGCACTGCCCTCACATCCGTCAGTTCTCCTTCCACCTTTTCCACATACAGATGGCCGTCCAGATGATCCAGCTCATGGCAGATGGCTCTGGCCAGCAGTTCCGTTCCCTCCAGTTCAAAGGGTTTCATATCCGCGTCCAGCGCAGCCACCTTCACATAGTTGGGTCTGGTGACAATCCCGGCCTTCCCCGGCACGCTCAGACATCCCTCGGAACCGGTCTGCTCCCCGCCGGTTTCCAGGATCCGGGGATTAATCAGCACATAGGGATCCTCCCCCGTCACGTCGATGACCACGATGCGCTTGAGAACGCCCACCTGGCAGGCCGCCAGCCCCACGCCGTTGGCCTCATACAGGGTATCCAGCATATCCTCGATCAGATATCTGGTGCGGTCTGTCATCTCTGTCACTTCCTTGCATTTTTTGGTGAGAATATCCTCCCCAATCTCCCGTATATTGCGAATTGCCATACCTTTCTCCTTTCATGTCCAAGCCTGTAACAGGCGCCTGCGAAACCGCCTCCGCCAGGCACACAGCCAGAACTTTTCCGGCGGAATCGCCAAAAACGGCTTTGGCCATTGCCTGCCAGGCCGGTGTGTATTGGAAATCCCGTATAAAAGAATCATAATTGTTATATTATCTCAAAAAATGGGATATTTTTCAAGTGTTTATAATGTATTCATGGGGTCAAAGTCAAATTGGAGGCTGATTGTCTGCCTGCCGCGCCGGGCCTGCATCCATTCCCCCATCCATTTTTCCAGGCCGTCTTTTACCTGAATCAGCCGACCATAGCTGTGGTCTTTCACATAAAATACAAAACGGAAGATGTCGTTGACTTTGCCCACCCCCGCCGGCGCCGGACCCACGATCATCATCCGCCGGGCCAGAGGCCGGGACGGGTCCACATAGGTCCCGGCCAGTTCCGCCAGCCGCCGGGCCAGCCCGCCGCCCTCCTCTTCCGATGCCGCATAGATCTGCACCGCCAGCATATGAGCCACCGGAGGATAGCCCATCAGTTCCCGGAACAGTATTTCCTCCCGGTAAAAACCGTCATAATCCTGGGCCGCCGCATGGGTGACGGCATAGTGCTCCGGCTGATAGGTCTGGATCACCACTTCGCCGGGCTCGCTGCCCCGGCCCGCCCGGCCTGCTGCCTGGGTCAGCAGTTGGAACGTCCTCTCCCCGGCCCGGTAATCTCCCACAGACAGGGACAGATCCGCCGCCAGCACTCCCACCAGCGTCACATTGGGAAAATCATGGCCCTTGACAATCATCTGAGTGCCCACCAGCACATCCGCCTCCCCCGCTGCGAACGCCGCCAGAATCTGCCCGTGGCTGTCTTTGGTCCTGGTGGTGTCCGCATCCATCCGCAGCACCCGCATATCCGGAAACATGGCTTTCAGCCTTTCCTCGATCTGCTGGGTTCCGGCCCGGAAGCCGGAGATATAGCCGGAACCACATTCCGGGCACATTGTGACATCCGGCGTCTCATAGCCGCAGTAATGGCACACCAGCCGTCCTCCCCTGTGCTGGGACAGGGACACATCGCAGTGAGGACATTTCATCACATGGCCGCAGGCCCGGCAGGAGACAAACCCCGCAAAGCCCCGTCGATTAATAAACAGCATGCCCTGCTGCCTCTTTTTTAGCCGATCCTCCAGAAGTTCCTGTAATTTCCTGCTGAAAATAGACCGATTGCCCTGTTTCAGTTCTTCCCGCAGATCCACCGTGTACACCCGGGGCAGACTGCCTCCCGTGAGCCGGCGTGTCAGAAAAAGCGGCCTGTACTGCCCTTTCCGGGCCCGGTAAGCCGCTTCCATGGAAGGGGTGGCCGAACCCAGCACCACACTGGCTCCATGGAGGGATGCCAGATAGACAGCCGTCTCCCGGGCATGGTACTTGGGCGTGCTCTCACTCTTGTAGCTGGCTTCATGCTCCTCGTCCATCAGAATCAGGCCCACTTGGGGAAACGGCACAAACAGGGCGGAACGGGGGCCGATGATCACATCAATCTCCCCACATTTCGCCCTCTCGCACTGGTCGTATTTTTCTCCTGCAGACAAGGTGGAGTTCAACACGCTGACCCGGTCGCCGAAGCATCTGTAGAAACGCATCAGCGTCTGATAGGTCAGGGCGATCTCCGGGATCAGCACGATCACCTGTCTGCCCCGGTCCACCATCTCCTGAGCCAGGCGGATATAGACTTCCGTCTTGCCGCTGCCGGTGATGCCCCGCAGCAGATAGGTGCCGGGATCACCGCCGTCATAGTCCCCCATGACCCGGTCCACCGCCGCCTGCTGCTCCCCGCTCAGAGTCCTGGCCGCCTCCTCCCGCCCCTGCTGTTTCACCGGGTTGCGAAAGGACTGCAGAACCTCCACCCGGACGGCTCCCAGCCCCTCCAGCCCCCGGATTACCCCAGGCGATACCATCAGCTTTCCCGTGGCCAGTTCGTAAGGAAGTTCCCCTTCCCGCAGCAGTTCCTGCAAAAGTCTGGCCCTGGCGGCCTGTTTTTTCCGCTGGCACTCCCCCAGCAGGGAGATGCCCTCCTCCCGGGTGACGGCCAGGCACAGCTTTCTGCGCTCCGCCTTTTTCACGGTATGCTTGGCGGGCAGCACGGTTTTCAGCGCCTGAATCATGGTGCCCCCATAGGCCCGGCGGATCCACCGGGCCAGACGGATCTGACAGTCCTCCACTCCCACGCCGTCCCGGGCCAGGCTGTGGATTTCCTTGATCTTCTGGGGATCAAAGGAACATTGTTCCGTGATATCTGTCACATAGCCCCTGCGCAGGGTATTGCCCTTGCCGAAGGGCACCGTCACGCACATTCCCACCTCCAGTTCCTCCAGCATACCCTGGGGGATCCGATACTGAAAGGGGCGGTCCACCTTTTCATGGGAGATATCTATAATCACATCCGCGTATTTTGTCAAAATCTTTTCCTCTATCACTTGTTTTCGCCGGACTCCTTCGGAAAGAGATAAATTTCTTCAGTTCTGAGACTCCTCCGCCAGGATTTCCCGGATCAGAACTCTCTCATCCATGGGATATTGCACCCCCTGAATCTCCTGGTAGTCCTCATGCCCTTTCCCGGCCAGTATGATGATGTCTCCTTCCTGCCCGTGGGTAATGGCGTAGCGGATGGCCTCCTTACGGTCGCAGATCTCCACATAGGCCCCCTCTGTTCTGGCCATGCCGGTTTTGATATCGTCAATGATGGCCTGGGGTTCCTCAAACCGGGGGTTGTCGGAAGTGATGATGGTCAGATCCGCCAGCCTGCCGCTGATCTCTCCCATCTCATAGCGCCGCTGCCGGGAGCGGTTGCCGCCGCAGCCGAACAGACACACCAGCCGGTTGGGCTCATATTCCCGCAGAGTGACCAGCAGGCTCTCCAGCGCCATGGCGTTGTGGGCATAGTCGATCAGCAGCGTGAAAGGCCCGGGCACCTTCACCATCTCGATGCGGCCCTTGACCCGCACTGCCAGCAAAGCCCTCTTGATATCGTCCTCCCGCACGTTAAAGTGCCTGCAAATGGCGATGGCCGTCAGCGCGTTATAGACGCTGAAACGCCCTGGCGTGGGCACCTCCACATCGAAGTCCATCAGTCCTTCCACCCGGAAGGCCACCCCCAGTTCCCCGGGCTTTCGAACCAGCCGCACCTGCTCGGCCCGCAGGTCGTTACTCTCTCCCATGCCGTACCGCTCCACCTGGCAGGTGTGACCCTCCAGCACCGCGTCCACATGAGAATCGTCCCCGTTGACAATGCCCACCCTGCACTGTTTGAACAGCAGGCCCTTACAGCGCTGGTATTCCTCAAAACTGGAATGTTCGTTGGGACCGATATGATCCGGCTCCAGATTGGTAAAAATACCCAGATCAAACACAAAGCCCTGGGTGCGGTGGAGCATCAGACCCTGGGAGGACACTTCCATGACCACCGCATCCATGCCCGCCTCCACCATCCGGGCAAAATACTCCTGCAGCGCATAGGATTCCGGGGTGGTATTGCCCGCATGGATGCGCTCTCTGCCGATAATCACCTCTATGGTTCCCACCAGTCCCACCTTGTAACCCGCATTTTCCAGGATGGACTTCACCATGTAGGTGGTGGTGGTCTTTCCCTTGGTCCCCGTGACGCCGATCACCCGAAGTTTCTCCGCCGGATAGCCGAAGTAGGCTGCTGAGATAAATGCCAGGGCATACCGGGTGTCGGCGACCCGGATCACCGTCACATCCTTCCCGGCCACCTCCGGCACCTCCCGGGACACCACCAGTACCCGGGCCCCCTTTTCCACGGCTTCCGCCGCAAAATCATGTCCGTCAAAATTGGCCCCCCTGACGCAGATAAACAGGCAGCCCTCCGTTATTTTCCGGGAATCATGCACCACCTGTCCGATCTCCAGGTCCGTGCTGCCCTGCTCACATTCGTACTCCAGCTTTTTCAATAAATCTGTCAGTTTCATGACATATCTCCTTCCCTCCCAGCCGGGAGTCCATCTACTTATTACTATAAATGACAGCCGCCCGGATGTAAATGATTTTTTTATCCCCATAGCAAAAGCCTCGGTATCGCTACCGGGGCTTCCGCTATTTCTTATGAGGGGGGAGATAGTGAGTTCATCAACTATCTGTCATATACTATACCCATGAATTGTGTCTAAAGTGTGTCCAATCCATTAGAAAAAAATAAAATGAACCTAAACAAAACAGAAACTGCTCAAACGAGGTTCCTTCCATAGCAAAAGCCCCGATATCGCTATCGGGGCTTCCGCTATTTCTTATGAGGGGGGGAGATAGTGAATTCATCAACTATCTGCTTTATACTATACCTATAAAATATGTACAAAGTGTGTCCAATTCATTAGAAAAAAATAAAATGAGCCTAAACAAAATAGAAATTCTGGATGGTGAACTGCAATTCCTCCCGGCCCCGGTAACGGTTGATTCCCAGTTGATAGGCGATTCCCATCTCATAGCTCCCGCCCGCGGCAAAAAGCCTCTCCGCGCTGCCCGGCCCGTGCCGCTCCTCCAGGCTGCGGCAAAAAGCCTCCAGATCCCCAAAAAACAGCAGTTCCCGGCAAACGCCCTCCGCCTCCACCGTGAAACGGGCGAAATTCTGCTTTGCTCCGATGCGCCTGCCCTTTTTGAGAAATACTCCCTTCTGGGCAAACAGGGGCTTGGGGTTCCCAGTGCCATAGGGTTCCAGCTTTTCCAGTTCCCGGGCCAATTCCATGCTGGCATAGGAAAGAGGCATGGGCACGTCGATATGAACCTTTGGCACAAAGTCCTCAGGGGTCAGGCCGCAGCCGGCGTTCAGGGCCTGCCGCAGAGGTTCCACGTCCTCCTCTTTCATGGACAGCCCCGCCGCCATCCTGTGGCCGCCATATTTGGTAAAATACTGTTTCACCCGGCTCATGGCATCATACATATGGTAGGCCTCTATGGACCGTCCGGAGCCCTTGACTCCCTCCTCCCCCCGGGTCAGCACAAAGACCGGGTGATGATACCGCTCCCGGATCCTTCCGGCTATAATGCCCGCCAGGCTCTCATGCACCTGGGGCAGGTACAGCACCATCACGGGATCGGGCGCTCCCTCCACCGCCTCCAGCTGTTCCACCGCCTGCTCCACCCCCTGGAGGGTCATATTTTTCCGGCTGTCATTCAGATCCTTCAGTTCCCTGGCGGCAGTCATGGCCTCCGTCCTGTTCCGGCTCTCCAACAATTCCAGGGCGCGCCGGGCCGTATCCAGACGCCCGGTGGCATTGAGGCAGGGCCCCAGGACAAATCCCAGGTGATACGCCGAAACAGCCGCCGGCTCCAGGCCGTTTACCTCCAGCAGGGCCCGGAGTCCCGGATTTTTACAGTTGGCAAAGCGACGCAGCCCCTCCCGCACCAGGATTCGGTTCTCGTTCTTTAATTCCATCACGTCACACACCGTGGCCAGGGCCGCAAAGGGCAGCAACTCCTCTTTCAAGGCTTCCAGCCCCTGATATGCCATACGCTCCCCCAGGGCCAGCACCAGCTTATAAGCCACCACCGCGCCGCAGATTCCCTGCCAGGGATAGCCGCAGCCCTCCTGCTTTGGGTCGATCACCGCCTCCGCCGGGGGCAGCTGCTGGATTCTGCGGCCCTCTTCTTCCACATAGGGCACTTCGTGATGATCCGTCACCACCACCTGCATGCCCAGTTCCCGGGCCTGGGCAATCTGGGACTGGGCCGCAATCCCATTGTCGCAGGTGACAATCAGGCCCACACCATGAGCATGGGCTTCCTCAATCAGAGCATCATTCAGCCCGTACCCGTCCCGGATGCGGTGAGGGATGGCGGTATCCACCCTCCCCCCCATGTCCCGCAGAGCCCTGGTGAGGATATAGGAGGAGCAGATACCGTCCACGTCATAATCCCCGATGACCCGGATTTTCACATTGCCGGCCATATTGTTCCGAAGCAGACCCACCGCTTCCTCCATGCCTTTCAGCAGCCAGGGGCTGTAGCAGTCCTCCAGTGTCCCTCCCAGGAACTTCCCCACCTCTTCCGGCTCCGTGATATCCCTGTTCCGAATAATCCGGGCCAGCACCAGGCTGATGCCGAACTGCCTTGCCCAACTCTCAAAATCCGCCTTTTTAGCGGCCACCATCCACTTTTCCATCCCGTCTTTTTTCCTCCCTCCTTTTCCATAGAAAAGGGCTTATCTCACCAGTATCTTGAAAAATCGGTTCTTCCCCATCTTCAGCGTATGTTCCGTCCCGGCCGGGAGTACCAGCGCCTTTACGTCCGTAACCTTCTCTCCGTCCACCTGGGCGCCTCCCTGCAAAAAGACCCGCCGGGCCTCACTCTTGGTCTTGTAAAAGCCCCCGCCGGCCAGAAGATTGAGAATCTGCTCCCCCTGGGCTGGATCGGAACCTCCGTCAATCTCCAGGGACGGCACATCTTCCGGCATCTGATTTTTCTGATATACCATTTTAAAGTGCTCCTGCGCCTGGTCCGCCGCCTCTTTTCCGGCGTAGAGCCCGGTGATCTCAAGGGCCAGCATCATCTTCACGTCTCTGGGATTCACTCCCTCCTCCAACATTTTCTGCAGCTTCGCCACTTCGTCCGGGTGCACATCCGTGCAGAGATTATAGTACTTGATGATAAGGGAATCCGGAATTTTCATGATCTTTTCATAGATCACTGCGGCGGGCTCACTGATCCCCACATAATTTCCCAGGCTCTTACTCATCTTTTCCACGCCGTCGATCCCCTCCAGAAGCGGCATAAACAGCGTCAGCTGAGGCGTCTGCCCATAATCCCTCTGGATATTTCTGCCCATCAGGATATTAAAGGTCTGATCGGTCCCGCCCAGTTCGATATCCGCCTCTATGGCCACGGAATCATAGGCCTGCATCAGCGGATAGAAAAATTCGTGCACCGACAGGGGCAGATGATTGGTGTAGCGGTTGTTGAAGTCATCTCTCTCCAGCATTCGGGCCACGGTACATTTCGCGGCCAGTTCAATCACATCCCCGAAGTTCATTTTACTCAGCCATTCGCTGTTGAAATGCACTTCCGTGCGGTCACGGTCAATGATTTTGAAGATCTGTTCCAGATAGGTTTCGGCGTTGCGCTCCACATCTTCCCGGGACAACTGCTTTCGGGTCCTGGATTTGCCGGTGGGATCACCGATCATCCCCGTATAATCCCCGATAATGATGACCGCCCTATGACCCAGATCCTGCAGCTGACGGATCTTACGCAGCACCACGGAATGACCGATATGGATATCCGGCGCGGAGGGATCCAGCCCCAGCTTGACCCGGAGCGGCCGCCCCTCTCTCCCGGCCTCCGCCAGTTTCCGCCGGATCTCCGGCGCCGCCGTACTCTGAGCCACACCTTTCAGCATGATCGCAATCTGGTTCTCTATCTCCTTTTCCTCTTCCGTCATGGATCCGAAACGTATTTCGTCGTTCTCCCGGTTGATAACGCCGAATTCCGCCTCCACAGAAAAGAATTCCCGAATCCGGGATACCAGTTCGGCGCAGGCTGCCTCCACCTGTTCCCTGTTGTCATAGAATCCGTCTATGGGGAAAAGGAAATTTCTCCCGGTTGCCGCCACCCGGCCCGCCGGCATTTGCCGCCAGATCCAGCGCCTGGTTCTCACAATGTGGCCTGAGACATACACCGGTTCCCCGGGTCTCAGTTCATCCCCCTGGAGATGATTCTCCTCTATCTGGCAGTCCTCCTCCCCGGTCAGGCGAATCCACAGATCCTCCTGCAGAGTATCCATATCGTGTACTCCCACGGGAACTCTGTACTTTATGGAAATATAATTGCCAAGATCCACCACCGGGCTTACCGCCGGGAATTCCCCTTTCCTGGAAATCCTGGTGAGGATGGACTCTATGGAGCAGGGGTATCTGGAAGGATTGACGCCAAGTTCGTTCAGGGCGCGGCGATACAGCTGCAGACCCTGGTCCTCTTTCACCGCGTTCCCGCCCAGCTCCCCGGCCGCCGCCTCTACTTCCTCCCGAAGCAGCAGCCTGATTTTTTCATTGGGAGACAGGTTATCCAGCCCCATGGCTGTAACCACCCCGATGTAAATCCCACTCCCCAGTTCCAGAATTTTCTTTTCTACTCTCAAAAACACTTTTTAACCCTCCTGAATTTTTTACAGATTCTCCTCAGGCACACACTAAATGAGCAAAATAAAAACCCGCCCCCGTTCAAAAGGGCGAGTTTGTTCGCGTTACCACCTAATGTTTACGGACACCTCACGGTGTACGTCTCATGCAGTATCCCATACAAAGTAAAACGCATGGCAAATACCAGGCGTATAACGGCGCCTTCCGGCATATCCTACTATGATTTCAGTATGCGACTCCAAGATGTATTCGCAGTGCTGTTCTTCCGCGCCTCTCATCAACCGGCAGCTTTCTGTGGAGCATTCACACTGTTACTGATTCTTTTCCCAGTCTTTGTATATGCAGCTTTTCGTGAATTCACTTCGGTTATTATATCCTCAGCCGCCTGTATTTGTCAACTTTTTTCGGGAACTTTCTTCGGCCTCTTTCATCTGCCCTCCGCCGTTTGTCCTGCCACAGCCGGTCAGTCCTCTGGTATGCTGTCCACATTATATCCGTTGAAATGCCCCAGGCTGAGATTCCACGGGCAAGGCGGATGAGGGAGGCAACGCGGCGGCATCGCCGGCCGACGACAACGCAGTCCGCCGGGAGCTCAGGCTTCCTTTTTGTAGTACTGCGCCTGGGCCTGCCAGAGCTGGCTGTACTTGCCCTCCTGCTCCGCCGCCAGCACGTCGTGAGATCCCTGCTGTATGAGCCGCCCATGGTCAAAAACGGCGATGGAATCGCAGAACCGGCAGCTTGACAGTCTGTGACTGATAAACACTGCGGTTTTATTCTTTACCAGCGTGTTGAAATTCTCATAGACAGCCGCCTCGGCGATAGGGTCCAGGGCCGCTGTGGGCTCGTCCAGCACCACGAACGGAGCATCCTTGTACAGCGCCCGGGCCAGGGCAATTTTCTGCATTTCGCCGCCGGAAAAATCAATTCCCCCGGCGTCATATCCCCGTCCGATGGCCTGCTGGAGCATATTACCTCCGGCCGCATCCCCTTCCGGGCTGCACAATGCGCCTCCAGCTGCCCCCTCCCGAATCCCCTTTTGCAATGAAGAATGCTCCTTCTGCCTTCCCCAGGCTTTGGACTCCAAATCCCCATATCCCGCCTTGTGGCCCAATCCCACCCGGCGCAGGCAGTCCCGCACCCGGTCCTCATCGTAGTGCAGGCTTACCGCCACATTCTCGCCCAGGGGAAAGCCAAAAATAGAAAAATCCTGAAACACCACAGAAAACAGCGCCATGTACTCCTGGTACCGATAACGGGTAATATCAATGCCGTTGAGCAGGATCTTTCCCTCCGTGGGATCGTACAGCCGGCAGAGCAGCTTAATAAATGTGGTCTTGCCCGAGCCGTTCTCTCCCACAATGGCCAGTTTTTCCCCGATTCGGAATTTCATGCTCACATGGCGCAGCGCCCAGGTTTCCGTGTGGGGATATCGGAAACTGACGTCCCGGAACTCGATCTCATAGTCGATATCCTCCCGCTTTTCCACTGCCAGCGTTCCCCGGTACATATCGTCAGAGAGATCCAGATACTCATAAAGCGCTGTCAGATAAACATTGTTCTGCCGCAGCGCCCCGAACTGACTGGCCATCCCCGAGACCGCCGAGATAAATCTTTTGACGGCGCCCTGATACAGGATAAAGCTGCCGATTCCGAATGCACCGATGAACGCCCTGGCAGCCACAAAGAAAAATATGGCCATGTTCAGCGCCGCCTCCACCAGAATGGACAGGGAATTATATCGGATCGTAACCCGCTCCAGTTCTCTGACCCACCCAAAGCGCATCCTGCGCTTATAGAGCTCCTCCACCACAATCCGATTCAGGCCGAACACCACCATATCCGGCCCCCACAGGCGGCTGAACGCGGAATAATGCGTGTTGTCCCGGGCCAGCCCGCCCAGGGCGTTTCTCTGCCGGACGGCGCAGGCGGCGGATATCTTTATGGACAGAAACACATTGACCAGAATCAGGACCAGGATCCCCAAAGCCGAAGCCGGGGAATTGAAAAAGCCGAACACGCCTTCATATCTGCCCGGAGCCATTCGGGCAAACATGGATACTGTCAAAGACGCCGAAAAAAGTACCCCCAGCAGATTGCCCATCAGGTAGCCAATCTGCCATTTGACCACCATCAGCCCGGCGCCGGTGGCATTGACGCCGGCCAGAATCTCCGCCCGCTGGAGCAATACATCCGGGTTCTCGAGATGCTCATACTTAAAACCATTCTGCGCGTCCGCCAGAAAGGCTTCATGCCGTTGAAAGGTATGTTCCTCACAAAGCGCTCTCCTGCTCTGCAGCCATTTCACCGCCATGGAGAGCACAAAGCCGCCAGCCACCGTGACACCCGCCAGTAAAAGCAGCCGTCTGTAATCCCAGGCTCCCGCCAGTTCATTCACCATCCGCGCGGACATATAGAGACCAAAATAGGGCGTAAAAGTCTCGGCCACACAGCAAAGGATCTGATAGAACCAGAAATGCGGCATCATTTTTCCCAGAATTCCCAGGGCCCGCCGGATCAGCCGCCATTCCTCCCGAAGCGGGCGCTTACTTTCTTTATGCTCTCCCATGCCCCTGGGCCCCCTCTCTGTAATATCTGCTCTGCAGCTCGTACAACTCCCGATATTTTCCGCCGGCTGCCATCAGTTCACCATGGGTGCCCGCCTCCGCAATCCCGGCGCCTTCCAGCAGAAAAATGCGGTCACAGAAGCAGGTGGATGCCAGGCGGTGAGAAATAAATACAGATGTGGCCCCGGCGGCGATCTCGTTATAAATGCGGTACATTCTGTCCTCGGCAATGGGGTCCAGGGCAGCCGTAGGCTCATCCAGTATGATGCAGGGCGGGTTCTTATAGAGAAGCCGGGCCAGCAGAAGTTTCTGTGTCTCCCCGCCGGACAGTTCCGTGCCCTCCCTGTCCAGTTCCCTGCCCAGGGGCGTGTCTGCCCCCCTGGGCAGAGAGGCAATTTTTTCCCAAAGCCCCGCCTGCCTGATACAGGCGTTCAGCCTGTCCCGGTCCATCTCCTCCTCCGCCATGGTACAGGCGATATTTTGGGCTAGGGTGGCGGGCAGCAGATTGAACCCCTGGGGCACGATTCCAAACAGCGAATACATCTCGTCGCGGTTGTATTCATATAAACTGTGCCCGTCCAGAAGAATCTCCCCCTGGTCCGGCAGAAGCAGGCCGCACATCAGCCTGACCAGGGTGGTTTTCCCCGCTCCGTTCAAGCCCACCAGCGCAATCTTTTCTCCTGCCTCAATCCGAAAGGATATGTGGTCCAACACCTGTTTGTCACCCTCGGGATACTTGTAGGACACTTCTTTAAATTCTATGGAGAACGGCCCCGGGGGCAAGGGGATGCCCGGTCCCCGGTTGAGCCTGTCCTGAAACTCCATGGCCTCCCTGAAATCAGAGAGCTGCATGGCTCCCTCCGAGACCCGGCTCATCATTCCCAGGATATTGTTCATCACCCCGGACAGGGAGGTAATCGCCGAAAAGTACAGCACAAAGGAGGAAGCGTCCACCTTCCCCTCCAGGGCTTCATGGATCAAAAAGAGGTACGCGGCCCCGTCGCGGATCAGTACAACAAGATAACTGACCGCTGCCGTAAGGACACTGCGATATTCCCGCTTTCTGCTCTCCTCTGCGCTCCGGGCAAACAGGCTGACAAGGCGTTCCCGCAGAAAAGGCTTCATATTGTAGAGGCGTACATCCTTGGCAAAATGAAAATTCTGAGATACATATGTGGTGGTATAATTGATTTTCTTTTCCAAATCGTTGCGGATATCTCTGTCTTCCCAGTTTTTCCGCCTCTCCCATTTCCCCATGTAAGCATTCAGCGCGCATCCCAGGGCAAGCAGAAGCAGGATCGCCGGATGCAGCAGGGATACCACCGCCCCGAACAGTAGAAATTTCAGCGCCTGTGTGAGCATGTTGGCAAAGTCCATGGGAAAATGCACTCCTGCCCCATGGTTGTTCTGGGTGCCCTGCTGTGCCCGTTCCTCCGCTTTCCTCGCCTCGGGATTATAGTCGTGGTACCAGTCCCGTTCCCGCACATATTTAGTCCAGATATGTCCCAGATGTGCCAGGACACGGTTTTCGGCACTATGGATCCTGGCAGCAATCACATTGTTGACCAGGTTCAGCAAAAGCTGCGCCAGCAGCAGGCCCAGGATCACCTGCGCTGCCAGCGTGAACCTCTCGGGCTGCGGCTGTGCAGACAGCTTGTGTTTCTCGGGCAACGACTGTGCAGGCAGATTGTACTTCTTGGGCAACGACTGCTCTACCAGTGTGAATTGCTCCTGTTTTGCAAGAGCGGCTATCCCGGGACTCCTGGATTGGGTCAGGGCCTGAAGAACAGCCGGGGGCGTATAGAGTGCCAGGGCCGACAGAGCCAGGGAAATGGGTATCGTAAAGATCACGGTGAACACCAGCCCCCGCTCGAACCGCCATAGAATGCGGTAAATATAGGCCACACAGGAAAACATTCCGTACTTGGGCCTGCGTTTCGGCTCCTTTTGTGTCTTTTGTGTCTTTTTTCTCTCCTGTCTATCCATCTGATTTTGAATCCTCCTTGCATGATCTGCAGTATCAGGCGGCCGCGTGAATTCAGATGTGGTTTTATCGTCCGATTATATCACCCGTGACAAGCCTCTGCAGCGTTCTCCTCCCGGGCACGCTTCACAGCTTATACATACAGTGTACACGAAATACATAAAAAAGCGCATTCCGTATACCAAAAGTTATTTTCGGTGAACGAAATGCGGCTTATGTGCTGATCGGGTCACGCTTCACTAAATATGAGGTCTGAATTTTCATCTGTGCTTTTTAGCTGAAAGTGCTCTGGTCAATACTTTGGGATGAAATCTGTAGTCGTAAAGGAATCAAAATCTCCGCCGTAAATCCGCCGTCCTCGCTGTCCACCGAGAACAGGCCTCCGTACTTTTTCACAAGACTTTCCACCCGCGCCAGACCGAGACCATGCCTCGCGCCCTTGGCAGACAGGAATCGGTCTCTGTCCTTTTCCCGCTTTTTTCCTGCAGCGTTGGTGAACGCAAGATACAGCTGTGTATTCTTCCGGCCGATATAAATGCGGATAAAGCGCCCTTCCTCCGGGAGTCTTTTATTCTCCTCAATGGCGTTGTCCAACAGATTTCCGATGACTGCGCAGAGGTCCACATCCGTGACCGGCGTTCCCTCCGGAATCCTGGCTTTGGCGTTGACCAGAATGTGGTTCTGGGCGGCAATATTCATTTTTCCATTTAAAATGGCATCCACCATGACCCGCCCGGTCTTTATCGTAGTATCTACCTGGGTCAGATCGTCATTCAACTGGCGCAGATAAGCATTCACCTCATCGTATTTTCCCAGTGCCATGCTGGCCTGCAGCGCCTGGATATGGTTGTGATAATCGTGTCTCCAACCCCGCATTTTTATGTACATGGATTCCACTTCGTCGCAGTATTTCTGGAGAAGGTCACTTTGATAATCCTCAATCCTTCTGTCGATCCATTTTCTCAGCAGCATAAACACCTCTTACAGTCAATCTCTTAAAACAAACGAATCATTTCTTTCCCGATTTTTTCCGCCATCCCCCGGCTGATGGGAATTTCCTCGCCGTTTTTCAGCACCACACCGCTGTTCGTAATCTGCGATACATGGCACAGATTAACGCAGAAAGACCGCTGGCATTGGAAAAAATATTCGTCCAGTTCCTCCAGGGTTCCCACCAGAGATCTTTTCATCCGATAGGTTTCTCCAACGGTATGGATCAGGACATACTGCCTCTGGGCCTCGACATAAAGAATCCGGGAGAACGGCACAAATACCGTCCTCCCATCAAAGGCGACGCACAGCCGCCGCTCTGCTTTCACAAGATTTCCTGCGGCTTTATCCAGCACGCCGCACAGCTTCCGGGCAGAGACTGGCTTCATCAGATAGTGCAGCGCCGACACCTCATATCCTTCTGCCATAAAATCGGGATAGCCGGTGATAAAAATGATCTGCATCAATCCGTCCCTCCGCCGGACTGCCTTCGCCAGTTCTACGCCGTTCATTTTCCCCATTTCTATATCCAGCAGAAGAATATCAAAGTTCTGTTCATCCTCATATTGGAAGAGAAAAGATTCCGCCGACGGAAATACGGAGATTCCAATGGTATGCCGGGCCTCTTCTGCCCAGCGGGCAACCAGAGCGGCAACATATTCCGCATCGGCAGGACTGTCGTCCACAACGGCTATTTTACAGTTCATACATTATTTCCCTTTTATTTACTGCATTTGTTTATTGTGTTTGCTGTTGAGTTTATTCATCATGCCATTTTATTGCACGCCCTCTAATCGAACTCTTTCTCAAAACTAAGCACCTCGCCGGTAACAGCGTCCACATCACAGGAGTACTCTGTTCGTCCCACATGCCACTCGATCTCGTACTCGGCGCGCCCGTCATCGTAATCAAAGGAAACTTCCAGATACTGCGCGTCTTTCTCGGCCACGCCTGCATATTCCAGAGCGATCTGTTTCGCCCTGTCTCCGGTGATCTGCCCATCCCCTACTGGGCTGACGCCGCCTGCTCCCTGGGAATGATGCTCCGCATCATGATCGAAGGAACGGATCTCCCCGGTCAGTGCGTCAATGTCGTAGTCATACTCCATCCGGGTGCTGTCCAGATAAAATTCCACATCGTATTGCCAGATTCCATCCTCCAGTTCCAGTTTCGTATGGGCGAAGCGCACCTCTTCCTCTTTCAGGCCGGCATGTTCCAGGGCCACACGCTTTGCCGCCTCCAGACCGATATACTGTCCTTCCTGGGTCCCTGTTTCCGGCGCCGGCAGAGTGGCTCCCTGCGCTGATTGGGTGGCTCCCTGCCCAGGCTGAGTGGCTTCCGGCACTGGCTGGGTGGCTCCCTGCCCAGGCTGAGTGGCTTCCGGCACTGGCTGGGTGGCTCCCTGCCCAGACTGAGTGCCTTCCGGTGCTGGCTGGGTGGCTCCCTGCGCTGATTGGATGGTTCCCTGCCCAGACTGAGTGGCTACAGCCTGACGTGTTCCCTGGGGTACACTTTCGAGATCGTAATCACCCATCTCACAGTTCATGGAAAGGATCTCCCCCGTGACTGCGCTCACCCTGTAGTCATATGCCGCGTCCGCACTGATAAATTCCAAATCATATGTGGAGGAGCCGCTCTCTGAATCCAGATGAACCCGAACAAACTGCACTTCCTCCTCCAAAAGTCCTGCGTTGCCCAGGGCAGCTGCCTTCGCCTCCGCCATCGTGATAGATCCAACAGTCTGGCCCTCTGCATTTTCCTGGTCGCTTTCGGCCTCCGACTGCTCCGGCAAGTTCTGGCCGCCGGATTGACCGGGTATTTCTGCTGATTCTGTTGCACCAGTGGGCATCAATGAGCCCTGCTGTTCCTGTTCGCCAGGCATTATCCCGGGCGTTTTCCCACTACATCCTGCCAACAGAATCAGACCGCAAACCATAAGGATATTTGTGAAAATCATATGTTTAACCATTGTAGCTTTTCCTCCCAGTCGGTTCCTTCCAATCCCAATGTATAGTTGGTCTCATAGATTTTAACACAAACGTACTTACATTTCTACTGAAAGTTTTTTAACTTTGAGATAATGTAATCATCATAAAAACTATTTATCTAATACATCTTATAACACTATGCGTTTTACCAATTTGCCGCTGCCTGGAAACTTTCTACTTCCAGCACTTTTTTTAGTTTTTGTTATATAAAGTAAGATTTTCACAATTAAAATATTGTATAGGCAATAAAAATTATGAAGATATCTAATCCTTTCCTTCTCCTTACAGCATAAATATTTATGCAGAATCAGCGCCTAAGCCTTTCCTAATCGCTTTGAAATATCAGAGTGGCAAATGAAAATTTCACAATGAAATGATAAAATCATTATAGTCATCAACAAATTTTGCGAAACCACCAAATGGGTGTTCCTCCAATATCGCACCATATATCTCATTCTCTTTCCTAAGGGATGGCGAAGGAATATACTTTGCATTCGGAAGATTCCTGCACAGATCCATCGCAATTTCTTCTGTATGAAACTCGTCTGCGCAGGGAGCTACTAAAACAGGGATTTCAATTTTTGCAAGTTCATCATTGTTCATGTTTGCACGATAAAACATGGGATTTTCCATATAATCTGCCCATTTGTTCAATAATACAGAAATCTTTTTCCCGTCCAAATCATCGAATGCTTTTCTATCCTTGTTATAAATATTAAAAAACCATTTTGTAATTCCACTAAAACGTGTCGATGGCGGATTCTGGCTAAACCGAACTACATCTTCCATGGATGCCGATTCAGCCACCTCTGCAATAGTTCGATACCTTGCTCTTGACACTTCTTTCTCTACACTGCTCGTTGTATCAGTAGGACGATACATGGCAAGACTTTTTACCATATCTCCGTATAAGTGGGTAAAAAGTAAACCCATTTCTCCTCCACCCGAACATCCTGCAATATGAACAGAAGTTTCTCCCAAAGTATCTAACAATGCCTTCAAATAATAACAGGACAAATGCCACTCACTTGGTGCATCCTTTATACATATACCAGAATTACCACAATTTGGACTATCCCATATAATAACTCTATGACGCAGCGATAAACGCCCTGCAAAAAAAATCGCTCCCGGATTGATTCCTCCGAATGGCGACTGCAAATATACAATGGTTTCACCTTTCCCATATGCTTCATAGTAAATATTTATATCATCTGACTTGACCAATGGCATAAACATTCCCCTCCCTGTTCAAACTGTGATTTGCATCTAAGTTATCTTCTTAAATACATTTCAATTATACTTTCAAATGACTGTAGCCTTGTTTCCAGTCATGCTTTTACATCCAACCCGCCCTGCATTACTTCCCTGCCCGGAAGATGCAGGATTTCCTTTGTAAGAGGCACAATTCTTCCATTGCTGACCGCATAATCCAATAGCTGCTGCATCGCTTTCAGGTTCGGCTGGGACAGCAGCGTCCCGTTCTTTCCATATGTCCTGTTCCCAAGCTCCGAAAGGATTTCATCCGTATATGCCATCTGCCCGTCCAGCCATTTTTCATATGCCGATGGCACGGCTTTTTCCCTATGTAAGTTTTCCTCCCGTTCCCTGCGGTAATTTTTCCAATACTGGTCATGTTCCTTTCCGGCATCCTCCAGCCATCCCCTCTGTTCCGGACCGTAACCATATTCCGTGTCGATGTCATAAAGGCTACCGTTCCTGTAGCCGATGGTAAGCCCGCGCTCATCCTCCTTATCCCATCCCTCTTTTGCAAAGACCTGATAATCCTCATACAGTGCTGACATGGACAGCGCATCTATCTCACCCTTTGCTCGTTTTTCATTAAACCGTTCCGCCACTACATCCCACAGGTTCCGCCCGTCCGGCGTATAGATCACACCGTCCCGGTTTTCCAGCTCCCTCATATCCAGACCCGTCATGTCGTTGACAAAATGCCACATGACAGCCTTCTCCTGGTAAGCTGTGTCATACAAATACTGTTTTGGCTGCACGACCCCGTTCCTTGCCGGGTTGCACCAGCGCAGATGCTCGTATAGGTATCTCCCATTATTTCCCCTGTTCAGGGCTTCTTCTATCTGCCTTGCCAAAGCCTCGTCCACACCCTCAGCATGGATTTTATACTCATATGGGTCAACCCTCAGACGCAGGTCTGTACCCTCCGGAATGACGATCCCGTTTTCCTCAAAAAGCTGGTTCACAGATTCGTTTATGCCGCCGCGCACTTCATCGTTCCATTCCTCATCGCTCATGATCCCGCCAAAAGCCTTCTGGATGACCGGGTCATAGCTGTTCACAGCAGCCGGGAGCCCATTCAGGACACGTTTCTCAGATTCCGCACATATTTCACGTTCCCTCTGCGTCAGCCCCTTTACATAATAAGGGGATTTCGCATTATAATATTTATCCCATATATGCTTTGAAGGGTTGGCAAATTTTTTATTTTCTTCATTCACCTTTGCATAATGTTCATCAATGGCTTTCGTATATTTCTCATACTTTGCTATGATGGATGATATAGGGAATGTTGTTTTGCTGTTTTGGGCTGCAAGGTTATCCGGCTTCTGCGCCCGTTCCGCATAGACCGGGTCTGCATTCTGCTTTTGGTATGTTTTTACTGCCTTGTCAGTCACAGGCTCTTTTGCCGCCCCTGCTCCGGAACGGGAGACAGCCGCCCTGCTGCCATATACGGCTGAATAATCCCTTACTACATTGCCGCCAATTCCACTAATACTCATTTCTTAATTTCCTCCAATGCTGTCAATTATTCTTAATCCCACGCACCCCTCGTAATAATTCCGGGCATTCCACGGGGGCAGAGTTTTATGCGCCTCTGCGGAATCGGGTGTAAAGATTATACTACCATATCCACGAATCCATGACCTTGCCGCCCTGCTCATCCGTGGTGTTGAAGCGGTATTTCACTTAAGTGTCTTTCTTCGCCGCCGGATTGGAGCCGTAGCTTTTTATCTGCTCCGTCCCCGCATAGAACTGGCTGTAATCCTGATTGATATTCATTGACATTCCGTTATCCTCCTGCTATATGGTAAAATCAAAGCGCCCGCCGCTCTGCGGCTTATATTCTTCCTTTACGGAATCCCAATCCACTCCCCTGATCTTTTCAAGAAGTGCCTCCATGCTGTCCGCCTGCACAGTCGTCCGTTTCACGCCCGTATTCCCCCACTGCTTTTCCCTTGCCTTCTCGATGTGCTCCCTCTGCCTTGCGCTGGCCTTTTCCAGTTCCGCAAAGAGCGATGTCGTGCCAATTGAATTAAAGGAGATTCCTACCCTGTTTATTGCGGCACTGCCGTCCTTCTGTCCCGATGCCGATGTGAAGCCGAACTCCCGGTTGATCTGCTCCGACATCCGGAGCGCACCCTGCACCCGGCTCATGTACTCCTGCTCATACTTCCCGTCCGAAGCCATCTTTTCAAGCTACGAACTGGAGAATATGACGGAGACATCCTTTGTGCCGCGAGACAGGATTTCCTTTGCATTGTCCCCCTTGTCGAAGTCCGCCACCATGAAATCCATGCCACTGTAGGTATTCCTGAGTTTTTCCCAAAAGGCCTGCGCCTTTTGGGAAAGCCCCGATTCACCGATGCTGCCCGTCTGTGTGGCAGCCCTGCCTTCTGCCGTCTTCTTTCTGCCGTCCGCTGCACCCGCATAACCACTTGCATAGCTGCTGTAATTCTGCTTCTTGACTGAATAGTCAAGAAGATTCCCGTTAATCTCCATCGCCATAATCATCGTCCTCCTTGATAAAATTGATGTCTCTGCTCCCTTATATAAATCCATACAACTTGCAGAGATACATTTCAAGCACCTCTGGCAAAACAAGGGAAAACCTATATTTAAGCCTTTATGTCAAAACCCGTTCCCATAGTCTCGTAGATATCTGCTCTAATCTGGAGATTTTAATTTGCGGCGACTATGTCGCCGCTGAGTAATATAAAATGCCGCTCTACAGTTTCAGGAGGTACTGGAACGCCCCCACATCAAAGGCATCATATATATACTTCTCATATCCCGTGACAAAGATGATGACGGGCTGTTTCACATTTTCCATGCCCCTGATCTGCCTTGCCATCTCCATGCCGTCCATGCCCTGTTCCGGGCAGTCCAGCTCAATATCAAGGAACAGGATGTCATACTCTGCCCCGCTTGAAAAGTAATCCTCTGGGCTGGCATATTCCGTGACCTCGCATTCTGTCCCCTGCTTTCTAACAAGTGTAGACAGATAGGTTCTTATATTTTTTTCATCATCACAGACAGCAATTTTCATCAGTCCAACCTCCTTCTGCCCTCACTTCGTGTATCGGAAAAACAGGGATTTTTTTAACTCCGATAGCATAAATAGTCGATTTGGGAGCGTAACTGGATAAAGATTTCATGAGACATCCCTACAAATATAGGCTGCCATTTTCCGCTCCCCTATATTACCTTTAACCTTCCCAACATCCAAGCGGATAATCCGGCGGAAACGGCAGACCGCCGCTTATGAGGTGAATCTCCCCATAGCGGCGGTCTCTTTTGTATGGTTATCCTTATCCCAAAGATTTCAGGTTCCTGCGGTATTCTGCCATCTCCTCCTCGCTCACCGTATCATAGACGAACTGCAGCTCACTGACCACGGCATCCCTCTCCTTTGGCAGATAAGCCGTGATAGGATAAAAATTGGAACTGGAGTTTGCAAACAGATGGGTCCGTATCTGTAAATTCCTGATAAATACCTGCAGTTCCTGCAGGCGCTCCTTCTCCCCGACAGGGACGAACCGCCCTTCCTGTTCCATGCGGTACAGTTCCGTGTCCGGGAACAGCGTAAGGGAATCCACCGATATAAAATATGGGTTTAACCTGCTGAACAGCTTTGCACTGTTTACCGCATTCTGGTATCCGCCGCCCTTCCCCGCAAGCCCGGTCATATAGACGAAATAATACTCGATTCCCGCCTCATCCAGTTTCTGGCACTGCTCCAAAATATCAGCCGCCGTATATCCCTTTCCCGCCAGCGCAAGCGTGTCATCATCCCCGCTCTCCGTCCCGATACTCAGGCCGTTTATCCCCATTGCCCGAAGTTTCCTTAGCTGCCACACTTCCTTGTCCATGATGTCCCGTATGCTTGCGAACATGGCCATGCTCTGGCATTTGATGAGGTAATCCCTTACCGTAAGCGCCCGCAGTTTCAGGTTCTCATAGCTCATGGCGAATGGGTTCGCCCCCGTCCAGAAGATGCGTCTTGCATAGGGCTGGTAAGTTTTGATCTCGGCTAAGTCTTCCTCGAACTCCTCCATCGGGGACATACGGAAACACTCGTCTTTATAAAGGCTGCAGAAACGGCATTTGCGGTAAGTGCAGCCGGAGGTTGCCTGAATGATAACGGAATGCGCCTCGTAAGGCGGCCGCCACGTCCTTCCGGTAAAATGCATCTCAATCCACCTCCCTACAAATGACGGATGCCCTCACGGTAACGCCGCAGCTCGTCCTCGCCCACATTTTTTATGACATCATCAAGGAAATCCAGCAGTTTCCCCTTGTCCTCCGGCAGTGCGCCCTGCATCTGGAACGCATTGGACGCCCCAAGCGCCGCAAAAGCCGTGGGGATTTCCAGATTCTCCACCAGTGCCCGGACCTCCCTGTATTTCTCCGTTTCGCTTTCCTCTTTCCAGTTGCCTTTTCGGATTTCATCATACAATACGGAATCCGGATAGACCGTCAGCATATTGGCTCCTATCAGCATGGGATGGAGCTGGTTGCACAGTCTGGCAGTCGCATCTGCGCCTGCCACCCCATTCCCTGCGCCGGATATTCCCGTTAGATAGAAAAAGCTGTAACGAATGCCCGCTCGTTCCAGCCTCCTGCACTGCTCCAGAATGTCAGCCGCAAGATAGCCTTTCTCCATGAACCGCAGCGCCCTATCATCCGCCGTCTCCATGCCGATGGTCAGTCCGTCATATCCTGCCTTGTGCAGGGCTTCCAGTTCCTCGTCTGATTTCAGGGTGATGTCCGTCACCCTGGCAAAGCCGCCGATGGTCTCCATCCCCGGAAAATACCTGTGTACCAGCCCCGCAATCTCCATGAGTCTGTCATACTTTAGTACAAACGGGTTCGCCCCAGTCAGGAAAATCCGGGACGGCGCTCTCCCCGTAAAGCGGCGGTACGTCTCCTGCGCCTCCTTCAGATCGGCCTCTATGTCCTCCAGCGGGGACATCCTGAACTGGAACGGCAGGTCAGCATAGAGCGTACAGAACTTGCATCTGTGGTGCGTACAGCCCACCGTGGCTTCCAGCAGCAGGGAAGACGCCTCATAGGGCGGCCTCCATATGGTTCCTGTGTAATGCATCGTTCATTCCTCCTTGTGTCTTTCCTCTTTCGCACTAAGTTACCTCTGATGCCCCATAAAATCAAGTACTGTCTTTTTATGTTGGTAGTACTGCTTTTCATACCTTTTGCAAAAAGGATACTATCTGTCAAAAATAACCGTATCTTGATTTTCCCCCGCCACTGAAATATACTGATGGGGGAAAGAGGTGGAATGAAATGGCTGAAAGCAAATTCAATGACAAAGAAGTGATTGCCCGCTGCGAACCCATGAGCAGACTGCAGTCCGTGATCGGCGGCAAATGGAAAATCCTGATTTTATGGTATGTGTCCTTTTACAAAGTCCAGCGGTTCGGGGAACTGATGCGCCGTCTTGACGGCATCACGCAGTCCACGCTGACAAAACAGCTCCGGGAACTGGAAAGCGATGGGTTCCTCCACCGAGAGATTTACAAAGAAATACCGCCAAAGGTGGAGTATTCGCTGACCGAATTGGGAGAGAGCTTCATTCCCGTCCTGCAGACAATGATGGCATGGAGCGAAACACACCTCTGCCCGGATTATGTAAATCCGTATAAAGAATAAAGGGTTACTGACACCATATATAGGGGCAGTCCATTCCCCGTATTACCTCTAACCTCCCCTGCTGCCAAACGGATAATCCGGCGGAAACGGCAGACCGCCGCTTCTGAGGTGTAATATTTTGAGTGGTATTTTACGCATATATTATCTCCTATGGCAGCTTGTTTTTCACCAAATTCTCGATAACAAAACGGCAGCTTTGCCTTTCTCAAAGCCGCCGTTCCGTAAACGCATGAAAATACATCCGCTGTACAACGGCATTTTTTGCTGTCGTGTGGCAGATTATTTCTATTATTTTGCTTTTTAACTTCCTAAATTTTAATTGAGATTCTTTTGCAAACTCCGGTTTTATTTACTAATTACCTTAATTTTCAAGGTTGGGGCATATCCAACTTCAAAATATATATCCTTTTCTCTTATTTTTGCCCTCATGGGCAAGTGAAAGTCTCTCTTACTTAAAATCCAGCAAACAGAAGATTGTATTATAGCTAACAATGGAGACAATTTTCGCCCTGAACAAACATCTGCCACTTTACGCCATTTTCACAACAAGGGTTATATAAAAGCATTTATCACGAATATCAGCAAATATCTCTCCATGCATAAGCCCCATCAGCCTTTTGCATATGAAAAGCCCAAGCCCGTTGCCCTGCACCTTGTCCGCATTATTTCCACGATGAAAACTCTCGAATATCTGCGGCAGTTCTTTCGCCTCAAGAGTACAGCCTGTATTTGATACCGTGATAAGCTCACATCCATCCATTTTATCAAAGCTGATCTCAATTCGTCTGCCGTCACCGTATTTCATCGCATTTTCGATCAGATTTTGCAAGCACTCTGCAAGACGGTCGGGGTCGCAGGAAAGAATACAATCATCATACTTCTGAATCGCAAACTCCGTTCCCGATATGGCAAGCTGGGGAGTATATCTCGCATCTATCTTTGCAATGACAGCGCTTAAGAAAGCCTCCCCCTGTGTGACCTCAAAGCTCATAAAGTCCTCGCTTGCCGCCTTTGTGATCTCGCTGACAAGACACTCTATCTCATCTGCACGGATATTGATACTTTCAGCAGCAGCACGCCGTTTTTCCTCGTCCTTGTATAATCCCCTGGCAAGAGCCTTTGCACCCAGCTTGATTGCTGATAAAGGTGTTTTGATATCGTGAGAAAGGGAAAGCAGCAAGAGTTTTTTCTCCCTCTGCATCGTGATTTCTTTTTTACGGCTGTCCTCGATACTCTCACGCAGAAGATTCACACCCCATGTAAATTTTCCAAAGAAACGGCTTTTTTCCTCTGGTATCGGGACAGAAAGATTACCCCTTGCAAGCTCCTGCGGGACATCGTTCAATCTGCCGAATGGCACAATGATTGTCCTCCAGATATAATACAAAAAACCTGTCATCAGCAGGAACAGCGCACCAAACACACAGTTTATTGCCGCAATGCTGTGATGTCCGTTTCCAATCATATACTCCACACGATACATCATACCGCCTGCTTCTATGATTAGATAATGCTCATCAGAGATATACAGCTCGCCATCATCAGAATTGAACACTCCCGTAATGTGAGGATATTTTTCAAGGTCATAATTGCCTGTTTTCACTATCTCATCTGCAAGTCGCTTGGCTTCCACACGATAAATGCCTTCACTACTGTCTTTCGCTCCCACAAGAAACAGATTCAATACCACCATCAGCAAAAGAAATACAGTTATCACTAAAATACACAATCTTCTAAAAGACTTCATACAAACTTATACCCCACGCCCCAGACCGTCAACAAACGCTTTGCATTCTTAGGATCATCACCTAACTTCTGGCGAAGGCGGTTGATATGCACATGGAGCGTCTGCAGCTCCGAATCACTGTCGCTACCCCAGACAGTACCAAACAGGTACTCTTTTTTCAGAGTTTTGCCCTGATTCCCGATCAGAAGCGCCAACAGGTCAAATTCCTTTGCAGGCAGTTCCACGTCTTTTCCATCGATGACCACTGTCTTATCTGCAAGATTGAGTGTCACACCGTCCGCCGACAATATATCACGCTGATACCGCCGTTTAAATATCCCCTTGATCTTAGCGATAAGAATATCAATGTCATAAGGCTTTTCAATATAATCGTCAGCGCCGAGGTCAAAGCCGTTCAGCTTATCCTCCTTGCCTGTCCTTGAACTTACGATCAGTATAGGAGTATCCGCATTCTGCCGAAGTTTGGAGCAGACTGCAAAGCCGTTCACATCAGGAAGATTGATGTCAAGCACCACAAGCCTTGCGCCATATCGTTCAAAGAGCTGCACGGCACGCTCCCCACTGTCCACACTTGACGTAATATAACCTTCGTCACGCAGGAAGTCGGTCAGCAGGTCGGATAGTTCCTTGTCGTCTTCTACGATTAGAATATCGGTCATAAAATCACCTCCTACAAGTCTTGTACCATATCAGCCAATATTATGCAAGTATCACCAGCCCTGTTCCATAAGCCAGTTGTTCAGTTCTCTTTGACGGTCACGAAGCTCCTTGTCACCACCGCCAAAATGTCCCATTTCTTTTTCACCGACAATCCCGCCATCCACAATGTAAAGCACCCTGCTGCACTTTGCGGCAACCTTCGGATCATGTGTCACGCACATGATTGTCGTACCGTCACGGTTGAGGGAGAGCAGCTCGTTTATGACCTCATCAGAGCTTGCACGGTTGAGAGCGCCTGTCGGCTCATCGGCAAAGATCATCCTGGGATTGTTTATCATACTGCGGCAGATGCACGCCCGTTGAAGCTGACCGCCCGAAAGCTCATTGATGTCGTTGCCGGCGATGTCGGTAATACCGAGCCTGCGCATGAGATCCTGACCGCGTCGCACCGTCTCCTTACGAGGTTCACGCAGCTTTTTGGATTGTGTTGCAGGAAGTATGATATTATCCAATATCGTGAGGTTTTTCAGCATATACATCTGCTGGAAAATGAACCCCATCTCGTCAAGGCGCAGGTCTGCAAGTTCTTTTTCGCCCATCCCTGCAATATTTTTCCCGCAGAAGTCCACCTTTCCTGCGGTAGGATCATCCATGCCCGAAACTGCGTACAACAACGTGGATTTTCCAGAGCCCGACGGTCCCATTACAGCGACCATTTCTCCTTCACCAATCGTGAAATTGATGTTTTTCAGTACATTGTTCTGGTGCTTGTTTACAACATATGTTTTGCAGAGGTCTTTTACTTCGAGAATATTCATATCAGATTTCCTTTCTTATTCGATATTAGCCGTGTCCAGGGCCTTTATTTTTTTGGTATACAGCGAGGTGAGGAACGCACTTATCGCGGTTGCCGCAAGAACCACGAGGGGAAAAACAAGGAACATTTCAAACGGGCTGATCGTATAGTTAACAGCAAGCTCCATACCCATCATCTTAAAAATCGGGTCAATAGAAAGATGCGTAAGAGGCAGAGCAAAAAGTTCCGCAGCAATAATCGCCATGATTCCAACGAAAACGAAGCGCAGGGTATGGTGGGTGTAGATTTTTCCGTTTCGTGTGCCTATCGCTTTCATAAGTGCGATTTCGCCCTGCTCTCTGGCGATAAAGGAGCGTTCCATAAGCACGGTAATCAGCACCGCTAAAATAATCGTGAGAACAACAACCATTCGTTTTATCGTATCAACAGCATCCGTAACTTTGAGCTGATCTGATATACATTCGGCGCAGTTCCTGACATTGTCAAGTTCGGGATAAAGCTCCTGGATTTTTTCCATACGGCGGGCGATTTCTTTTTTATCGGGATCGTCGGTGAATTTGATCAGTGTGAAGATCGCGCCCTGCGCCTGTATGTAATTGATCTCCTCGTCCTCGTGAAGCCGCACGCCCTCGCCCATATTAGTCATGGACTGAAAAATCGCCGTTATCATAAATTCCTTGTCGCCATCGATGGTTTTGATTGTGATCGTATCGCCGATATCCGCTTTCAGCTTGTTTGCGGTAAGACGGGTCAATGCAACCTCGTCGGCAGACCGCGGCGGCGTGCCCTCGATGTACTCATACATATCCGCGGTTGTTCCTGTGCCTTGATAGATGAAAATACTGCTCTCGTTTTCACCGTATGACACGGGCAGCTTGAACATCATTTCCTGCATACAGCGTGCGGGCATATCATTCTGGGCGAGATTTTCCTCCATATCCGAAAGGTATTCTTTCAGTTTTTCGTGTCCGTCCTCCGTCATAAACTCCATTCCCTTGCCCTTTGCTGACAGGTCGAAGTCCGCAAGACCCAAAACGCTGGCGAGAGCACCGCTTTTCAACGTGGTAACCGCCACCGAAAGTATAAGCAGAAGTGACAGGCAAAGGAAGAAAGCGAGGGCTATGATACCGAAGCGTTTCGAGCTGCTTACAATATCGTTCAGCGCGAGAAACGGTGTTTCGGGAAGCCTGGATTTCCCAAGACTCATTATGCTCTTTTTGTGGAAGCGCTCACCTGTCTGGCCATTTCGCACTGCATCAATGGGCGCCATTTTCCCGACCTTGCCCGTACAGCCGTAGCTAAACAGCATGATTACTCCTACGATGAGCACTGCGCAAATGATGTTGGCAAAAGCCGCGTTCCGATTGTTTATAATAATGGATTTAGAGAAAACGCTCACCAGCATTTCACCGAAAGGAAAGCTGAGAGCGAGACCGATAACCGCGCCAATCACGGAAAGCGCCGCGTATTTGGAAAGGTACAGGCCTCTGATCTTTCGATTGCAGATACCGATGGCTTTCATAACGCCGATTTCACGAAACTCCTCGGAAAGCGTGAAAACAATGGTAAACCGCAGAACCACAAACGCGACAGCTATAAGAATAAGACTTACCGCAAGGAGGAGACCGACCACCATCATATCAAAAATATAAGAAAATTTGATTGTTGTCTTGTCACCTGTCAAAAGGGCGCTGTCGATTATCGGCTTGATTTCGGAGAGCATTTTTCCCATATCCGAGGTGCGTATGTAAACCAGCTCGCCGCCGTAAAATTGCTCGACATTTTCCGCAGAGCTGAATTTTTCAAAGTCCTCTGCGCTGATGATATAACGCTGTATGCCTATTCCCTTCGAGCCAAGAACCGCGTCTTTGACACCACCCGCGAACGTAAAACTACAGCTTACACCGCCGAGCTTTACAGTCATTTTATCCCCAATCTCAAGCCCGATATCCTCCGCCATGCCCGCCGTCATATAAAACTCTCCACTCTTTACCGATTCAAGAATACCGCCATCGTCAAGAATATAATTCATGGACATATCCCCGTCGCTCTGAAGAAAAATAAAGCTCAAGTTTGTGACGTTTTTGCTTTCATCATCTTCAAAGGTGATACTGTCGGAATCCATATACAAGATTTTTTCCTTGCCAAAACTTTTCACTGAAGCGGCAGAATATAAAACCTCGTCAACATCGACCGCCCCTGCTTTGTTCATTGTCACCGCAAGGTAATCGGGCGCGTCCGCCATTTCAAAATAATCGTCAAGCGCCGTTGTAACGCTTATGATGTTATTCACGCCCGACGATACGAACATGGACGCAAGTATGATAAATACAAGCAAAATCACGTTCATCGCCTTTTTGCGTTTCAGGTCTTTTTTCAATATCCTCCAGAACATAGTGTATACCTCTTTTCTTGCGTTTTATTTTCTGCATGTTCTGATCATAGCATAGAAATTCTTAACAAGTCTTTAACTTTTGACAGAACATAAAAGTTTTACCATAAAAGGTTATCTATTATTTGCAAAATCTACCGTTGCTATTTTGCTTGCTACTACGATGATACCCTTGAGAATATGAAATCTAAGTCAAACTCACAAAACACATCATGGAGATGTGCATAACTGCCTATTTCGTCATGGGTAACTTAAGTTCACAGAACATGGAAAAGCAAAGTACAGCTTTCTCACATTCTGCAAACAGAGTTACCCACAACTCCATAAAACAGCCAGTTATACACATTCCCACAATGCTACTACGCCTGCTAAATCCATCTCTTTCATTTCTTTTAGCAACTTATAGACATCATCGATCTGTTGACAAACCCCCTTATATTGGGAATATCTCAGATTATCATGGCATGCTTTGCATAAAATTAACAATAAGTATTGCAAAGAAAAAGGTCATGGTCTGTTATGCCATGGCCCTTTTCGTCCGTTTTAAATTTAATGCGGTTGACGATAAGAGGCATTGCTGTTCAGCCGCCTCTAATCCTCTTCTGTATAGGAATTTTAAATTATGCCTTGCTTTTTGTGCAGCAAAGCTGCCCTCACTCCATATCTGCCGAAGAAGCAAAACTCCAGTATGCCTTTCAGTGCCGTCTTTTTTATGATTCTTTTTTACGGCTTCTTCAAAGATATTTACCTGGATTCTTTTATCCGTCCCCTTTCCCCTATGCATCTGCTGCGCAAGGGACAGTCTTTACATACCGTTTTAGAACACCGGTATTCTTTCGTCACTGTATTTGTAGTTCTGTTAAGCCGGTGCAGGGGAAGCTCTTTTTTCCCGGGGCAGATAAAGGCATCTTTCTCTACATCATACTGGAAGTCTTTTCTTTGAATAAAATTTCTCATGTTCCTCATTTGCAAAAACCATGTGTGTGTTGTCGGCGCTCTGCGCCCCTGCTCTTAACGCTGTGTTGTTCATGTGCGAACCTCCTTTTATTATTTGTTTATATATATAAAAAGGACTCCATCCTTTGTTTTGGATAGAATCCTTTGAAAAAACCACGAAAAAGGGGAAAACTCTCAAATGAATTTTCCCCTAATCGTTAAAGATAGATTTTACAAACGAAATCCTCAAAGCGGTTCGCCTTCGTGTACTCCGGACGATGTGCCATAAAATCATTCACATCGGCTCTGGTTATCAGATATTCCGTGAAGTACATATATTTGTAATCTACTTTCCTACATTGTTTATAGCCGCCTGCGCCGCAGCCAATCTGGCGATCGGCACACGGAACGGTGAGCAGGATACATAGTCCAAGCCGATCTTGTGGCAGAACTCCACGGAGGAAGGATCACCGCCGTGCTCGCCGCAGATACCAACGTGCAGCTTGGGATTCACGGGCTTGCCCAGCTTGATGGACAGTTCCATCAACTTGCCTACACCGGTCTGATCCAGCTTCGCGAACGGATCGTTCTCCAGGATCTTGGTGTCATAATAAGCGTTCAGGAACTTGCCTGCGTCATCGCGGGAGAAACCAAAGGTCATCTGGGTCAGGTCGTTGGTACCGAAGCAGAAGAAATCAGCCTCCTTGGCGATCTCATCAGCGGTCAGCGCCGCACGGGGGATCTCGATCATCGTACCTACTTCATACTCCAGAGAAACGCCTGCAGCCGCAATCTCAGCATCGGCAGTATCAACTACCAGCTTCTTGACAAACTTAAGTTCCTTGACCTCGCAGATCAGAGGAATCATGATCTCAGGCTTTACATTCCAGTCGGGATGAGCCTTCTTCACATTAATGGCTGCGCGGATAACAGCCTTGGTCTGCATCCTGGCGATCTCAGGATAGGTTACAGCCAGACGGCAGCCTCTGTGGCCCATCATCGGGTTGAACTCATGCAGAGAAGCAATGAAGTTCTTGATGTCCTCCACGGACCTGCCCTGTGCGTTAGCCAGCTTCTCAATATCAGCTTCCTCAGTGGGAACAAACTCATGCAGAGGAGGATCCAGGAAACGGATGGTAACCGGGTTGCCCTCCAG
>JAAWKU010000153.1 GCA_022797535.1 Lachnospiraceae bacterium | reverse complement strand
AAAAAATCTAATTCAAAACCTGCTTTTCAGCATTGTGTATTTGTGAAAAGTCAGTTATAATTGTACTTACAAATCAGGATTTGGGGGACATATGAACATATTGATTATTAATTGCAGCCCTGTAAAAAATGGCGCTACTGCTGAAATTGTCTACTTGGCAGGTCAATATGTAAAGTATGAAACTTCGTTTCATATACCGATTTGTGCAGTATCGCAAGCATGGCTTGCGATATGCATGCTAAGGAAAGTATGGAAATACGGTTAGAACTATATGTATAGATGATTATGAGGTTAGGTATTGCAAAGGATGCCGAAGCTGCCATAAAACAGCAGAGTGTTTTCAAGAAGACGATGTCAAAAAAAATATAGGGCAATTTGAATGGGCAGACAGAATCGTTTCTGTTTCCCCATCATATTGGGCGGATATTCCCGGACAATTTAAGGCATTTATAGATAGATGCACACCCTGGTGTAATACGCATGAACCACATGCTGCCATTTCCAGTGGAAAGAGAGGTTACACGATTGCTTTGCGAACCGGCCCAAACATGCCGGAATGTGAAAAAATAATTGGCAGTATAGAACATTTTTATGGACATCTGGAAATAATGGCAAACGGCAATATGGGATTATGTTCTATAGAATACAAGGAAGCAGTTGCTGATCGAATTGATGAAATAAAAGCCTTTTGCAATTTGATCACTGAATCATAAATTCTTGTGTATGAATTCTTCAATCAGGGACACTTTGCGAAAGTGAGAGTTTTGAAACGGCGTACCTGCGAAAAAAGTTATAGTTGCACTTGTAAATCGCATTTTTACAGGAGGATTTTTAAGATGGCGTTATTTTATCTCATTAGGCATGGAGAAGCAAACTATGATGGTATGCTTGAAAAGGGATTTTGGGGATTTGGCAGAGATTTCGCTCCATTATCTGAAAAAGGAAGGCTGCAGGCAGAGACAGCGGCAAAAGATATTCGCCTTATAGATGCGGAACTTATTGTATCTTCTCCCTATACAAGAGCAATGCAGACGGCTCAGATTATTTCACAGAGAATAGGAATAGGAGTTGAAGTTGATATTGATTTACACGAGTGGATACCTGATAAGAACAATCAGTACAGAACATCGGAAGAAAGTTTTGCATTTGCCAGAGAATTTACGAAATTTCATGGTGCGTATCCATCAGGTGAGGAATTCAGATGGGAATCGCTTAGCCACATGAGAAAAAGAGTGCTGCGTGTGGCAGATAAATATTCGGATTATAAGAAGGTGATTTTTGTCGGTCATGGGATGGTTTTCAGGTGTTTGACCTATATTGAAAAAATGAGCCCTGCCGAAATAATCGAATGCACTTATCAGAAAGAACAATCTGCGTGTGAATATTCATTCACATAGAGGTGTAAACATGCATTCTGATTTGTGAGATTTTTCATGGGAACACTTTTTTAAACATGTTCAATTTTGACTGAGGATTTTCAGGGCTATTTCCCTTGCCCTGGCGCTGGATACCTCCTGGCTGTCTGTCTCCCCCAGATAAACGCAGAAGTAAAGCCTTCTGTCACCCCTCTCCGCAAAGCCCGTATACCATGCGTCTACCACGGTTCCCTGGAATGTTCCCATACCGGTCTTTCCATAAACGCTTATATCCGCTTCCTTCTGCTCTGACAGCAGCATAACCTGCCTTAACCGACTTACTGTTTCCTCAGAATAATTTGTCTGATCGCCAAAGATCCGTTCCATCACCGCTGCCTGCTCCACCGGCGAAATCAACAAAGAAGATTCAAGCCAAAAGCCGGTCAGAGCAGGATTGTTGTTTGTATTCTGCTGGCCCTCCCAGTCAGAAATGTCACAGTTTCCGTACTGAAGTTTATCCAGTTCTTCCTGCATGGCCTCCCTGCCGATCTCGTTGATAACCTCCCGGAAATACCACACACAGGAAGAGCGGAACGCATCTTGAAAGTCAATGTCCCTGTTCCATTCCTCATTCCAGAACGTCTCCCCACTCCAGGTACGGGTGGAATCCTCCGGGGCAATTATTCCGCTTTCCATAGCCGTCAGGGAAGAAATGATTTTAAAAGTAGAACATGGGGAGCGCCGGGTAAGGGCCAATTCCCGATTATAGACCTGACAGCAGTTTTCAGCCGGATCGTAAATCACCGCCGTGCCATTGAGGGAACCAAAAAAGTCCGACCAATCCTCCTCCAGCATCATGGGTTCAGCACGCTGCGCATGATCTGTGTCTGCCTCTGCCGTTGCTCTGTCTTCCCCAGTGGTTGTTTCCAGCACGGATTGTTCCCCTGTGGGCATCGTCTCTGTGGAGAATTTCTCCTCTGTCTGCGTTTCCTCCAGCGAATACGCCTCCCGGGATTGTCCGGCAGGCAAATCGCCGCCATTTCCAGAACAAGCTGTCAGGATATAAGCGGCTATAATAACCAGACCTGTCCCTTTTTTCATAAGAACATCTCCTTTTACTGCTTCCAGCAAAGCATCTCCTTTTTACTGCTTCCAGCAAAACATCTCCTTTTACCGCTTCCAGCCATAGTTACCCTCTTTATACAGCCTCTGATCCAGCCCCGCCGCAGCTTGTTTCGGCTGCCGGAAGTCCGATATCTGTCTCCGCATTGTATGCCTTTCCCGCAGGGTCATACTCCTGCGGTTTCTCCTCTTCATCGTCCCACAGAGAGTCGTACTTTTCACGCTTTTTCCGCATCTGAACCATGGCCCCCATGCTTTTGGCAGCCTGATACATCTCAAAACTGTAATCCAGCAATTTCTTTTCGTCCGAAGCAGGTACGATACCTCCCGTGGCGATCCGATGCGCCACCTCCATGATCTTAGCCATGTCTGCGGCGCTTTCCTCCATCACATCCGCCTGCTGCCGGGCAACCTCCGCATTCCAGACCGCCGCATGCTGTTCCGTCAGCTGGTCCAGCACCTTCAGGTTCTCCTCAAAGCGTTCACAAACAGTATTTATAGACAGTTCCAGAGTGGCAGCCTCCTCCGCATGGAGTTCCCGGCCCCCCTCGGCAGTCCTCATTTTCCGTTCCAGAGACTCCTTCTGTTTAAACAGTTCCCGTCTCTGCTGCACCAGCAGCTTGCGCTCCGCACGGTAAGCTGCCAAAGCCTCGCCAATCTTCATCCTGCATTCCTCCACATCCCTATGGTTTTCCGGCACTTCCCTGTACCAATCTGTATTTCGGCAGGATCTGTCCGCTTTTTAACCTTTCAACCGGTATTTATGCTGTTCCCGCTCCCTATTCCTGTTCCTCACCGGGTTCATCCTCCATCAGCTTTTTCCACTCCTCCCAGGCGTCTCTGAATATCCTGGAAGTCATGGAGGGATTGGAGCGCAACAAGTTTTTGTAAAATTTTCTGACTCTGCCGGAACCTTCCCGCCGCTCCATGCTGACGCGGTATTTGATTCTCAGTTCACCAATTTCCTCCCGCACGCTCTCCAGATAGGCAGAAGGCTTTTCCAGGGCACGTTGTTTTAAACCGGCAAACTTCTCTTCGATACCCGCTTTCATCTCTCCCATCTTCATTGACATGTTCTCGCTGATCTTCGCTCTCTGCTGCTGTGCCGCCGCCCTGCGGGCCTCGCTGGCCTCATTCCACTGCTCTCTGCGAGCCTGAATATCGCTGTCGGCCAGGGCGATGATCACATCCAGCCGTTTCTGGATATGCGCCAGTTCCTCTCTGGCCTTTTCCATCATGACCAGGATATCCCGCAGATCCATGGCCGCCTTGAAGGACAGGGCAAAATCCCAGGCGATCCCCACAGTCAGGACCAGAGTCAGGGCCGTCAGCGTAGATCCGGGTATCGCCAGCACCAGCCGTTCCACCGGCTTATGTACCAGCCGGGTCATAAGAATGGTGAGCAGCCCCCAGGCCAGAGAGGTGCCCAGGCAGATATGTCCCTGGAAGTTATATTTTTTTTCCGAGTAATCCCAATACCGCACCTTAAACAGTGCTTCCATGGTCACTCCCGTCACATACTCCAATATGGTAGCGCCGATACAGCCCGCAATATATACCAGAACCAGATGCTCCCGAAAGGGCATGGACACCAACAGCATCATGATGGCCCCGCTGCCATACAGAGGCAGGAACGGCCCCCGCATAAATCCCCGGTTCACCAGGCGCTTCTGGTGGAGCGACACATAGACGGATTCTATACACCACCCCACAAAGCAGTAAAAATAAAAGAAAAACAACCATTGCATAATGGAATATGCGTACATAAAACCTTCCTCTTTCTGTATTAGAGTCCCGCATCCTCCCTACACGCGCACATGACTGGTGATTCAAATTCGGCCGCTTTCACGTCCGCCTTTGAATCAGTGCGCTTTCCGTGATGATGCTGTTTTAGAGTCCCGCATCCTCCCTACACGCGCACATGGCTGGTGATTCAATTCGGCCGCTTTCACGTCCGCCTTTGAATTAGTGCGCTTTCCGGGACGATGCTGTTTTAGAGTTCCGCATCCTCCCTACATGCGCACATGGCTGGTGATTCAAATTCGGCCGCTTTCACGTCCGCCTTTGAATCAGTGCGCTTTCCGGGATGATGCTGTTTTAAAGTTCCGCGTCCTCTGACCTTATGGATAGAGCAGCACTTTGACTGACAGCTTGCCCTTGCGGGTCTCCCTCTGCTCCCCGGTGAAAATAAACTTCCCCAGGCCCCTTAGATTCACGGTCTCGCCGCCCTTTAGCTGCCGGGAATTGTTTTCGCATAGTCTGCCGTCCACATAGACTCTTCCGCTCTGGAATGCCTCCAGAATCTCCCCTCTGGAACGGTTGTACACCTTGGACAGGCAGGCGTCAATCCGCAGGGAGGGCAGCTGCACCACCAGTTCCCTGGGCTCCTCCTGGGGCAGATCTACGCACTCCTCCACCGGCACACATTTCACGCTGGTATGTCTTACCTTATCCAAATGTTCGCAGACATACTCCACCATACCGGACAGACAGTACAGGTAGGCTTCTTTTTCCCCCACCCGGATATCTCCCAAAGTAGAACGTTCTATGCCCAGGTTCATCAACGCGCCCAGGAAATCCCGATGATTCAGGGCATCAGCAAATTTGGCCTGCAGCGGCGTGATATGAATACAGGCAATGGGATATTCCTCCTCATAGCCCAATTCCTCCACACTGCCAAAGCGCGCCACTTTCCGTTCCGCCTGCTCATAACCGCCCCAAAGGCAGGAACCGCAATAATGCAATTCCCTGTCCATGGCCCAGAACTGTTCCTGCTCCCCCAGGCTCAGAAAACCTGAAAAAGTATACAGATTCTGCCGGTATGAACGATCCGCCAGATCCTTCAGGCGGCTTTTCAACTGTTGGATATCTTTCATTGCTTCCATGGCCATATCGACTCCTTGTATCTCATATTTTACCCATATCTGCCTGTCTGAGGCTCGCCGCGAAACTGTATTTCCCGGGCCTGCCATCCCTCCCCATTGTGAAAACACATACCCCACCCGCCATCTTTACAGGTGGTCAGGCGGGGCTTCTGCGCATTCTTGCTATTGAACCCAGTGTATGTCAGGTAAAACTGATAATCTCGTTTTTCGGAGCCTTAGCCTTTGTTACGGAAACAGCGTAAAGCATGGGACCTTCCCCCTCATAATCTTTCCAATATTCCTTCTTCACCCGGGCCGTCACCTGCACCCACTCCTTCTGCTTCAGGGAGTCAGCGTCATCGTATCGGCAGGCGAATCCCAGAAAGGCCATATCGTCCGCACAGCAGGTCATAGCCATGCGCCCCGGCACAAAGTAGCCTTTGGGCATCTCCTCCGGTTTCAACACTATAGCGGTAAATCGGATGGTCTTTCCCTCGTAGCGCTCCAGATGCTCCAGAGAGTCCAGATACCAGATCCCATAACTCTCGTCATTTAACTCAATGACTTCCGCCTGCAGATCATAGGGCAAATCTTCCTCAAAAATTTCATTGACCTCGCCGTTGGCATCCTCAAAGATCACGTCCGCATTCTGATTTACCGCCTTAATATTGCGCTTGTAGACATTCAGTTCCTTGATGCCGTCACAGCGGTTAAAAATAATCATATCCGACTTTCTCACCATCTCCGCCAGCAGGGAACGCATATTGGTGTAATACATGGGAAAAGTTGCCCCATCAATGGTGGTGATCTGCTGTTCCACCCGCCAATGCCAGGGAAGTTTCAGATTTTTAAAATTCCACATGCCGTTGTACTCAATGATAATGCGTTCCGGCTTATGCTTTTTTTCCAGTTCCACCAGATTGTTTGGATTGCAGTCCTCTTCTTCCTCAATTACTTCCACTACTGCGTTACATCTGCGCAGCAGCTCCTTCCCATACTCCACCTCGCCCTCCTCACAGGCGATAATCAGGGTTTTGCCCTGAATCCGAAAATACGGCTGGGCGATGGTATAGGTGATAAATTCCGTTTTCCCGCTCTCCAGGAATCCGTTGATAATATATATCGGTTTCATACCGTTTCTTTCCTCCAGTTCCTCCCATAACAAATCTCACGACCATTTGATCCGCCATGTCCCGTCCTCGCAGGAAACCCTATGTTTGCCGAACTGTTTACGAAACACTACTTGCGAAACAATTCCGCCAGTTTCTCCTCGTTCAGTTTGGAGCCTATGACGCAGATCTTGCCGGTCACTTCCGGCTTACCGTCGCGCACATCATGCTCTTCGGGCACATAGTCAAAATAAATCCAACTGCCGTTCCCCGCGGGCACC
>JAAWKU010000152.1 GCA_022797535.1 Lachnospiraceae bacterium | reverse complement strand
GTGGCGCTGTTCCTGGTGAAGCAGTTTGTGGACCAGGTGCCGGACTCTCTGATGGAAGCGGCTTATATGGACGGGGCCACGGACTGGCAGGTATATCTTAAGATCATTATTCCCATGATTAAGCCCGCCATCGCCACGGCCTCCATCCTGGTGTTCCAACAGGTATGGACCAACATGGAGACCTCCAATTATTTTGTGAATGACGACAGCATGAAAACGCTGACTTTCTATATGAACACCCTGGCCAACGCCAACAACACCGTGGCGGGGCAGGGTATGGCGGCGGCGGCCTCCCTGATCATGTTCATCCCGAACCTGGTGCTGTTTGTTATCCTGCAGAAAAACGTGATGAATACCATGGCGCACTCCGGCATTAAGTAAAGGAAAAGGTGAGAGGAATGAATAAAATGAAAAAGCATTTTAAGAGAATAGCCTTATGCCTTTTTGCAGCGGCGCTGCTGCTGGGAACCGTCCTCAGCGCGGGGGCGGACGCGCCCTACAAGACTTTTACTTTTGACGGCTATGGCTATATGATCCAGACCCAGACGGCATATCTGCCCTACGAGACCATCACCAAGTTTGACGATGAGGCTCTCAGCGGCCCCAGCGATGTGCATGTGACGGACGAAGGAAAAATCTATGTGGCGGATACGGGTAACGCCCGCATCGTGGTAGGGGATTTGGAAGGCAATCTGCTGCAGATCATGGGCGAGGGAAGTCTGGTATCTCCCCGGGGCGTATATGTGACGGAAAACGGTCATGTGTATGTGGCCGACAGGGACGCGGAAGCGGTATTTGAGTTTGGAGCCGATGGAGAGATGTTAAACCGCTACGGTAAGCCGGATTCTCCCCTGTACGGAGACTCCCTCAGCTTCCTGCCCATTAAGCTGGTGGTCAACGACGCGGGGATCATGTATGTGATCTGCGAATCCAACACCAATGGTATCGTGGAGATCTCTCCCACAGAGGGGGGTACCTTCCTGGGGTATTTCGGAACCAATATGGCTATGAGCTCGCCCATGATTATTATCCGCAGGGCATTTGCCACCAAGGCGCAGAGGGCAAAGATGGTGTCCAACATCCCCTCCACCCCTGACAATCTGTGTATTGACAGTAAGGGTCTGATTTACACCGTGACCAGAGGTGAAGAGGTGAATACCCTGAAACGGCTGAACATTGCCGGAAAAAATGTGATCGAGCCGGACACCTACGATGATATTCCGGCGGCGGTGGCAGCAGGCAACCATGACAATGTGTTCATGGTGTCTCAGCAGGGTTTTGTGTATGAGTTCAACAGCGAGGGCGAAGCGCTCTTTGTATTTGGCGGCTCCGATGACGGCAATCAGCGGGTGGGTCTTTGTACGGTGGTGAGCGCCATCGACGTGGACCTGCAGGACCGCCTGTACATACTGGATTCCGACAAGGCTCAGATCCAGGTATACGAACCCACGGAGTTCACCGATCTGCTGCACAAGGCGCTGAACCTGTATTCCACCGGCCGATATACTGAGAGCAAGGCCCCCCTGGAAGAAGTGCTGAAGATGAACAGCATGTTCGACTATGCCAACATGGCCATGGGCCGGGCCTATTTCCAGGAAGAGAACTATGAAATGGCCCGGTATTACGCCAAGCTGGCCAAGGATTACAGTGGCTATTCCGAAGCTACCTGGGAGATCAGAAATCTCTGGTTGAAAAAATGGATCGTTCCCATCATCTGGGCTGTGGTGGTGCTGTGGGCCGCCGGCAGGGTGATCCGGATCTTAGATAAGAAGAAAGGCATTCTGGGGCCGCTTCGGAAGGTTTCGGCCGGGCTGGACGCCAACAGGCGCGTCAGGGACTTTAAGTATGCCTGGTATTTTATGAGGCATCCCATTGATGGCTGTTACGGTATCGCCAGGGAGGGCCGGGCATCTCTGCTTACGGCCAATCTGCTGGTGGTGATCTTCACGGCGGAGTATATGATAAACAAATACCTGTGCGGTTTTCTCCAGAAAACCGTCCGGGAGGGACGTTATGAAATTTTCTCCGATATCGGGATGGTGGTGGTGGTGCTGCTGGCGCTCACTGCCTGCAACTACCTGGTATGTACCATCAATGACGGTGAAGGCACGGTAAAAAAGATTTTCTGTTCCTTTACCTACTGCCTGACTCCCTATGTGACCCTGATTCCGGCGGTGTTCCTGTTGTCCCATGTGGTGACAGTCAACGAGCAGTTCCTGATCAGTTTCGGCTATTATGCCATTTACGCATGGGTGGCGGTGCTGTTTGTGCTGGCGGTGAAGGAGGTCAACAACTACACGGCCAAGGAGACCTTCAAGGTGCTGTGCCTGACGGTGTTTACCATCCTCATCATGGCGCTGCTATTCTTTATCATCTATGTACTTTGGGCACAGGTATTTGAGTTTATCAGTGCCATCGGCGGAGAGGTGGTGTATCGGATTGGCAATTAAGGGATTGAAAAAATGCGTATGTGTCCTGGCGGCGGCCTTCCTGCTGGCGCTGTGGATTCCGCAGCTTAGTCTGGCGGTCCTGGCGGCCGGCGACATTCCGGATCAATACGGCAAGGTGGCGGAGAGCGGGAATTATGAGCTGTACCTCTATGAACCCACCATGTCCATTATATTAAAGAATAAGGCCACGGGCAAAGTGCTCCTTTCCACCCTCGCGGAGGAGGATGACAATGGGGCCAACAACAAGACATGGACGGCTTACATGCAGTCCGGCGTGGTGCTCAGCGCCATCAAAAACGCCAATGACACTTATCAGGTGGATCTGGTGAGCAATCAGAATACCATTGAGTACAATTATGACAAGAGCGGATTTTCAGCTGAAATATACTGGCCGGAATATGAGTTTGGTCTGACGGTCAATGTATCACTGGAAGGAGACGCGCTGGTGGTGGAGGTGCCGGAGGATTCCATCGTGGAGAACGGCGCCAACAGCTATATCGGCACAGTGAGCCTGTTCCCCATGCTGGGCTACAGTTACCTGGACCGCCGGGAGGGTTATATGTTTATCCCCGACGGTAACGGGGCGCTGATCTATCTGGACGACAAGGACGGGCGCTATGCCAGCGGTTATTCTCAGATGATCTACGGCGCGGACGCAGGCTTTACGGAGTCCACCACCGAAACCCTGCTTTGGGGCAGATACCGCACGGTCAACAGTTCCGAGAAGGTGCTGGCGCCGGTGTTCGGCATGGCTCACACCGATGACGGGCTGGGTTATCTGGCCGTGGTGGAGGAGGGCGAGAAACGGGCCAGCATCGAGGCCCAGCCCAACGGCGTCATGGTGGATTACAACAGATGCTACGCAAAATTTCTGGTGCGCAGGACCTACATCCAGCCCCTGAACAATTCCAATTCCGGCACCATGACCAGCGTGGAGGCGGACAGAACCCACGGTAATCTGCGGGTGCGGTATATCCTGCTTTCCGGTCAGGACGCAGGGTATTCGGGCATGGCGGTGGCCTATCGGAATTATCTGCTGGACAATGGTCTGATTCAGCCACAGGACAACGGCTACAAAACCCGGGTGGACTTCCTGGGAACGGAACGGGAAGAATTTCTGATCTCCACCAGGGCAGTGGTAATGACGGATGTGGATCAGATCCGGGAGATCTATGAGGAACTGCAGGCAGCAGGAGTGGAGTCCCTGCTCACTGTCTACAAGGGCTGGCAGAAGGGAGGCATGTACCATATCCCGGTGAGCCAGTACAAGGCCGATGGCAAGATCGGGGGCACGGGGGCGCTGACAGATCTGATCCGGGACGCTGCCGGGCAAGGCTATGACGTCTATCTGTACAACGACGCGCTGCGGGCCAATCCCGAGGAGAGCAGCACCGCGTTCAATATCGTGAAAAAGGTGAACAAGAGAAGGCTGGATATTGATACCAAGGGCTATGTGTACAGCACCTTCAACTATTTGCTTCCCACCAGGAGCGATTACAATCTGGATAAGTTCCTGAAGAGCTATACCTCCAAAGGCGTGAGCAATCTGGCGGTGGCGGGCATCTCCAACAATCTGTTCTCTTACAGCTACGGCAGCAATTATTATGACAGGAATTTCACGGCCGGTACTTATGAGAGCAGCATCGCGGACATCTCGCAGCAGGCCAGCCTGATACTGGAGAAGCCATTCGCTTATCTGTGGAACTATACCGGGGCGATGCTGGATATGCCTCTGGGCACTTCGGACTTTATGTACGAGGACGAGAAGGTTCCCTTCTTCTCCATCGTGCTGAAAGGGGTGGTTCCCATGTATTCGGAATATGTGAACTTTGAGGCCAACAAGCAGGAATTCCGCCTGCAGATGATTGAGGCGGGAGTATATCCTTCCTTCTATGTAACCCATGAGGATTCGGCGGATCTGATCTATACCAATTCCGCCGACCTGTACAGCACCAAGTATTCCACCTACAGGGACACCATCATCGAGTACGATGAGGATTTCCGCCAGGTGGCGGCGCTGACGGGGGACGCCATGATCGTCAGGCACGAGATGCTGACGGCGGGCGTGAACAAAGTAACCTATGACAATGGCGTGGTGTTCTATATCAACTACAACCAGGACGCAGTGACGGTGGACGGCGTGACCATTGATGGTTTGTCCTATAAGGCAGGTGAGTGATGGCAATGAGCAAAGAGAATAAGCAGACAAAAAAGGCGAAAGTGAAAATCAAGCCCGGGCGTCTGGCCCGGCGGGAAGCCATCACCGGGCTGATCTTTGTGTCCCCCTGGATCATCGGCGCGGCTATCTTCCTGATTTACACCCTGGGAAGTTCCTTCTGGTACGGCCTGAACAATATCCGAATTACCCCCAAGGGCAAGAACTTCAATTTTGTGGGGCTGGGCAATTACACCCAGATCCTGCTGGTGGACACGGATTTCACCCCCCAGCTGATGGAATACCTGTTCAGCACCATCATTTCGGTGCCGGTGATCGTGGTATTCGCGTTGATCATCGCCATCCTGTTAAACGGCAATATCAAGTGCAAGGGATTTTTCCGGCTGATTTTCTTCCTGCCGGTGATCGTGGTCAGCGGCCCGGTCATGGGCATGTTGGCGGATCAGGGGGCGGCCACCATTTCCACCTTCGATACCCAGGCCATCGGCAACGCCATATCGGAATTTCTGCCCCGGTCCCTGGCAAGCAGTATCACGGAACTGTTCAGCAATATGATAACGATTCTCTGGTACTCCGGCGTGCAGATCCTGATCTTCCTGTCCGCCCTGCAGAAGATTGACAGTTCCATGTACGAGGCGGCCCAGATGGACGGTGGTTCCGGGTGGGAGTGCTTCTGGAAGATTACGCTGCCCACCATCAAGCCCATGATCCTGCTGAATGTGGTGTACACTGTAGTGTTTATCTCCGGCAATGAGCAGAACTCCATCATCACCCTGATCCAGGACTCCATGTTTTCCGGCACCAAGGAGAAGGGATACGGGTACGCGTCCGCCATGGCATGGCTTTACTCCCTGGTGGTGGTGCTCATCGTGGTGCTGTTCGCGGCACTGCTCATGGCCCGCAAGGATGTGTACGAACGCCAGGTGAAACGGGCAAAGCGGGAGAGGAAGAAAGAGGCAAGAACCGTGAAACGTATCGAAAGGAGGGGGATCCGCAATGCCAAAAAGATCGAAAAAGCAAGGGCAAAACGCAAATACAGAACCTATGACGGCTCGGGAGACTATTAAAGGGGAGAAGTGGAACTGGAAGCCTCACAGGCTTACGGACGTGGAAAAGGATAAGATCAAAAAGTTTTTCATGGGTTCCAGGGAGAAAGAAGGATTCCTGAAGCAGTTTGTGGTGTATGCGCTGCTGATCTGCATCGGATTTATCTATCTGTACCCCATCCTGTACATGTTCAGCAGTTCTCTGATGACGCTGGACGACCTGCTGGACACTTCCATCAACTGGATTCCCAGCAGCCTGAACCTGAAGAATTATGCCCAGGCCGGTTCCAGCATGAACTTCTGGCCGGTACTGGGCCTGAGCATCATCGTGGCCGGGGTTCCCACTCTGCTGAATGTGCTGTCCTGCTCCATCGTAGGGTATGGGCTGGCCAGGTTTGAGTTCCCTGGTAAGAAAATCATGATGGGTATCATTATCTTTACCTTTATCCTGCCCAGCCAGGTGGTGATGATTCCCACCTATGTGCTGTACTCGAATCTGAAGATTCTCAGCACGCTGTGGGCTTTTGTGGTGCCCTCGCTGCTGGCCCAGGGCATTAACGCCTCCATCTTTATCCTGATCTTCTATCAGTTCTTCAAGCAGGTGCCCAAGGTACTGATAGAGGCGGCCCAAATCGACGGCGCGGGATATTTTAAATCCTTTGTGCGGATTTCCCTGCCCTCCGCGGCTCCGGCCATCCTGACAGTATTTTTGTTCTCCTTCGTTTGGTACTGGAACAATTCTTACCTGACCCGGATGTATGTGTCCGGCGTAATGACCCAGTCCAAATGGACCACGCTGGTGGTGCAGCTGCAGAAATTCGCAGCCAATTTCAACAGTTATGCTCAGACAGAGAGCAGCGGGGCGGTGACGCTGAACGAATCCATCAGCATGGCCGGCACCATGCTCAGTATCCTGCCCATCCTGCTCATGTACTTTGTGCTCCAGAGATACTTTGTGGAGAGTATCGACCGGGTGGGTATCACGGGCGAATAAGGACATTATTGGTTAAAACCTTAGATAAGTTTAGTGTTGGATAGATTTACTAGAGAAGATGCTGAAATAATATACAATTTCAGCATCTTTTTTTAGTTGATATT
>JAAWKU010000151.1 GCA_022797535.1 Lachnospiraceae bacterium | reverse complement strand
TGTATACCTGCTTTTTTTGTAGCTTTTTTGACTGGTTTTGCCCAGCAGTTGATCCGAAGCGTTGAATCCAAGCCCCAGCTGCAACCCCTTGTGGTTTCAAGACAAAATGGGTGAGGACACTGCAATGCAGGTAAAAAAGATTTTTCATTCAAAGGCTGTATCAGCAAATAAAAAACTGCCGTTGTGGGTAACCTATATTTCCCGCAACAGCAGTTTTTTTGATTAATAAGAAATCTCTCTTTTTGAAAAATGTATTGAAGAGATATAAATTGAAGAGATATAAAGATTTCTTGTATTGACATATACCCTACCGGGGTATATAATAGAAATACCTGGTGGGGGTATATACTGCAGGAGGTAGGACAAATGGCAGACAGAGAAGCGCAGGAATGCTGCGGAAAGATAACAGACCGTTCAGAGGAGGAGCGCAAAAAATTGATTCACCGCCTGAACAGGATTGAGGGACAGATCAGGGGAATTCGTAAAATGGTGGAGAAGGATGCCTACTGCCCGGATATTCTGGTACAATCTGCTGCGGTAAACGCCGCTGTAAATGCCTTTAACAGGGACTTGATTGCCAGCCATATCCGGGGCTGTGTAGTCAGGGATTTGCGGGAGGGAAGAGAAGAAGTGCTGGATGAACTGGTGGCAACTTTACAAAAATTGATGAAGTAGAATCTTTTGTCCCGACTCCAGAGGTCAGAGGCCAGAGATCAGAGGCCAGAGATCAGAAGCCAGAGGGCAGAGATTCAGAGGTCAGAGGTCAGAGGTCAGAGGTCAGAGGCTAGAGGCTAGAGACCAGACTCCAGAGATCAGAGGCCAGAGATCAGAGGCTAGAGACTAGAGATTAAAGACCAGAGACCAGACTCCAGAGATCAGAAGCCAGAAGCCAGAGGTCAGACTTCATAGACCAGAGATAAACGTCAGACTTCAGAGCCTGGAGTTAAGCATCCGGTATGCCGCTGTGTCCATGCCCGGTGGAGTTTAACGGGTGGAATATCATTATCTAAATAGATTTTAGAAGGGAGTGTGAAACAATTCATTATGGAACAATATTCAGTTACCGGTATGAGCTGCGCGGCCTGTTCGGCCCGAGTGGAGAAGGCAGTATCAGGGGTGCAGGGCGTTACTTCCTGCTCTGTGAGTCTGCTGACCAATTCCATGGGCGTGGAGGGAAACGCATCCCCGGAAGCCATTGTGGAGGCAGTACAGAATGCCGGGTATGACGCGGCGCTAAAGAATAAGGAGAAGGAGGAAGGCGCAAGGACTTTTTCTGAGGAGGAGGCCCTGAAGGACAGAGAGACTCCCGCGCTGAAGAGACGCCTGGTCGCATCCCTTGGATTCCTGCTGATCCTTATGTACTTTTCCATGGGGCATATGATGTGGGGTTGGCCTCTGCCTTCTTATTTTGATAATAATTTTGTGGCTCAGGGACTGGTGCAGCTCCTGCTTACAGGGATCGTCATGGTGATTAACCAGAAGTTTTTTGTCAGCGGGTTTAAGAGTCTGCTGCACAGGGCTCCCAATATGGATGCCCTGGTGGCGCTGGGGGCCACGGCAGCCTTTGGATACAGCACTTTTGCCCTGTTTGCCATGACAGATGCACAGGTCAGGGGAGACGCGCCGGCTGTCATGGCCTATATGCATGAGTTGTATTTTGAGTCTGCCGCCATGATCCTGGCGCTGATTACTCTGGGAAAAATGTTGGAAGCCCGTTCAAAGGGTAAAACCACCGACGCTCTGAAGGGTTTGATGAATCTGGCTCCCAAAACGGCAACGTTGCTGCGAGAGGGTGAGGAGATCATCGTACCCGCTTTTCAGGTGAAAAGGGGGGACTGCTTCGTGGTCCGGCCGGGCGAGAACATTCCGGTGGACGGCGTAGTATTGGAAGGAAACAGTGCAGTGGACGAATCCACCCTCACCGGAGAAAGCATTCCGGTGGATAAAGCAGCCGGGGACAGAATCTCTGCGGGCACGTTGAACCAGTCTGGATTTATACGCTGCGAGGCGGTGAGAGTGGGGGAGGATACCACCCTGTCCCAGATCATTCAGATGGTCAGCGATGCGGCGGCGACCAAGGCGCCTATTGCCAAGGTTGCGGATAAGGTATCGGGGATATTTGTGCCGGTGGTTATCCTTATTGCCTTCATAACCACAGTTGCATGGTTGCTTGCCGGGCAGGGAGCAGGATTTGCTCTGGCAAGAGGAATATCGGTACTGGTGATCAGCTGCCCCTGCGCTCTGGGTCTGGCCACCCCGGTGGCCATCATGGTGGGCAACGGGCTGGGGGCCCGGAACGGTATTTTGTTTAAGACCGCCATGTCCCTGGAGGAGACGGGGAAAACACGGATTGTGGCCCTGGACAAGACAGGGACCATCACCCGGGGGGAACCCAGAGTGACAGATGTAATTCCCTGTGAGGGGATTGAGGGTAAAGAATTGCTGCAACTTGCCTGCTCTCTGGAGAAGAAAAGCGAACATCCCCTGGCCCGAGCCATTAATCAGAAGGCGGAGGAGGAAGGGATAGAAGGGGAAGAAGTCACGGATTTCAAGGCGCTGCCCGGAAACGGGCTTTCTGCATCATTAGGAGATTCTGCCTTGTACGGCGGCAGCTATCAATTCATCAACGGGAAGGCACCGGTTTCTCCGGAGATGACAACCAGGTCCGAGCAACTTTCGGAAGAAGGAAAAACCCCCTTGTTCTTTGCCCGGGGAGGGAGCCTTTTGGGCATGATCGCTGTGGCTGATGTGATTAAAGAGGACAGTCCCCGAGCGATCCGGGAGTTGCGGAACATGGGCATCCGGGTGGTCATGCTGACAGGCGATAACCAGCGCACAGCCAGAGCCATCGGGGTTCAGGCCGGTGTGGATGAGGTGATTGCCGGGGTGTTGCCGGAAGGGAAAGAAAGTGTGATCCGGGAACTGAAACAAAAGGGGAAAGTGATCATGGTGGGCGACGGAATCAACGATGCGCCTGCGCTGACCAGCGCCGATATCGGAATTGCCATCGGCGCCGGGACGGATGTGGCCATCGACGCGGCGGATGTGGTACTGATGAAGAGCCGCTTGTCCGATGTGCCGGCGGCTGTCCGGCTGAGCCGTGCCGCCCTGCGGAATATTCATCAGAACCTGTTCTGGGCATTTATATACAATATTGTGGGGATCCCGTTGGCTGCAGGCCTGCTGATTGGAGTGCTGGGCTGGCAGTTAAATCCCATGTTTGCTGCGGCGGCCATGAGTCTGTCCAGTTTCAGCGTGGTCACCAATGCGCTGCGCCTGAATTTTTTCAGGATGTATGATTCATCCAGGGATCAGGGGAATAGTCAGGAACCCATCTTGCCGGATTTCCCCCAAAATAGATTCAATAATGAAGAAAAGGAGAAGAAAAACATGGAAAAAACATTAAAAATCGAGGGCATGATGTGCGGTCACTGCGAGGCGCATGTGAAAAAGGCGTTGGAAGCGTTGGAAGGTGTAAGCCAGGCCAGCGTCAGCCATGAAGCAAAAACAGCGGTGGTTACATTGGAGGGAGATGTTTCCGAGGAAGCGCTGAGGCAGGCGGTGGCAGACCAGGGCTACGAAGTCACGGGAATCCAGTAGGCATCCGAAGGGACTGCGTGAATCTGGAACGATCCTTGTGAAACGGCGGGCTTCGGCCCGCCCAAACAGGGGGGTATATCACGCTATCTCAGACAGTGTAGTATATCACGCTATCAAAAACAGGATGATGTTTGCAGGGGGTATGAGGAATGAAGATACTCTTGGTGGAAGATAATGAGGCTATTATCCTGGGACTGCAATATCTGCTGGAACAGGAAGGCTATACCTGCCAGGTTGCCCGGCGAAGGCGGGAGGCGGAACGCATGGCGGCGGGGGAGACGCCGGATCTGTTGCTGCTGGATATCGGACTGCCGGACGGGGACGGTTATCAGCTGTGTCAGACATTTCGACAGCAATATACCTTTCCGGTGATTTTTCTGACGGCCAGGGAAGAGGAGGAAGATGTGGTCAGAGCTTTTGACCTGGGGGCAGATGACTATATCATCAAGCCATTCCGCAACCGGGAACTGCTTTCCCGGATCAGAAATGTACTGCGCAGGGGCGGCAGAGAACAGGAAGTGCTGCAGTGCGGCCATATTACACTGGAGGTGGAGAGCGGCAGAGTCCGAGTATCGGGAGAAGAGGTGACGCTGACGAAGCTGGAGTATAAGATTCTCAGCAGCATGATGTCCTGTCCCGGCAAACTTTTTACACGGGATGAGATTCTGTCGGATGTCTGGGATATCTCAGGGAACTTTGTGAATGACAATACCTTGTCTGTCACCATCAAGAGGCTGCGGGAGAAACTGGGGGATGGAGAGGGAAGAATCATTAAAACTGTCCGTGGCATGGGGTATCGGATGGAGCGGTGACAGTGGGGGAAACTATGATACTGAGATGGAACGAGGAAATGAAAAAAGTACTCCTTTGCCTTTGCCTGTTTATGACTTTGTCCGTGGTACTGGCCAACCTGGGACTTGGAATTTTTCGAAACCAAATGCGCAGAGAATATACAGCGCTGGCGGCAGGGGTCCTGGAAAATGTGCTGCGGGTATATCCCCAGGCGTCGGAGGAGGAATTGCTGCAGCTGCTGGATGAGCCGGAGACTGCCGGGGAAGGGGAGATGCTGCTGGCCCGTTATGGAATCTTTATGGATTATGGCAGCCGCACCCTGGAGGGAAAGGAAAAGCGGCTGCGTTTTTTTGTGATGGGCATGAATCTGACTCTGGTGGGGATTCTGGCCCTGGGAGCAGGCGGCATACTGGCTTATCTACGGAAGAGACAGCGGCGTATCCGGGAATTGCAGCATTATATGGAACGACTCAGCCGGGGGGATTATTGCTTGGAACTGGAGGAAAACGGAGATGATGAACTCAGCGGGCTGCGCAATGAAATATACCGACTCACTGTGCAGCTAAAGGAGTCCGCAGCCTTAGAGCAGAGAAGGCGGCGGGCGCTGGCGGATTCCGTTGCCGATATTTCCCATCAACTGAAAACCCCTCTGACCTCCATGACCATCCTTATGGATAATCTGCTGGCAAACGAGGAGATGGACAAGATTACCAGACATCATTTTCTCTCGGAGGTCAGCAGGCAGCTTACGGGGATGTCCTGGCTGATTGCGACCATGCTGAAACTCTCCCGACTGGAGGCGGGGGTGGTGGAACTGGGACAGGAATCGGTGGAGGCTGCCGGACTGGTGGAGGAATGTGCCGCCAGGCTGCAGACGGCGGCAGAATGGCGGGACGTATCTCTGGAGACGCGGCTGCATCCGGGGGCGTCTCTGACGGCGGATAGGAAATGGACCCTGGAGGCCTTGTGCAATATTGTTAAAAATGCCATCGAACACAGTCCCGCAGGAAGCCGGGTACAGATTGAGACTGGGGAAAATGAAATTTATACCGAGATCCGTGTGACGGATAGCGGAACGGGGATTTCCCTGGAAGAGCGGCAGAAGCTGTTTCAGCGGTTTTACCGGGGCGGCAATGCGGCTGAGGATAGCGTGGGCATCGGTCTGGCGCTGGCCAAAGAGGTGGTGGAACAACAGCACGGACAGATCCAGGTGGATTCAGAGGAAGGAAAGGGTACGGTTTTTTCTCTGAAGTTTATGAAGTGAGGCGGCGCCGGATGGGAACTCAAATAGATTTTTTATAAAATGTCACGGAAATGTCATTTTCGCTGCTTATACTAAAAGCACAACAGGGGACGAAGAAGTACCATGATAAGAAAAGCAAAGGCAGGATGATGACATGGAAATTTTGAGAACGGAACATCTGGTGAAAAAATACGGTAAAGGAGGCAACGAAGTTGTTGCGGTGGACGATGTGAGTCTGTCCGTGGCCCAGGGAGAATTTGTGGCGGTGGTGGGCAGTTCCGGCAGCGGAAAGTCCACACTGATGCATATGTTGGGGGGCGTGGAACGGCCTACTTCCGGCAGGGTGCTGATAGAGGACACGGATATCTACGGCATGGACGATGACAGACTGGCCATTTTCCGCAGAAGGCAAGTGGGCCTGATCTATCAGTTTTACAACTTGATCCCGGTGCTGAACGTGGAGGAAAATATTACGCTGCCCTGCGAATTGGACGGCAGACAGCCGGACCCGGAAATGGTTCGAGAACTGATCCACACTCTGGGGTTGGAAAAGCGCCTGGGGCATTTGCCCAATGAACTGTCCGGCGGCCAGCAGCAGCGGGTGGCCATCGGCAGAGCTTTGATTACCAGGCCCGCCATCCTGCTGGCCGATGAGCCCACGGGTAATCTGGACAGCAGGGCCAGCGATGAGATTATGGCACTTCTTGTGGAGGCAAACCGAAAATATAAGCAGACAATCATTATGATTACGCACAATCTTGAATTGGCCAAGCGGGCTGACCGGGTACTCACCCTTGAGGATGGCCGTATCCGGGAGGGGAAGTCTGCCCGGGCGGCGGAACATTTGGAACGGAGGATTGTGACGATTCAAGGGCGGCAGGAGCCCGGAGGGTACGCCGAGGAACTTCAGGGACGGCAGGAGCCCGGAGGGTACGCCGAGGAGCTTCAGGGACGGCAGGAGCCCGGAGAGTACGCCGAGGAACTTCAGGGACGGCAGGCCCCCGGAGAGTACGCCGAGGAACTTCAAGTGCGGCAGGGGCCCGGAGGGTACGCCGAGGAACTTCAGGGACGGCAGGAATCCGTAGAACAAACTGCGGATCTTCAGGCAGGAGGTGGGGAGAGATGAAAGTCTTACAGAAATGTTGCTTCC
>JAAWKU010000150.1 GCA_022797535.1 Lachnospiraceae bacterium | reverse complement strand
ACAAGTTGGACGCTTCTTTTCTCGCCTTTGTTTACTTGGCATCCATCGCCATTTTGTTGATTTAGCACAGCTTCCTTGATTTTTCAAACAAGCCCTAGCATACTACAAAGAAAACTTATAACATCTTCCCGCCCCTAATAGCTATACCTCTGAAATTTTTGCCATCTATACAATAGGTAGAAAACCAAAGGCCCGTATACTGAATCAAAATTATATATAGGCAAAACATGGTTGCATCTACAGAAACATTTCTGTATTGATTTTGAAGTTATGGTTTGGTCAGCCCAGGGAAAATAACCTTATCAGAATTGACAGGGCTTTTATCATCTCTTCTGTCTTTACCAATAGCTAATTCCTGCTTATACCGTTGGTAAGCGAAATGTGCGTTAATGTATTGCTGCGACAAAAAAGCGTAATAGCGGGCATTTGATTTCCGAACCTTCATATCGATTTGTTTGTCATGTGCAATCTCTATCCTTTCTTCATCAATCTTTTTAAGTAATCCTTCGCACTCTTTTTCTAGAGAATAGAGCGCCTCTACGACAGCAACAGGGCGTATTTTGCCAACATCCTCCGATGGTATTACCCAACAGTTAGTTTTCTCTATTGAGAACGTGTTCGGTAATCCCTTCTGATATGCATGAGGAAACAAGCGTTTAACCTGCTTATCCCGAAGGAGGAGATATCCTGCTTGCCCATAGGGCTGTTCTCCGTTTGTTAAGGAGTGCACTTCTAGAAAAATCAAAATCCCATCGTTGGTTAAAAAAGAACAGATACGTTGAAAAATATTGCACCATTTTCGCGGCTCAATCTCATGCAGTACATTCATCAAGATGACTACATCATATTTACCCGAATTTGTGACTTCTTTCAGCGAAGTGTGGTAAACCACGTTTTTGGGCCGTTCCGGGTCAGGGTAAACGTCATACGCTTCGTAGCTAAGAAGGCTATTTAACTTTTTTGCATCGGGAACCGCTAACTTCAGGCACTCCCACACCCGGCACTTCCCGGCACCATAATCGAGAACCTTCAAGGGGCGTTCCGCCTGGATCCCGCGGAGGACTTCTAAAACTTTTATTGTCTGCTCGTCTTTACGACTGGCAGCTCCCTTTGTTTGGGGAAGAAGGAAGTTCTCTATAACAAACTGGTAATTTTCCCAGTTTTCCATAGAGTGCAGCAGTTCGTACATATCAAGATTGTCCAACCCTATCAAATCATTATAGATATGCTGATATGTTGTGCTATTGCGTTTTAAAACCTTGCTTTGACCGAGATAAACCAAACTCTCAAAAGGAAACTGCGGAAGGATAAAAATAGAATGTGTAGCTATCCACAACTGGGATATGGCTTCAGAGTTATAGAGCATATCAATCATAGTCAATAAAGCTTTGGGATGAAGATGAAGCTCCGGCTCGTCCATCAGCAAAACAATTTTCCTTCTTTTCCCTTTGCTATAGTGTAGGTAAAATAAAAAGGTGCCTAAGTAAAATAGCATCAATTCACCTGGAGATAGCTGCGGAAGGCACTCCTCCAGGTATTGCGTTTTTAACGATCTTTCTGGCCGTGATATGGCGATGTGCCCATCTACCTTCTCATTTAAAAAGAACCCGCCAAGCAGTGCAGAAAAGAATTCATTCAACTTCTTTAAATCTTCCAGTCTTCTTTGCCTTGCCCCTTTTGCATGAATATTTAAGCCATTAAAAAGATCTTCCAAAAAAACAGTGCTGTCCTTTTCCGCTAATTTCAAAAAATCTTTAAAGCTAAGTGAAGAATCATAATAGACTGCATCGTAGAGGGATACCTCGTCTTCGCTTTCAGCTGCATCATTAGGGCTAAACCCGGAACGGGTCTCAGGAAAGTAAAGGGTAATTACTTCTAGCTTGTCTTTGTGTTGTTTATAATAATTCTCTACCGCTTTTAAGAATCGGGTTTTCCCAGCCCCGTTTTTCCCTATTATAAGATTTTTATTAGAGAACTGATGGCCCGCTACCCCCTCCAGCCCGTATTCCATAAAAATTGTATCATTAGAGAAGGCAATTATTTCATCACCCATAGTATCCCTCGTTTCTTGTGTATACAGTTTTATTTTACTACAGGATATCCTATATTTCAATCCTCTTTACAAGTTTTTTTGGAAGTGATATAATTACAGCAACAAATATGCGGAGAGGGTAGAATATCGTATGGGAAACATGAACCTTGAGGTAATCCCGGATGTGAAACGAACCGATTTGGTAATAGGTTTGACTTACGCGGTTGGAACTCGTGAGGATATTGTAATTGGCATGTTGGGGGAAAAGCTGAAAGAGTTCAAATATCATGTACATGTTATTAAAATATCCGAAATGATCGTAAGCAAGGGAGGAAAAACTTCAGATTCTTCTTATCAGAAAATTTCACAGCTGATGGACACCGGCAATACCATGCGGAGGGCGTCAGGGGAATATGGGATTCTTGCCTTGGCTGCTATTGAGTTAATTCTGCGCACCCGGGACCAGACTGGGGATGGAGAATCGCCTCCTGACGGGGAAGACTCATTTGGCAACGCTTTCATAGTGTCCTCTTTGAAACACCCCAGGGAAGCAGATATACTGCGGGAGATTTATTCCAGCTCCTTTTTTCTGGTTGCCATTAATGAAAACGAGGAGCAAAGGTGTATAAACCTTACGGAGCGCAGAAACATGGGGTTGGACGATGCAAGGAAATTGGTGAAAAGGGATGAAGGAGAAGATGAGCCTTTTGGACAGCACACCAGGGCTGTCTTTGAAATGGCAGATATCCATTTAAGCTTGAATTTGACTTCTTCATCGGAAAAGGTTAAAACCAAAAATGAAGGGCTTTTGAAAGAACAGGTTGACCTTCAGGTGTCGCGGGTTCTCGATTTAATATTTGCCAATCCGTTCATTACGCCGACGTTTGATGAATATGCTATGTTTATGGCATATGCTTCCAGCTTGCGTTCCGCAGATCTTAGCCGGCAAATCGGCGCTGTGATAACAAATTCCCTCCAGGAAATCATTGCCACTGGCGCAAATGAGGTTGCCAGGTTCGGCGGAGGGCAATACTGGCCTGACCCCGAAAATTTTAAGGATGAAGATGGCGGACGGGACTACACCAGGGGGGTTGATGCAAATCGTGCTGAACGCTCACAGATTATTGACGAGATTGTAAATATTTTTAATTTTGAAGGACATGAAGATGAAAAAGAACAGGTACGCCAGTCTCTCACGCAATCCAGGATCAAGTTCCTAACAGAGTATAGCCGCCCGGTCCATGCGGAGATGTCGGCTATCATCGCCTGTGCGCGTTCCGGTATATCCCTTAACGGGGCAACTTTATATTGCAGCACGTTCCCTTGCCATAATTGTGCTAAACACATTATCAATGCCGGAATAACGCGGGTGGTTTTTATAGAACCTTACCCGAAAAGCAAAACGATTGAATTGTATAGCGATTCAGCCTCTATCACCCATGAGGAAAAGAAAGTCAGTTTTGAAGAGTTTGTGGGGATTGGCCCCAGAAAATTTTTTGACCTCTTTTCGTTGAAATTAAGCAGCGGGCGTAGTATAATAAGACAAGATAGTAGAGGCATTGTCCATTGGGAGCGCGCCTCTGCCCGGCTGCGTTGTCCTCTTGTGGCATCTTATACTGATCGTGAAAAACTGAAAGTAATCCAGTTGAATCAGTTATGGAAAAAGGTCGAAGAGGCAATGTAATCAAAATTTGTAGTTATAGGAGAATTCCCCATGTACAATTTGAGTGTGAAAGAAGATGTAATTGAAAATTACCAAGAACAAACGGAAAGGTTAGTGAAAGAAATATCCGAGTGGCCTCTGGAACGTGTTCGCTCCCTATGCCTGGATCAAAGCGATGTTGAACTAGTTCAAACAATTCTGTACGGAGCCCATTAAATTATATATATTCTATTCGTCTTTATATAAAGCATCGTTTGTCACTTGACATCTGTGGCAGACGGTGTTTTATATTTCGAACGGGGATGGGCATCACACCTGCCGAGCAAATCTCTTATCTGAAACCGAAGGAACAGACTATGCTGAGGTCATGACCATAACTATGGATGCCGAAAAAAACAACTTGGCTTTACGTCTATTTGTCATATCATCATCTGCGGACAGCCGCAGATACTTAGCGATGGTCATATTGCCACCGCCTTCCCGGCAGATGCCAGCAGTTCCATCAAGGTGGCGCGTTTGTCCTGGTATCGCAGTTTAATAGACACCCGATTATCCGTGCCGACTTCTATCCGTTCAAAGCCGAGTCCGGGGATATGCAGCACATCCGAAGGGGACAGATTTACGGTGCTGCCTTTCATGGTCGGCGCATCATCGTTCCCCGTCAGGTAGGAATAATAAAGCTGCCCCTTTTCATCCCGGTCGACCGTCATCCTGTCCGGCATCAGCGGGTACAGTGCAATGACCTCCCCCTTCCCGTTGCGGATGATCTGCGAGTAGGCATTCCCCCAAAGGAGCAGGTGCGTCATCAGCGTTTCCCGGAACACGAAGGAAGTCATCTCCGGGTTCGGCTCGTCATGGAGCAGAAAATACAGCGGGTGGTCCGCCGCCTTTTCCTTCCCGCCGTTATCCGTATATTTATAGAAATGCAGCGGCAGCCCCGCCACCGCCTCCGAAAGTATCCGGACGCAGGAGTACACCGCCGTCATCTGCATGGAGGAACGTTCATTGACACGCTTGCCGCTGGTGCTGCCGCCCATGAAAAAGCTATAGGTGCTGCCGGAAGTCCTGTTCTGAGGGGCGTCCCTCGCCCTGAACAATCCGCTGAATAATCCCATAGGAACCACGCTCCTTTCCGAAAAACAGACAGACAAAAGACACCGCCGAAGCGATGCCTTCTGTCTGCCCACGCCCTGTTTAGTTAAATTGTATAGTCCAAACGGCATAAGAAAAGCACCCGCCATTTCTGGCAGATGCCCTCCTGTTCAGTATTCTATTTCTGTTTCACTTAGCTGTCTGCGGATATCCCTGCCGCCGTACATGATGCGGACAATGCTCACTGTGTTTCTGGTTTCATCCGGCAGATAAAACACAAGGTAATTATCAACAGGGAAAAAACGGAGCCCTTCGCTGTGCCACGGTTCTTCTTCGTACAGCCGGAACCGCATCGGCATCTCATCAAGAGCGCGGATTTCCTTCATGATCCGCTGCGTCTGCCCTGCTGCCGTTTCCGGCACAAGCAGTTCATATGCAATATACTCGTATATATCCCTCAGATCACGCCTCGCCCCGGCCGTGTATACGATATCCCAGCTCATATCCCGTAATCCCGCCGCATTTCTTCTTCCACTGCATCTGCTGAATATACCCTGCCTTCCCGTATATCCTCCATGCCCTTTCCTATCTCTGCGTCAAACTGCTCTTTTGTAAGGGAGCCGTATGCAAGCGGCGCCTTCTTCGGCAGCTTCATCTCGAACGGGATGCCCTGCTGAAGCACGACCTGCCTTAAAAACATACCGACCGCATTTGACATTGGTATGCCAAGCTGGTCAAGCACCCGTTCCGCCTGCTCTTTGATCTCAGGCTCCACACGCGCGAATACATTTGATGTCCTTGCCATTTAAACCACATCCTTTCACTATATAGTATACCGCTTTTGCTTGCGGTATGCAAGCGTTCCGCTTGATTTTTGTATGGATGCACAAATCAGAACACCAAAAGTCCGCGGGAATCGTACACGCTTTCGGATGTCTGGTTCCCGCAGCGCACCGCACGGTCAAGCCCCATGATCGCGGCCACCGCGCCGTCAATCTTCTCCGTGGACTTTTCCTTATCTGCCTTGATATTGCCTGCGGGGTCGGTGCGGATGAAGATGTTGTCCATCATCCACCGCAGGACCGGATGCCCGCCGTGGGCAATCATCTGCTCCAGCACCAGCTTCATCAGCTCCTTTGTGGGTGGGGACATATCCTTGAAGCCCTGGCCGAACGGTACCACCGTAAAGCCCATACCCTCAAGGTTCTGCACCATCTGCACAGCACCCCACCGGTCAAAGGCAATCTCCCGGATGTTAAAGCGTTCACCAAGACGTTCAATATATTTTTCAATATAGCCGTAATGCACCACGTTCCCTTCCGTGGTCATCAGCTTCCCCTGCCGCTCCCACACATCGTAGGGGACATGGTCACGCCGCACACGCAGCTCCAGTGTCTCCTCCGGCACCCAGAAGTACGGAAGGATGCAGTATTTATCCTCCTCATCCAGTGGCGGGAACACCAGCACGAACGCCGTGATATCCGTGGTGGAGGACAAGTCCAGACCTCCGTAACACACACGCCCCTCTAAGTCATCCTCCGAAACCGGGAAGGCACGGCTGGTTGTTCCCGCCCATGCCGTAGGTGGAGCTGACCGTGGGCGCTGTTTCCAAGGGTCCCGTGTATCTCGTATCCTGTGAATGGTTCTCATAAAGTTCCGGTTCCATGGCGGCATCCTCCTGGCTCATGACCATCGGTACATTCCCGCCGCCGGTCCCCATCCGGGATGTCAGCGTCTGTACCTTGCCGTCCCCCGACAGCTTCACACGGCTGTCCGCAGGGTGGTTCTCCAGCGCCATCGCCGCAGGGATCGTCCCGGCACGGAGCGTGGGCGAGGTTTCCTCCCCGTACCCAATCCCCCGCGCCTGTGCGGAATGCTCCGTGCAGAAACCGGCCGATTCCAGTACGCACGGGGGATGGTGTGCCTCTGCCCGCAGGGTGCAGGTCACCTCATCCGTCACATCCATCCTCTGCCCGCCCTGGTCGTTTAAGCAGATGCCGCCTGCCGCTCCAGTGCAATCCGCAGCACCTCCGGCAGCTCCTTGCCAC
>JAAWKU010000149.1 GCA_022797535.1 Lachnospiraceae bacterium | reverse complement strand
CAAATTTCCGCACAATTTGCCTATTAAAACGCATAAAAAGAGTAGATTTCCAACGAAAAACGAATTATAATGTAAAAGTATAGTAACTGTTAGCATATTATTAAAGTAGCGGTGAAGCCTGTGGTAAAAAGAAAATTTATAAGTACAAGGGCAATTAAACCAGGTATGGTGATCGACCAGTCCATCATAGATAGAAGCGGGCGTATTTTGATCGCCCGTAAGACGGCGCTGGACGATTTTTTGATCGAAGCCCTGCAGAAAATGAAGATTACCGGGATCTATATCCGGGAGGGAGAAGAGGATCCCGAGTCGGACCTGGACATAGAGATCTCTCCGGAAGTCCAGGTGGCCATTGAAAAGCTGACGGTAGCAGACCGATCAAAGGTGAAATTGTCCGAGAGCGTGAAGAAGCGGGTGTCACAGGGTATCAAATTCCTCTACAATGACACTTCCGCCCCCAATTTTATTGATACTGCGACCAATGTCACTGACAGCCTGGTGGGCTCCATTATGGAGAACGAGGCGGTAGCGCTGAATATTGACACACTGAAATTCAGCGATGAATATACGTTTCAGCACAGCGTGGATGTGGCCACCATCGCCATGCTCATTGCCAAAAAAAGCAACATGTCCGAAGGGGAAATCCAAAAGATCGGTATGGCAGGTCTGCTTCATGACATGGGCAAGTCCAAAATCCCCAATGAAATACTGAATAAGGCCGGGAAACTGACAGAGGAAGAGTTTGCCGTCATGAAAAACCACTCTCTCTTTGGTTATCAGATCCTCAAAGAGAAGGGAGGAATTCCCCAAGAGGTGCTGATGGGTGTGCTGCAGCACCACGAGAAACTGAACGGGAAGGGATATCCCATGGGGGTGGCTTCCGAGAAAATCTATCCCTTTGCGAAGATCCTTGCCATTGCGGATATCTACGACGCCCTTGTGACAGAGCGGCCATACAAGAAAGCATTTTCCCAGCAGGACGCCATAGAGATGATCATGGCCATGACGGACGAACTGGATATTACATATATGAGGAATTTTCTGGGAATTGTCATTCTCTATCCTGTGAATAGTACCGTTACCCTGAGCAATGGGGAGAAGGCCAGGGTGCTGAAAAACAATCCTCAGTACCCGCTGCGCCCCAAGGTTATCGGCCTGCGCACCGGGAAGGTTTATGACCTGTCGGAGGATATCAGATACGCCAGCCTGATTATTGAATGAACCACCGTCATGCCTGTGATCGGAGACGGCTGCACGGCTTTTTTATTATAAAAGTATCGTATAAGGTGAGAAGGAAGAAGAGGATATGCTTTGTGTGTCAGAGGGAAAAAGCAATCGGATCAAAAAGGTCTGGCGTCAGGAGGACAGGCTTTATCTATGTTCGGACGCAGGGACCCACAGACTGGAGCCCAGGGATTCTGCCACAGTCAGGGTTACATACACCCTGGAGAAAGACTTTGAGGAGAGAGAAAAGCCGGGCGTCATTCACAGAGAGGTATTCCCTCACTGGGATTACACGGAAACCCCGGAGGAGATCCGTCTGCGGATGGAGCATCTGGAAGTAGTCATCTGCCGCGACACAGCCGCTTACCGCTATTACGACGGCGAGGGGAGGCTTCTTCTGCGGGAGCGGGATCATGACAGCAAAACGCTGGAGGAATTTACCACCTACCGCATGTTGGAGGAAGGGGCCCGGGTGGAAAAGGTGGCTACTCCTGACGGCGTGAAAGATGTGGTTCGGGAGGCATCCAGGATTCCCCTGGGAAAAAGCTGCCACACCAGGCTGCATCTGGAATGGGGAGAGCAGGAGGCGCTGTACGGGCTGGGGCAGCAGGAGGAGGGTTTCGGCTCCCTGCGGGGGCAGACCGTTTACCTGCACCAGGCCAATCGCAAAATTGCCATCCCTCTGCTGGTGTCCACTCTGGGATATGGCATCCTGATGGATACATACAGCCCCATGATATTCAGCGATACCATCTATGGCTCTTACCTGTACACCGAGGCGGACCCGGAGATGGATTTTTATTTCATGAATGGAGGAAGCCTGGACGGAGTCATCCAAAAATACCGCATGCTGACAGGCAAAGCGGCTCTGCTGCCCCGTTGGGCCTACGGCTACATACAGTCTCAGGAGCGCTATGAGACCCAGGAGGAGATACTTGCCGTTATGGAGGAATACCGAAACAGGGGAATTGGCCTGGATGGGCTGGTGCTGGACTGGTGTTCCTGGGAGGGGGATCAGTGGGGACAGAAAACCTTTGACAGCAGCCGCTTCCCCGATCCCGGAGCCATGGTGGCGGAGCTCCATAAGTTCCATGTACATTTTATGCTGTCTATCTGGCCTAACATGGGGGAAAGCACCGACAACTACAGGCAGTTCAGGGAGAGGAAGCTGCTGTTGCCGGGCTGCGGCGTCTACAATGCACTCAGCGGAGAAGCGAGAGAACTGTACTGGGAGCAGATCCAAAAAGGGCTTCTGGGCAGCGGCCTGGATGCCTGGTGGTGCGATAACAGCGAGCCCTTTACCCCCGAGTGGAACCATGCAGAGAGAGTGGAGCCTGCCAGGATGTATGAGGAATACTGCCAGACGGTGTGGCAGCATCTACCCGTGGAAAAAATGAACGCCTATGGACTGTACCATGCCCAGACCGTCTTTGAGGGACAGAGAGGCTGCGATACCAGAAGGGTGGTGAACCTGACACGGAGCGCCTATACCGGGCAGCAGCGTTACGGAGCCATTCTCTGGTCCGGGGATATCGACGCCTCCTGGGACACCCTGCGCAGGCAGGTGGCTGCGGGACTGCATTTCAGCGCCAGTGGGCTTCCCTTCTGGACGGTGGACATCGGCGCTTTCTTCGTAAAGCGGGGAAGGGAATGGTTCTGGAAAGGGGATTACCCCAGGGCCACGGAGGATCTGGGATACCGGGAATTGTTCGTGCGATGGTATCAATGGGGATGCTTTCTGCCGGTTTTCCGGGGGCATGGGACGGACTGCCGAAGGGAGCTGTGGCATTTTGCCAATGATAAAATTCTCTTCTATGACGCGCTGCTGGAGGCCAACCGCCTGCGGTATACTCTGTTTCCCTATATCTATTCCCTGGCCGGCCGCTGCTGGCTGGAGGACGGTTCCATGATGAGGCTGCTGGCCTTTGCTTATCCCGGGGACCGGGAGGTCTGGGGTATTATGGATCAATATTTGTTTGGGGACAGTATTATGGTGTGCCCGGTGCTGGAACCCATGTACTTTGGCAGGGACTCGGAGTCGCTTTCCGGGATTCCTGAGACCAGAAGGGTGTATCTGCCGGAGGGAAACGGGTGGTATGATTATTGGACCAATGCCTATTACCAGGGGGGACAGTGGATAGACGCCGCCGCGCCCTTGGATCGGATACCCCTGTTTGTAAGGGAAGGGAGCATTCTGCCAAGGGCGGCATATGCCCCGTCCACGGAGGAACTCTCCCCGGAACTGGAGGTTCTGGTCTATACGGGAAGGGACAGCGAGTTCCTGCTTTATGAGGACCATGGCAACGGATACGGTTACGAGCAGGGAGAGTACCGAGTCACGGCTCTGACCTGGAAGGAAGGGCAAAGGCAGTTCCGGGCTTTGGAGCGCCACTCATATGAGGGCCTGGAAAAGTCCTGGAATATCAGCCGCCTTACCCTTGTGGGCAGGGACGGAATCATCCGGGAAGAAGAGCCTGTGCCTCCACAATCTTCTTCGGAGGCAATTCCCGAAAGCCCTTCCACATGGGATGAGGGGGGAGAGACCTGATATGCAAAACCCTGCTTGCCATATTACACCAAAAGAATTACAATTATGTAAGGAAACGGGGAGGAGCCGGAGGGCAGAAGGAGGTTATATAAGGTGAGTGAATTGTGGAAGATGAAAAAACCGGTAATGGTGGCGGAGGCGGCGGCAGCCCGGAAGGGGTTGCATATTGTCCTGGAGGTGTTGGTGTTTATAGGGGTGTTCCTGGCCTGCTATATAGCGCAGCTGGTGGTGATGATTCCTGCGCAGCTGGTGTTGCTGTTCACAGATCGGAATTATCTCAATGCGGTGGCAGCCGGGGATATGCAGGCTGCTCTGGCGGCTTCTGAAATCCTGGCCCAGTCAGACAAGGTGCCCATCGCCATGCTTTTTACCAATGCGGGGATGATATTGGTGGCGCTGCTGTTCTGCAAGCTGATTCAGAAACGGAAAATGTCTACCGTGGGCTTCCAGAAACCTGGCATGTGGAAGGAATATGCCTGTGGTCTTGGGGCCGGGTTGGCACTCTTTTCTGCAGCGGTGCTTCTCTGTGTGGTGACGGGCTCCCTGCAGTTCCGGGGTTTGTCACCGGAATTTTCCCTGGGGATTTTCACGCTGTTTGTGGTGGGATTCCTGATCCAGGGTATGGCGGAGGAGGTATTGTGCCGGGGGTATTTCCTGGTGTCCGTGAGCCGACGCTATCCTCTGGCTGTGGGCATTTTTGCCAACGCAGCGCTTTTTGCGTCCCTGCACCTGCTGAACGACGGCATTTCCATGCTGGCCTTCGTGAATCTGGTGCTCTTCGGCGTGTTTGCCTCCGTGTATTTTATAAAGCGAGGCAATATCTGGGGCGTGGGTGCGCTGCACTCAATTTGGAATCTGGCCCAGGGCAATATATTCGGCATTCGCGTCAGCGGCATACAGATCCACTGTACCATCTTCTCAACAGAGATGGTAACGGGCCGGGAACTGATCAATGGCGGCGATTTTGGCCTGGAGGGCGGCCTGGCCGTGACTCTGGTGCTGCTGGCGGGCATGGCGGTAATGCTGGTCACAAAACAGCGGCGCTGTGTGGAAGAGTAGCCTCGGACAGATTGCCCAACTGCTTACAGGAACCTGGTTTTACCGGGTTCTTTTGCTGTAAAAAACTTTTTACATCCGTAAAAACCTTTCTGTAAAAGACTTTTGATAGACAGATGACCCAAATATCGCGATACTGAAAGTGAGCCGCGGAACACAACAGAACTTTTTACAGACAGATCCTCCGCCATGGATCCGGTGGGAAGATCTGGGGAAACTTTACCAGGAGGACTTTATATGGAAATAGGGAAGAAACTGAAAAGTGCGAGAATGGAGTCAAAGCTGACCCAGGAACAGGTGGCGGAGGAATTGTATGTATCCAGGCAGACCATCTCCAACTGGGAAAATGAGAAATCTTATCCTGACATCATCAGCGTGGTCAGATTATCCGACCTGTATTCCATCAGCCTGGATGAGTTATTGAAAGGAGATAAGGAAATGTTGGATCATCTGGAAGAGAGCACGAATGTGGTCAGGAGCAACAAAAAACTGATCGGGGCAGCGATTCTCAATATCATTTTATTTCTGAGTATGCTGATCATAGCTGAGTTCGTATCGGCCAGCGTCTATATGATCGCCTGCGTATTCTGCCTTATGGTAATCAGTATGGGCTTTTTACTGTATCAGATTGTGCGAAGGATTTAGAGAACGGAAGGGAGAATGAAAATGGGAAATTATGTGATGATATTTACCGCTTTAGGGGCGGCGATGGTGATTGTGATTGTGGGCAGTTTTTTCTGTGTGTATCAGTTATACAGACTTGTGCAGGTGGACGCGGATTGCAGAGGCTTAAAGCATCCGAAATTGTGGGGGCTGTTTGCCATATCCGGCAACGGCCAGTCGGGCCTGCTCCTATACCTGATCGGCAGGAGAAAATATCCGGTGGTAAATATGACCCGGGAGCAGAGTCTGTGTATGGACAAGGGCAAGAAAAAATTTGGGGTGGGGCTGGTATTCCTGATCCTGGGAGCCATTTTCTGTGTGTGCAGTATGATGATCCTGAACCCCTGAACGGAAGGGTTTAAAGGATTGGGCAGACGGTCTTTCAGGCTTTGGAAGGAATCATGCTTTGAATTGGCTCTTTGAATTGGCTCCCTGATGTGGGCCCGGAATTCAGTAGAATTCCGGGCCCATACCTTAAGGGGATGTGGGGGTACCGGCGCCCTGGCAGTATGCCTGAATGGCCCGGTGGATAAAGGCCGCAGTCCCTGGGCCTCCGGCTCGGTCAATGTTCTCGGTAAACCTGTAATCCCCGGTGTACATCTGTCCCAGGGAGGACAGAATTTCATTGGAACAGGTGTAATAATGCCCGGAGATATAATCCTGCAGTTTTTTTACCTGTACTCCCACGGCTTCGTCACCGGGATCCAACTCTTTTAGAGGGCCAAACTCCGCCACAATTCCCATAAGCCCGATTCCAAGCTGCCGCTCCTCTTCCGGGCTTCTGTGGGCGGCCTTTTGCTGATACTCCCGGTAAGCCGGGGTCTCTCCCCAGGATTCTTTGGCCTGCCGGGCATAGTCCTTCATTTTCTGTGTGTCAAATACTGTAAAATCCAATTTCCTCACTCCTGTCGTCTTTATTCCACGGGCGAGACCGATCAGCTTTTCCAGATGTTCCTTCTTCATCTCCAGCAGCCTGATCTGCTGTTCCATTGCCAGATTCCTGTCAAAGGATGGGCTGTCCAGGATCCCCTTTATCTCTTTCAGGGGAAACTCCAATTCCTTGAACAACAGAATATATTGCAGGCGTTCCAGCGCTGTATCGTCATACAGCCGGTATCCCGCCTCTGTGACCTTCGCGGGAGCCAACAGCCCGATTCGGTCATAGTGGTGAAGGGCGCGTATACTCACCCCTGCCAACTCGCTTACCTGGTGAACAGTCATCATATTCCTTTCCGCCTCCTTCCGTGTAAATCCATCTTACACTATGACGTAATGTCAGAGTCAAGGGGATTTTTCACTTATCTCTTTCCCTCCCTCAATCGTTTATCATCTCGCGCAGTGTTTTGGCGTGGGTGTCATAGAGCCGCAGTTCCTGACAGGCGGAAAGCATCTGCCGCGTCCCCAGGGCCGGATCATC
>JAAWKU010000148.1 GCA_022797535.1 Lachnospiraceae bacterium | reverse complement strand
GACCGGCGACATCCTGCGGGGCAACAAGCGCATCAAGACCCAGCAGGAGAAATTCAGCGCCCTGCTGTTTGTGAGAACCATCAACGGATATACCCCCGAGGAGTCTGCCAGGAGGACGGCCTTTGAGGATATGACTCCCATATTCCCCAACGAGCGAATTAAGCTGGAGATGCCGGGGTGCAGCGTGGCCATGAGGGTTATGGATCTGATCAGTCCTGTGGGTAAAGGGCAACGCGGCATGATCGTGTCCCCACCCAAGGCGGGCAAGACCACTTTGCTAAAGGAAGTGGCCAAATCCATATTACGCACCAATCCCAATATGCATATGCTGATCCTGCTCATCGACGAGCGCCCCGAGGAAGTCACGGACATCAAGGAAGCCATTTGTGGCGACAATGTGGAGGTGATCTACTCCACCTTTGACGAACTGCCGGAGCATCATAAAAGGGTGGCCGAGATGGTGGTGGAACGGGCCAAGAGGTTGGTTGAGCATAAGAAAGAGGTGGTAATCCTGCTGGATTCCATCACTCGTCTTACCAGAGCGTACAATCTGGTGGTTCCTCCCAGCGGGCGCACCCTGTCCGGCGGTCTTGATCCCGCAGCCCTGCACATGCCCAAACGGTTCTTCGGCGCGGCCCGCAATATGCGGGAGGGCGGCAGTCTGACGATCCTGGCTACGGCGCTGGTAGATACCGGTTCCAAGATGGACGATGTGATTTACGAGGAATTCAAGGGCACAGGTAACATGGAGATCGTGCTGGACCGCAAGCTGTCGGAAAAGCGCATCTTTCCGGCCATCGACATTGCCAAGTCCAGCACCCGGAGAGAGGACTTGCTGCTTGACGGCGAGGAGCTGGAGGCCATTAGCATCATGCGCAAGGCATTGAACGGCATGAAGTCGGACGAGGCCACGGACCGCATTCTGGATATGTTTGCACGGACCAGAAATAACCGGGATTTTGTGGGAATGGTAAAAAAGAACAGATTTATTTAAAAAAACTATTGCAATCAGGAAAAACTCATGGTACAATAACAACGCTGTTTGTGGGTGCATAAGCAGTGCGGATGAGAACACAGAACAATACGGAATGATATAGAGAGGTGAGAAGCATGAAAGAAGGAATTCATCCCCAGTACTATCAAGCAACTGTAACCTGTAACTGTGGCAATACATTTGTTACCGGCTCCACAAAGCCTGAGCTCCACGTGGAAGTCTGCTCCAAGTGCCATTCGTTCTATACGGGCCAGCAGAAGTCAGCGAGAGCCGACGGACGTATTGATAAGTTCAATAAGAAGTACGGCGTTACAAGCAAATAGGAAGCATTGAAGGGTTGAGGTATCCATTATCTCAACCTTTCTTACTCTATAAAAATGCAGAAAGAGGATATTATGGCAAAACGGAAAGGGTGCTACTCCGGGATCGGCGGGCAGGCTGTCCTGGAGGGCGTCATGATGAAAAACGGGGATAAGTACGCCGTCGCGGTGCGCAAGCCGGACGGAGGGATCGATTTTAATGTGGAGGACTACCCCGGCGTGCTGGCCGGGAATAAGCTGAAAAAAATACCCTTTGTCAGAGGGATATTTAACTTTGTGGACTCCATGATCCTGGGTACCAGATGCCTGAATTATTCTGCCGGATTTTATGAGGAAGAAGAAGAGGAGACTGAGGTAGATAAGGCTTTGGACAAGGTGTCAGGCGGTAACGGGGAGAAGGTTCTGACCACCCTTGTGACGATTCTGTCCGTGGCTCTGGCGGTGGGCATTTTTATCGTGCTGCCTTATTTCCTCTCAGGGCTGTTGAAGGATTTTATTCGCAATGAATCTCTGATGGCTATCATTGAAGGTGGCATTCGGATCGCTATCTTTATTCTGTATATTCTGGCTATCAGCCTGATGAAGGATATCCGCAGGCTATTTATGTACCATGGGGCGGAGCACAAATGTATCAACTGTATCGAGCATGGCCGTCCGCTGACGGTGCGCAATGTGAAGCGCAGTTCCCGTCAGCACAAGCGCTGCGGCACCAGTTTTATCTTCTTCGTATTTATCGTCAGCATCGTGCTGTTTTTCTTTATCCGGGTGGATAACACGCTGCAAAAGGTGGTGCTGCGGATTCTGCTGATTCCTGTGGTGGCCGGGATTTCCTATGAGATTATCCGGCTGGCAGGGCGCAGCAACAATCTTCTGATAAGGATCCTGTCAGCGCCGGGATTGCTGGTGCAGAAGCTGACCACCAAGGAGCCGGACGAGCAGATGATCGAGGTGGCTATTACAGCAGTAGAAGCTGTATTTGACTGGAAGGCGTTTCTGAACGAGAAGTTTGGGTATGTGGAGGAGCCGGAACAGGCGTCCCAGGAGGACGACGGAGAAGAAGAGGGGCCGGTCTGAGGAGTTCGGAACAGAATGGTCTGGCAAGCTGAGGGGCCGGTCTGGGCATTCCGAAGGGTATAGTGCAGCAGGCAAGGCAGATTTGGCCCTGCGTCGGGGGCTGTCTTAAGGCTGGGGCGGCAGAGGTATAGGATGTAAATGTGAGAGATGGGTAAGTATCGGGATTGTTATGAAAAGGGATGGAAGCTGCTGCTGGAGGCAGGGATAGAGGAAGCGGCATTGGAGGCCCGGCTGCTTCTGGAGTGGGTATGCGGCACGGACCGCAACACTCTGCTGGTCCATGGGGATCGGGCGGTAAGCGCCGGGGAGCGGCAGGCTTATGAGGAGGCCATTGCCCGGCGCAGCTGCCGTATTCCCCTGCAGCAGATTACGGGGCGTCAGGTTTTCATGGGGCTGGAATTCCAGGTGAACGGGCATGTACTGGTTCCCCGCCAGGATACGGAGATCCTGGTGGAGGAAGTGATGCGGGAACTGCAGGATGGCATGCGTGTGCTGGACCTGTGTACCGGATCAGGCTGCATACTGGTCAGTTTGCTGCATTACAGCAACGACTGCATGGGTGTGGGTACAGATATCTCAAGTGAAGCGTTGGCTGTGGCCCGGCGCAACGGCGTGGCATTGCTGGGCCCGGAAAAAGAGTATGCCTTTTTGGAGAGCGACCTCTTTGACCAGGTGGAAGGGCGCTATGACATCATTGTATCCAACCCGCCTTATATCCGGCAGGAAGAGATAGATACCCTGATGCCGGAGGTGAGAGATCATGAACCCCGAATGGCTCTGGACGGTGGAGCGGACGGCCTGGATTTTTACCGGCGCATCGTTGCGGAAAGTCCTTCCTATCTAACTGGCGGGGGAAGGCTGTATCTGGAGATCGGCTGGGATCAGGGAGACGCGGTGCAGGAATTGCTGCTTCGGAAGGGATTCAGGGAAGTCAATGTGGTGCAGGATTACGCCGGGTTGGATCGGGTCGTATGGGGCTGCTGGCCTATTCTGAATCAGGTAGGAAATCAGCGGAACTCAGAATAAAACAGAATATTCCCGGATGGTGCACTGAAACAGGTATGGGCGCCCAGGCGGCCAACGTGATCCACCAGGAGTGTGTGCGGGTAGGGAATATACGGTACTCAAAATAAGAAAGGAAAATGGGAGATGTTTGACAAATTGGAGGATCTGCTGATCCGTTTTGAGGAGATCATGGGGGAACTGCACGAGCCCACCGTGACCAATAACCAGGAGAGATTCCGTAAACTGATGAAAGAGCAGAGCGATCTGACCCCTATTGTGGAAGCATATACGGAATATAAGAAATGCAGGCAGGACATTGAGGATTCTCTGGCCATGCTGGAGGAGGAATCCGACGAGGAAATGCGGGAGATGATCAAGGAGACCTTGAACGACAGCAAAAAGAGGGTGGAGGAACTGGAGCAGGAGTTAAAGATTCTGTTGCTGCCCAAGGATCCCAATGACGAGAAAAACGTTATTGTGGAGATCCGCGCAGGCGCGGGCGGGGATGAGGCCGCCCTGTTTGCCGCAGAACTCTACCGTATGTATGTGCACTATGCGGAGGGCCGCCGCTGGAAGGTGGAGCTGATGAATGTGGATGAGATCGGCATCGGCGGCATGAAGGAGGTTCAGTTTACCATCATCGGGCAGGGGGCCTATTCTGTCATGAAATACGAGAGCGGCGTACACCGGGTACAGAGGGTGCCGGAGACCGAGAGCGGCGGGCGCATCCACACCTCCACCGCCAGCGTGGCCGTGATGCCGGAGGTAGACGAGGATATAGACATTGTCATTGACGAGAAGGATATCCGCATTGACGTTATGAGAGCTTCCGGCAATGGCGGCCAGTGCGTCAATACCACGGACTCGGCGGTGCGTCTGACCCATTATCCCACAGGCATCGTGGTATACAGCCAGACGGAAAAGAGTCAGATTCAGAATAAGGCTAAGGCGTTCGCTTTATTGAAATCCAAACTCTATGATATAGAGCAGCAGCAGCGTCACGACGCGGAAGCGGAGATGCGCCGCAGTCAGATTGGCACCGGCGACCGTTCTGAGAAAATCCGTACCTACAATTTCCCCCAGGGGCGGGTGACGGACCACCGCATCGGTCTGACGATCTACAAGTTGGATAAGGTTATGAACGGGGATATTCAGGAGATCCTTGACGGCTGTATCGCGGCCGACCAGGCGGCGAAGCTGGTGAAAATGGGTGAGAACAATTAATGTAAACTGTGATTGGACTTTGGATGTCCGGTATTGTCCCTGGGAGCGATGCCGGACATTTTCAGATTCGCAATTTTTATCAATTATCTGTGTTGAAACAATGGTATAATGATTTTGTCTATGACAGGAAACGGCAAAACGATCAAACGGCGCAGGCTGATAAGGGCTTGTTAAAAGAAGGCGGATTTATTGCCGCAGGGGGTCAGGAATCCGGCATGACCGGTTAATCTATAATGTGGGGAATAGGATGGACTATCAGGAGCATATAGAAAAAGTTATAGAGTATATTGAGGAAAATCTGCAGTGCGAGATAAGTCTGGCGGAATGCGGCAGAGTGAGCGGTTATTCCCCCTATCACTTCCTGCGCGTTTTCAGAGACACGGTGGGACTGACCCCCTCCGATTATATCCGCAAACGCAGAATTGCTGAGATTTCCAAGGAGATGATGCAGGGAAAACAATATTCATCCTCCATTGCGTTCCGCTATGGCTTCAATTCCAAAGAAAACTTTGTGAGGGCTTTTAAGAAGGAGCATCATATCCTTCCCACAGAATATAAGAAGGCGCAAAACAGCCTGAAGCTATATGAAAGGTTCCGATTTGAGAAAAAGGAATTTACAGTCGTTCCCCGAATTTTGGAAGTCTTCCCCTTTTCTTTGACGGTATACCCCTGTCATGGAGAAACCGTGCCAAATTGCTGGAACAAGTACAATGCTAAAGGACTTTCCATGGAACTTTCGGGAGGCAGGGAGGTTTGGGATTATGGGGTCTGTCTGTGGAATTGCGAAGAAAACAGGCTGGACTATTATATCGGGATCAATACCGAATATGCCCTGGGGGAGACCAGCGGCACCCGGGAACTGTTTATTGAAGGAGGTATGTACGCAGTGTTTTCCACGCCGGCCACAACCCAGGAAAACTTTGTGACCCAGATTCACAGAACATGGGATTACATCAATGGGCAGTGGCTTGCGGAGAGCGGTTTCACCCGCAGGCAGGCCTATGAATTTGAGCGCTACCGAGAGAGAAGCAGATTGTTTTCGGAAGAAATCTATATCCCCGTGGAGAAATATATTCCAGAACCCTGAATGGACTTTGGACGGGGGTGTCGACGGTGCTATGGGACGGATATTACGTGAGAAAGACTGGATTATTTCAAAAAATATAAAGCAGAAAATACAAAAAATATAAAAGGAGAAAATGTCTATGAAGAAATTAAGCATTACCTGGGAGGGGATCTATGATTCCACTGGTTACCTGTTTTCCTTTGCCAAGGCGCTCTGCTGCGCTGTGAAAAACAGCCCCTGCCCGGAGATGGCGGAAGAGATCGTGGCATCCAGCGGGTTTGCGTTTCGTATGTGGGTGGCTCCGGATCTTTGCCCCAGCGCTACCAGCATATGGCAGTTTAACCAGCAGAAAACCTGGGTGGAACGCGGAGGCATAAGCTGCCAGTACATAGAGAGAATGTGGGGACAGGAGGATGTGGAGGAGGAGCGCCGGTTGGAAGCGATTCAGCTGATTCGGGAGAACATTGACAGAGGCATCCCCGTCATAAGCTGGGATATCGTGGTGTGCGAATGGGGATTGATCACGGGCTACGATGATGAAACAGAGAGCTTTGCGGTACTGCCAATTACAGGTCAGGAGGGGAAGATGGAGTACAGCCGGCTGGGCAAGAGAGAAATTCCCATCCTGAGTGTGCTGGCAGTGACAGGAAAGACGGATCCTTCACAGGAGGACAATGGATCGCAGGGAAAAGACTGTACGGGAAAGACTGTACGGGAAAGGATGGTACAGGAAACGCTGGACATAGCAAAAAATCATTTACTGGGGAATGAATGGTGTGAGAATGCCTGCGGTCTGGCAGCTTATCCTGCCCTGGTGAAACATCTGGAAAGCGGGGAGTCGGCCTGCTCCTGGAACATGGAGTATTATCTGGGAACCTATGCGCCGCTGAAGTGGTATGCGTGGAAATTCTTTGAGAGGCATGGTCTCCAGGAATTGGCCACATTATATCAGTCGGTGTATGAGAACTGGCAGAAAGCCTTTGAAATGAAGAAGTCCCTGGATCTGTCAGACCTGGAAAACAGACAGGCAGTGGCGGAACTCCTGAAACAGGCGGAGGAATGGGAAAAGCAGGCAGTGGACAAGATGTAGACAGGGACAAGGATGATTCAAAGGGAACCATCATGGCGTTGCGGCGGTATTAGCTACAGCGCCTAACTTTATCTAAAGCAATTCCCGGCTTGTGCGGAAAAGATTTTTTTGCTATAATAAAAAATAGTAGAATGGTCTGTTTGCTATAACCATCAAGAACTGTCAAAAACTGCATGGATACTACATTTCAACGATCTTTTACATTCTCATTGCAG
>JAAWKU010000147.1 GCA_022797535.1 Lachnospiraceae bacterium | reverse complement strand
CTGTGAGCAATATCCGGCCGCTTTCGCGTCCGTATTTTGCTCAGCGCGCTGTACGGGAACATGCTGTTTAGAGTTCCGCAGCTTCCCTTCCAGCACGCACTCCTGTGAGCAATATCCGGAGATATGCTGTTTTTCTGTTCTGCATTTTCCCGGAAAAAATCTTAGAAATACATATTCTGAGGATCCAGGGCTGCGCCGTCCTGCTCCAGCAGGAAATACAGATTGCTTCCCTCCAGGCTGTAGTAGATGGTGGGAGCCGCCACGGATCCGATGATCTGCCCGGGATTCACATAATCCCCTTCCGCCACATTCAGGGCCTGCAACTGTCCGTAGACCACCTGGTATCCGTTGCCCAGATCCAGAGTCACTGCCTGTCCGATCTCCTCATTGCTGAATACGGACGCCACCCGGCCTTCGGCACAGGCCACCACCTGGGTTCCTTCCGCCACTCTGTAAACGGTGGCCGGGTTGTATTTATATTGATCCAATGTGGTAAAATACACGGTATGATCCATGCTGTAGGGAATCAGTACATCCCCCGCCACAGGCCGCACCAGGCCCTGGTCAGAAGAAAACGCCAGCGTCCTCACGTCCTGGGGCTCCCATACCGGTTGTTCCTCCGCCAGAACAGGCTGCTCCATCACCGGCTGTTCCAGGGCAGGCTGCTCCATAACGGGCTGTTCCACTGCCGCAGGAGTCTGCTCCCGAGCCGGCTCTGTGGTAGCATTGCTGCTATCCTGAGGTTTCTCCTCCTTCTCCTCCGGCTGCTTCTCATTGGCTTTCTGCTCCTCCAGCATGGCAAGCTGCTCATCGCTGGCCACATCCGCCTCTGAGTGGACGCCGTCTGTAAGGCCGGGTATCTTGATCAGCGAGGAACCGGCTTCCTCCATGGGCAGATAGTCCAGATCATCCTCCGGAACCTCCTGCATCGCATCGTCTCCCTGGGGATAGGTCACGGCATTGTGGGGTTTCTGTGCATCCCCTGCCTCCTGGCCGCCATCCTCCACCTGGCTCTCTATCCCGGTGAAGTCAATGCTGTAGCCATCGTCCTGATTCTGGGCGCTGTTCTCCTTCATGTACACTCCCGTCATGGTCAGCGCCGCCATCACGAAAGCCGATGACGCAATCATAATAATCCTCTCTTTTTTGATATTCTGTTTCCTGTTGTTTTGTCTCATGAACACCTCCCGTCCGCAGATGCGGACCCTCTCTAGCCTTTATTTTCAGTTTGAGAATTGCCTTGCTTACTCAATGGATATTCTTACCCTGACGAAAACAAATTATACGGAAAACAGTGTTCAAAAAAATCAGCGTCAGACCTGCCGGAAGCAATACCGGCAGATATGACGCCAAACCACAGAATAAAACGGGAAGCAAGGCCCTACAGGCCTGCTTCCCATGTGTTCAGAATCTCCTCGCATCTCTCCGTGTCCATATCATCCACGGCGGTTTTCAGTTGTTCAAAAAAATCATCCTGGACGCCTCCGAAAGAGTATTGGTCCATGTCCTTTACCACTTCCTCCATGACGTCCATATCCAGATTTTCCAAAGCGTCCCGCATCTTCGCAAACAGAAGATTCAGTTGCCCGCTATAGGCCTGCCTCTCACCTTTCAGGCTTTCCTGCTTGGTGAAATAGGGCGCTAAAATCTCTTTATAAAAGCTGTATTCCGCCAGCATTCCCGGTGTGACCTTGTGAATCAATTCACCGTTTCGGGCATTTCCGGCAGCTTCCATCTGCTCCGCCGTCTCCGCAAGTTCAAAGGCGCCAATCTGGCGGGAGGCGCTTTTCAGGGAGTGAACTTCAATGGTATATTCCTTCCAACGTTCTTCCTGCTCATATTTCCGAATCAACGCCTGTTTCTTGTCAATGACACGGTAATACTCTTTAAGCACAGCCCAGAACAGGTCTTCGCTGCCCAAAAATCCCACTGCCTTCTGCACATCCAGCCCGTCGATGGAAATATCGGTCGCCTGGGCCGACATCTCTCCCGGCTTGCTTTTCCATGTCCCCCTGTCCCGGGCGGGGTTCTGCTTCTTGCGGATTTTATCTGAAGGCAGCCATTTGCGGAGTTTGGAGACGATATCCTTCAGTTCAATGGGTTTCGTCACCAGATCATCCATTCCCCCGTTAATAAACATCTCCCGGGTACCCTCAACAGCGTTGGCAGTCAGGGCAAGGATGGGGATCTGCCCGTTTTCCCCCAGGGTGTGCCGAATGATCTGAGTGGCCTCCAGGCCATCCATCCCGGGCATCATATGGTCCATAAAGATCAGATCATACTTTTTATCGGTGGCCTTGAAAACCGCCTCCCCGCCGCTATGGGCCGTGTCGATCTTCATTTCCAGCGGGCTCAAAAGTCCCCTTGTTACTGTCAGATTGATGGCGTTGTCATCCACCACCAATATTTCCGCATCCGGGGCTACAAAATAGAAATCCTCCGCGTCAAGTCGATTGAAGCCCGGTTCCGTCTTGTCCCCGTGCAGGATACCCGCAAGCCCCAGAACATACAGGGGCTTTTTGATGATGCAGACATTCGCCAGGGCGTAGGGGCGCACCTCCCGGTAATCCGCCATTACCACGCCGGTGATATCCGGGTTGGATTTCAGAAATGCCTGAACCCCGGCGGACATGAGAGAATGTTCCACAAACAGATACTGTATTGCCTGTATCTTCTGTCGATCCATCCTCGCCAGGTCCCTCTCGGAGGCAAGCCCCTGGTAATTCACTCCCAGCCTCTGCATATCCGTCTCTATCTGCTTTGCGGCATAATCACCAGCCAAAAGTCCCACTGCCTGCACCGTTTCACTGACTGGCCTGACACAGGGAATATGGCTTATAATGTCCTGGGGAATTGCAAAGGAGAAAGTACTTCCCCGGCCATACTCGCTTTCCACCCGGATCTTTCCATGCATAAGAGAAACCAGCTGTTTACAGATCGCAAGCCCCAGACCGCTTCCCTCGATATTCCGATTGCGTTTGCTGTCCAGTTGCTGAAAGGACTTGAAGAGTTTGTCTCTGTCACTCTCCTTGATACCGCTTCCGGTATCGGAAACTGAAACCAGGAGGTCCAGCTTATCATCCCCTTTCGGCCGATAGCCGATCTGCAGATGCACATTCCCCATCTTTGTAAACTTAACGGCATTGTTCGCCAGATTGATTATGACCTGTTTGATGCGGATATTGTCTCCCCGCAGCTTACTGGGCAAATTTGGATCCAGATCCACCGTCAGTTCCAGTTCCTTGCTGCCGATCCGCGTCATGATAATATTTGCCACGTCATTGACTAAAGACATGGGCTCATATTCTGTCTTATTGATGGTCATCATACCGGACTCTATCTTGGAGAAGTCCAGAATGTCATTGATGATTGTCAGGAGTGTCTGACCCGAGGCCTTGATCTGGCCCACATATTCCTTCGCCAGAGAAGGAAGATCCTCCCGCAGCGCCATTTCCGCCATACCGATAATCGCGTTCATGGGCGTGCGTATCTCATGACTCATATTTGCCAGGAAATCTGATTTCATGTTGGAAGATTTGAGCAATTCCTGGTTCTTTACATTTAGCTGGTACTTATTAAAGGCGATGCCGGAAACAATATTCGCAATATTGGACAGGGCGTTGATCTTGCTCTTGATATCCTCCTCTCTGACAATGTCCACTCTGCGGACCGCTGCTGTCAGATCCTCCGAATCTACGCCAATATCCTGCGCCAGCTTATGGATTTTCTCTTCGTTCGGAGCCTCCGTCAGCATCTGGCCGCAGATGAAACACCCCACTTTAAAACCGGAAACCATAATAGGCACCGCAAAATTAGCCAGCCCCGCATGGCAATGATAGGCAAAGGGAGTTCCCTCCTGAGCGAACTCCGCGCCGAAACGGTAACACTGCTGGCATTGTTTCCTCCCCTTCTCCGAGGCCTGTACATATCGGGCACAAAAGTCCGTGAAACGTGCTCCTTCCGTGATGGCGATTCCCTCTCTGTCCGTAATCAGAGAGGCCACCCCCGCCACGTCGGAAAAGGAATCCTGTATCCGGCAAAGCGCTTCCATGTCAATCAGATCCGTCAGGAGCAGATTCTCTATATCTCCTGCCGCTTTGACTGTGTCCATTTCGTCCTCCTTAATCCCCGCTTTTCTTTCAGCCCAGTACGCCCTTGATGGTAGAGGCGACTTTCTCCATGTCGATGGGCTTCAAAAGGTATCCCTGTATCTTCAGCGCCAGCACTTCCTGAATCTTGGCACGCTCCGTGACGCCGGTTAAAAAGACCACAGGGAGATTCTGTGTCCTGGGGTTATCACGTATCTGGCTCAGAACAGTCGCCCCATTCTCTCCAGGCATTTCATAGTCCAGCAGTACCATATCTGTTTTCTTATTCTCCAGGAACTTCATCGCAACTTTGCCGTTGATCGCAGTAGCCACATCATAGCGCTCTCCAAGATAGGTTTTGAGCAGCTTCAGGACACTGCTGTCATCGTCCACAATGAGGATATGCTTCCGGGCAGGGCCGGAGGCTGACTGAGAGGAAGAGGATTCCAGGTCCGCCATGGCCCCATCGCCAGCTTCCTCCTGCAGGGCAGACTTCCGTGCTGCCCTCTTTTTTTCCAACATCTCCACGATCTGATGCTCCAGCTTCTGTGCGGAAATGGGCCGTTGGCAAAAAGTAACCTCCAGAGTAGGCGCTATTTTGGAGAACTGCTCGCATTCATCCCGATTCCCCACAATGACAATGGGAATATCCTGCTCCGAGAGTTTGCGTTCCACATTGACGAAACGCTTGATATCGTCCGGCGATTCCCCATACAGACAGTATACGAACACATCAGGAGAAATATATTTCAGATGGTTAATAATATCCTCATACCGGCTGGAGGTATTAATGCACTCAAGGTTTAAATCCATGTAAGTAAAAAAGTCATTGATGGCCATTCTGTTATTTCCGGTCAACAATACCACATATCTCATAACTGCCCCCTGTAAATATCATCACCCCTGCGGCGGCTTTCCGCCAGCCAGGGCTTCCTGAATCGTTTCAATCATATTGCGGGTGACCCGGATGTTGGCTCCGCCCGGATTGATGGCAAAGCCGTCACACTGACTGTCCGTCCTCTTTACCATGCCCGCAAAGTCCTGAAAGCCAAACACGAACAGCTGCTGGTCCTCCTTCAGGCTTTTCACCCATTTTTTTAATTCCTGTATATCCGTAAAGGCCATAAAATACCGTATGCCCTCCCGGGAACTGAGCATGGGAACCTGCACCTGGCTGTCCGGCTGCATCCGCATCACACCGTCCGCGTCCCTCTCCGGCCTGGGCGTCACGGTGGCGGGGGTGAGGAAATGTGCCTTCAGCAGTTCCTGCAGAAAAAAGTCACGGTGCTTGGTGGAGTTGTCCGCTTTTAACAACTCCATGGCTCCCACCAGCATTGGGTTGTTGATTGCTTTCGGTTGTTCCATATCTTCCTCTCTTTATGCGTACTTTCTCCCGGGACCGGGCTTTTAGCCGGCCGGGAGAAGGTCATATTAAACGCGATTATAATTGATCAGACAGCCTTTCAGGATGATCTGACGCTCCTCATCGGTCAACTCGCCCAGTCCCATGGTAAATTCCTGCAGTCCTTCAGGCTGCTGGCCCTGGGGCCTCACCACATACGCCCTGATTTCCTCCGTGCCGTTCTCCACGGCCGCCCGGATCCCGGGAATAAACAGATAGTCCAGATTGCGGAAGGGAAGTTCCCCCTCCGGGATCAGGAACGGCAGCATCCCCCAGTTGATCAGGTTGGAACGGTAACGCTTGGTGGCATACTCGTGGGCGATGTTGGCCCAGCCCCCCAGCACTTTCTGGCAGCTTGCAGCCTGCTCCCTGGCGGAACCATCGCCGGGCTTGACCGCAAATATGGTGGATCCGAAGCCTGTGTTGGTGTGGTTTACCTCCGAAAACTGCTGCTTGATCGCGCCCATGGTGGGCTTCACATCCGGGTGTGCCTGGCAGGGGTGCTCTCCTGCCATACGGGCCTTCTCCGCCTTCTGGATGTCCTTGGCCCGGCCCACATAGGCGGGATCCTTGCGGGACAGGGCGAATTCCGCCAGCCCCAGAGGATTGGAACGGTAACTGGAGGTCTCGCCGGAAGGAATCAGCTCGTCCGTGGTGGTCACGGGGTCATGAATCTCGCTGACCACCCGCAGCACCAGATTCTCCGGCAGTGCGCCCATCTCCGGCCAGTCCTTGATATTGGGCCCCAGCACAATCTCCGCCTCCGGGTCTGCCACGCCGTGGGAATCAAACACCCTGTTGGCGTAGATATTGCTGTCAAAATGATATTTGTATTTGCCGATCGTGCCGTCAAACTCCGTGGCCGGGGTCAGTACGCCCTGATTGGCGGCGGTGGCCGCAATGGAACGGGCATCCATCAGAGCCACAGAGGAGATCTGGCCGTTCTGCAGCTTGGATCCTTCCCTGTTGGGGAAGTTCCGGGTGGAGTGGCGAATGCTGAAAGCATTGTTGGCAGGGGTATCCCCCGCGCCGAAACAGGGACCGCAGAAGGCGGTTTTCATCACTGCGCCGGTCTCCAGGATGGCAGCGGCGCAGCCGTTTTTAATCAGTTCCATATATACGGGCATGGAGGCCGGATACACGCTCAGGGTAAAGCCATCGCTGCCGATATACTTTCCTTTCAGAATGTCCGCCGCGGCGCAGATATTCTCAAAGCCGCCGCCCGCGCAACCTGCGATTATGCCCTGGTCCACCAGGAATTTGCCGTCTTTTACCTTGTCTTTCAGATGGAATTCCACCGCCCCGTCCAGGCTCACCTGGGCCCGCTTTTCCGTCTCGTCCAGAATATCCGCCAGGTTGGCGTTGAGTTCCTCGATGGTATAGGTATTGCTGGGATGGAAAGGCATGGCAATCATAGGACGCACCTTGGATAAATCCACGGTGATCATGCCGTCATAGTAAGCCACTTCTCCCGGCGTCAATTCCGCATACGCCTCTTCCCTGCCGTGAATCCCGTAGAATTCCCTGATCTGGCCGTCTGTCTGCCAGATGGAGGACAGGCAGGTGGTCTCGGTGGTCATCACATCCACGCCGATACGGAAATCCGCGCTTAAGGAGGCCACGCCGGGACCCACGAATTCCATCACTTTATTTTTCACATATCCGTTGGCAAACAC
>JAAWKU010000146.1 GCA_022797535.1 Lachnospiraceae bacterium | reverse complement strand
AGCATGTTCCCGGAAAGCGCAGGGATTCATATACGGACGCTTTGGCGGCCGGATGTGAATCCAGAGAAAGGTGCGCTTGTAGGGAAAATGCGGAACTCTTAAATAGGAGGAACAAAATGTTGGAGGGACGAAAGTGTTTGGTAATAGGGTCCGGCGTCAGCGGCCAGGGAGCGGTATCCATGTTGTCACATATGGGAGCGGATATCCTGCTGTATGATGGCGGCGGACAGATCACACAGGAAGAACTGGAGGGCAGGGTCCCCCAGGGCGTGAAGGCAGCCTGTTATGCAGGGCAGCTGCCGGAGGAACTTTTGTCCCGGGTGGAGGTGGCGGTATTGAGCCCCGGCGTGCCCACGGACATTCCCCTGGTGCAGGATCTGAAAGCCCGGGGAACCAGGATTATAGGCGAAATCGAACTGGGCTTTCTGGCGGAGCGGGGCAGGGTGGCGGCTATCACCGGTACCAACGGCAAGACTACTACCACCACTCTGGTGGGAGAAATTATGAAGGCCCATCTGGGGCCGGAAAAAGTGTTCGTGGTGGGTAACATTGGCAATCCCTATACGCTGGAGGCGGAGAAAACCGGGCCGGATACGGTGACGGTGGGGGAACTGAGCAGTTTCCAGCTGGAGACGGTGGACACTTTCCGGCCCCGGGTATCGGCGATCCTGAACATCACTCCGGATCATTTAAACCGGCATCATACCATGGAAGCCTATGTGGAGGCCAAGGAGCGGGTTGCCCTGCGGCAGACTCAGCAGGACTGGTGTGTGCTGAACTATGAGAATGTCTATACCAGGGATTTTGGGCTGCGCTGCCCGGCCCGGGTGGTGTATTTTTCCTCGGTCCGGGAACTTTCGGAGGGATATTTTCTGAAGGGGGAGCAGATTTACCAGGCGGAGGGCGGTGAGGCCAAACCTCTGCTGCATATTCACAGAGATATGAACCTGGTGGGGGTCTGCAACGCAGAGAATGTGATGGCGGCCATCGCCATCGCCAGGGCGCTGGAAGTCCCCATGGAGACAATTCTGCAGGCTGTAAAAAACTTTCACGCGGTGGAGCACCGCATAGAGTATGTGGCGACCAGGGGAGGCGTGGCCTACTATAACGACTCCAAGGGGACCAATCCCGACGCCGCTATCCAGGGAATCAAGGCCATGAGCCGTCCCACGGTGCTGATCGGCGGCGGTTATGACAAAGAGAGCGCGTACGACGATTGGATCGAAAGTTTCGGCGACAAGGTGAAATGGCTGGTGCTGGTGGGCCAGACCCGGGAGAAGATTGCCGCCTGCGCCCGGGCCCACGGTTTTGACCGGATTCATATGGCGGATACCTTCGAAGAGTGCCTGCGGCTCTGTACCCGGCTGGCCCAGGCAGGGGACGCAGTGTTGCTCTCCCCGGCCTGCGCAAGCTGGGGCATGTTCCCCAACTATGAGGTGCGGGGGCAGGTGTTCAAGGACTATGTAAACGGGCTTGAGGAGTGATTGTGTGGCAGATAGAGACAAGGATAGAAGTAGCGACAGAAGGAAAAGAAAAAAGGAACAGACAGAGTATTTTTTTGACTACAGTCTGCTGTTTGTAGTACTGTTTCTGATGGGCTTTGGCCTGGTGATGATCTATTCTGCCAGTTCGTATGAGGCCCAGCAGGATTTCGGCAGCGGCACTTACTATCTGCGCAAGCAGCTGGTGGCGGACATCCTGGGACTGGTGGTCATGATGGTCATGGCAAATATACCTTACCGCTTCTGGCAGCGTTTCACCACTTTGGCCTATTTCGCGTCCCTGGCTCTGATCCCTGTGGTTCTGACATCTCTGGGGGTGGAATCTCACGGCGCCAGGAGATGGGTGGGTATCCCGGGCATAGGCTTCAATATACAGCCTGCAGAGGTAGCAAAGACCTGCATGATCCTGTTTCTGGCCAATATGGTGTGCCTGATGGGAAAAAAGCTGCGCACTGCAAAGGGTCTGGCCGTGCTGATCGCCCTTTCCATTCCTCATTCGCTGGCAGTCTGGAAGATCACGGATAATATGAGTTCCGCCATCATCATTCTGGGCATCGCCATGCTGATGATTTTTGTGGCTACTCCGGACTATAAGCGGTTCGTGATCATGGGGGCTGTTGCGGCGGTGGTGGTCATCGGCATAGTGTGGGCTATTTTTAACACTACAATTATAGAGAAGCTGGACTTCAGAGGAGAACGCATCCTGGCCTGGCGGGATCCGGAGGCTTTTGCCCAGGGCAAGGGGTTCCAGACATTGCAGGCCCTGTATGCCATCGGCTCCGGCGGTATCTGGGGCAAGGGGCTGGGACAGAGCATGCAGAAGCTGGATTTCATACCCGAGGCCCAGAACGACATGATTTTTTCCATCATCTGTGAGGAGCTGGGACTCTTTGGGGCTATTGCCATCATCCTGATGTTCATCATGCTCCTGTGGCGAATGATGATCGTGGCCAACAATGCGCCGGATCTGTTTGGGGCGCTGCTGGTGGTGGGGGTCATGGGGCATATCGCCATCCAGGTGATTCTGAATATCGCGGTGGTGACCAACACCATCCCCAACACGGGCATTTCTCTGCCGTTTATCAGTTACGGAGGCTCTTCGGTGCTTTTCCTGATGGCGGAGATCGGGCTGGTACTGAGCGTGGCGAAGCGGATTCAACTGCGGGAACTGGTATAAAATACCGGGGCGTAAAATTTTGGGACAACGCAACAATGTGCTTTTTTTGTCATAGGATAGAATAATTCATGACTTAGGGAGCGAAAGTTGTGCCATGAGCGCTATCCCACAAAAAGCCACAGGTGAGATCCATATCCGGGGGGGCGTACGTCTCCAGGGTAAGGTGAAGGTACAGGGGTCCAAGAATGCGGCATTGCCGATTCTGGCAGCTACGATTTTAGCAGAAGGAGAGAGTTTTCTTAAGGATTGTCCTAAGATTTCAGATGTATATCGGATGCTGAGACTGCTGCAGAGCCTTGGTGGGCATGTGTGCTGGGAAGGGGAGGGAGTCTGCGTCAGTACAGGCAGTATCACCACCCGGGATATGCCGGCGGACGCCATCACCGGCATGCGTTCCTCCCTGTGCCTTCTGGGGGCTCTGCTGGCTCGCTGCGGCAGTATCGTCATGGAGTATCCCGGCGGCTGTGTCATCGGCAAACGGCCCATTGATCTGCATCTGCGGGCGCTGGAGCAGATGGGAGTCTGCTTTTCCGAGGAGGGGGACAGGATCTGCGGCCGGGCGCCGGAGGGGCTGCGGGGGGCGGAGATTCACCTTGCCATGCCCAGCGTGGGGGCCACGGAGAATATTCTGCTGGCGGCGGTGACGGCCAGGGGCTGTACCCGGATCGAGGGGGCGGCCAGGGAGCCGGAAGTAGAAGCCCTGTGCAGATATCTGAACGCCTGCGGCGCCCGGATTGACGGCGTGGGTACTTCCTGCCTGGAGATTCAGGGGGTACGGCGGCTGCACGGAGCCGCTTATCGGATTCCTGCGGATCGTATCGTGGCAGGCACGTATCTGTACGCAGCGCTGGGGACCAGGGGCTGCGTGCTGCTGGAACAGGCTCCCAGCCAGCATATGCATGGGGTGATCCGTATGGCGGAGCGCATGGGCGCTCTCTGTCAGGTGACAGGGGAAGGGCTGTACGTGCAGTCCCTGGGGGAACTCACCGCTCCGGGCATGGTGCGCACCGGGGTATATCCCGGATTTCCCACGGATATGCAGTCCGTGGTGCTGGCGGTCTCTACCATGGCGGAGGGAGAGACCCGGATCGAGGAACTGATCTTCGAGAATCGTTTTCGGGTGGCCGGACCGCTGCGGCAGATGGGAGCCGAGATCAGGCAGACCGGCCCCCACAACCTGTGGGTGGGCGGCGGCGCCCGGCTGCGGGGGCAGCGGGTGGAAGCCTGCGAACTGCGGGGCGGAGCCGCCCTGGTGGTGGCGGGCCTGATGGCGGAGGGAGAGACCGTGGTCACTGGCTGCGAGTATATTGAGAGAGGCTACGAGAACATCTGTAAGGATTTAAGGGAATTAGGAGCAAGGATCTATAGTGTATAAACTGCGACAGAAAAAAAAGAGAAGATGGCCGGCGGTGCTGCTGACGCTGTCCGGCATAGCAGCGGCGCTGCTGGGAGCCGGATATTATGTGCTGAACAATTACACCATCAAAAACGTGTATGTGGAGGGAAATATCCACTATACCCAGGAGGAGATCCAGGAGATCGTCATGGACGGTCCCCTGGGGGACAATTCCCTGTATCTGTCCCTGAAATACAAGAACAAGGGCATAGAGAACATTCCCTTTGTGGATGTGATGGACGTGAGTATTCTGTCTCCGGATACCATCAAGATCACTGTGTACGAGAAGGCCCTGGCCGGATATGTGGCCTATATGGACAGCTACATGTATTTTGACAAGGATGGCTATGTGGTGGAAAGTTCCCAGATCAGGACCGAGGGAGTGCCTCAGATCACCGGGCTGCAGTTTGCTTCCTGCACGCTGGGACAGAAACTGCCGGTGGAGAAGGAGGAAATTTTCACCAGCATCATGGATCTGACCAAGCTGCTGGGAAAGTACAAGCTGTCGCCGGACCGGATTTACTTCCGGGATTACACCGAGATCACTCTGTACTTCGGGGATGTGCGTGTGGCTCTGGGAGAGGGAAAAAACCTGGAGGAAAAACTGATGGTGCTCCCAACTTTCCTGGAAAACCTGGAGGGCCGAAAAGGAGTCCTGCGGATGGAAAATTACAGCAGGGAGTCCAGAACCACCGTTTTTGAGAAGGATGAGACGGAAAGTCCGGGATAAAAAAACTTTATTTTTCGAAAAAAATAGGTTGATTAATTTAAGAATTGATTATATGATAGTCTATATGGAGTTTATACAGGAAAGAAGGAGGACAAACCTTTGCTGGAAATAAAGACCAACGACGCAGAAGCCGCCGCCAGAATCATCGTTGTGGGTGTGGGTGGAGCAGGCAATAATGCTGTTAATAGAATGATTGATGAAAAGATTGACGGAGTGGAATTTATCGGTGTAAATACGGACAAGCAGGCCCTGCAGCTGTGCAAGGCCCCCAAGCTGTTGCAGATCGGTGAGAAGCTGACTAAGGGACTGGGAGCGGGCGCCAAGCCGGAAGTGGGTGAGAAGGCGGCTGAGGAGAGTTCCGAGGAGATCTCCTCGGCGTTGACAGGGGCGGACATGGTGTTTGTCACCTGCGGCATGGGAGGCGGCACGGGAACCGGCGCTGCTCCTGTGGTGGCCCGGTTGGCCAAGGAGATGGGTGTGCTGACCGTGGGTGTGGTGACCAAGCCTTTCCGCTTTGAAGCAAAGGCCCGGATGACCAACGCTTTGTCCGGTATCAACAAGATCAAGGACAATGTGGACACTCTGATCGTCATTCCCAACGATAAGCTGCTGGAGATCGTGGACCGCAGAACCACCATGCCTGAGGCCCTTAAGAAAGCGGATGAAGTGCTGCAGCAGGCCGTGCAGGGCATCACGGACCTGATTAATATTCCCTCTGTTATCAATCTGGATTTTGCGGATGTGCAGACGGTTATGAAGGACAAGGGGATCGCCCATATCGGTATTGGAGAGGGAAAAGGGGACGACAAGGCAATGGATGCGGTGAAGCAGGCTGTGGAGAGCCCCCTGCTGGAGACTACCATATCCGGGGCCACCGACATCATCATCAATGTGTCTGGTGATATCACGCTGGCGGACGCCAACGATGCGGCCAGCTATGTGCAGCAGCTGGCAGGGGAGGATATCAATGTAATCCTGGGCGCCATGTATGATGATTCCAAGTCCGACAGCTGTACCATTACGGTGATTGCCACCGGCCTGGAGGATGCTCCTGCCGCCGGGTCCCCGTCCAGACTGGGAAGCGGGCTGCCTTACAAGAATCCCGCCGCGCATGTGCCTTCCGGCACCCTGAAGAATTTCACGGTGCAAACCGGCAATACCGCCGTTCCGGGGAACGGAACGCCTGTGAAGCCCTTGACAGGCATCAACCGCCCGGCGGATATTCGCAGCAATGTGGAGGAGAAATCCCTGAAGATTCCCGATTTCCTTCAAAGGAAGTAGGGCAACTACATAAACTGTTTCTAAGCAGGCTTACACCGACAGTGTAAGCCTTTTTGGCGTTCCGCGCCTGTCGAAATTTCAAGACGGCTTTCCGCCGGAAATCCACCTGATTGTGACAAAATATATAGCCTGTATCCTTTATACTGATTGTTAAGACCTGGGGAATGAATCTTAAGGCAGCGGCTGAAGGGGAAGGGGGGAACGGGCATGTATTATGAAGTGTATTATGAAGTTTATCTGGACAGCATCTTTCTGATCTGTCTTTGCATGAACCGGTATCTCCTGGGGCTTACCGCCCTGTGTCTGCCCTGCGCCGTCTCACATGTCAGACTGTGGGCGGGGGCTGCTCTGGGAGCGGTGGGGAATCTGCTGGCTCTGGTGCTGCCGGCCGGAGCGGGCCCCCTGCGGTTGGCGCTTTTTGGGGCCGGTTTCTACGGCATGGCAGGGATCGCTTTCAAATGCTGGCGGGGAAAGGGGCTTGTAAAGGCGGCGGAAGTACTCTGCGTCTGCTTTTTCCTGCTGGGAGGGGCTCTGGCTCTGCTGCTTCGGCTTCTGCCGGGCAGGGAGGGCTGGCTGGCCAGCAGCGCCGCCGTGCTGTTGCTGGGCACTGTGTGCTATGAGGGAATCCGTCTGCTGGCACTACGCCGGCAAAAAAGCCGGGAGAGCTGCAGAGTCAACCTTCATGGGGCGGACGGGCGCAGCATGTGGATCCAGGGGCTGGTGGATACCGGCAACAGCCTGACGGAGCCCATCAGCGGCAGACCGGTGGCAGTGCTGGAGAAGCGGATCTGGGAGCAGCTTTACCCGGAACAGCCGCCCCCCGGCATGCGGGTGATTCCCTACCACAGTGTGGGGAAGGCCGCAGGGATCCTGACCGGTTATCCCATAAAGGACATGGAGGTGGAGATCGGAGGTATCCGGCAGAAATGCCGGGAGGCATATGTAGCCATAGGACAGGAAGGGCTGTCCTGCACAGGGGCTTACGAAATCCTGCTGCAGCCCTCCATGCTTGAGACTTAAACGGCAGGGAATATTTGGAACTACATAACAGCATATGCCCGGACAACGCACTGATCCGTGTACGGGCGGCGAAGCGACCGGACATGGATCACCAGGCATGTGTGTTGGTAGGGAATATGCGGAAC
>JAAWKU010000011.1 GCA_022797535.1 Lachnospiraceae bacterium | reverse complement strand
CCGGCAAGACTACGCTGCTGAACATCGTGGGAGCATTGGATCTGCCCACTTCGGGCAGTGTAATGATCGGCGGCCGGGATGTGTGCAGGCTGTCCGACCGGGCCAGGGAGAATCTGCGCCGGACCCAGGTGGGATTCGTATTCCAGTCCGTGTCCCTGATCCCCACCATGAATGCGTTTCAGAACGTGGAATTCTCCCTGCGCCTTGCGGGGGTGAAAAAGGGCCGCAGAGAGCGGGTGGAGGAATGCCTGAAAATGGTGGGCCTGGGTAACAGAATGCAGCATATGCCGGCGGAGATGTCCGGCGGTGAGCAGCAGAGAGTGGCCATCGCCAGGGCCATCGCTCACAGGCCCCGGATCATTCTGGCGGATGAACCTACGGCGGAACTGGACAGCGCCATGGCGGCGGAGGTGGCCCGGCTGTTCCAGGAGATGACCCGCCGGGAGCATGTCACCATTGTTATGACCACCCACGACACGGGGCTGATGGATGCGGGAGACATGGTGATCGAACTGGAGAACGGGCGGCAGGTGCTGGCGGATGAAGAATCCGCGTAACTTTGATGATGTATATAAGGACATTAAAACATGGCTGAAGTAATGATACAGGCGGACGGCCTGGTGAAGATATACAAGACGAAACAGACAGAGGTGCTGGCCCTGCAGGGTTTGGACCTGACAGTGGAGGAAGGGGAACTGACAGCCCTGATCGGCAACAGCGGCAGTGGTAAATCCACCTTCCTGAATATGATCGGCGGCCTGGACAGACCCAGCGCCGGTTCCCTGGTGGTGGGAGGCAAGAACCTGTTCACCATGACGGAGCGGGAACTGGTGGTCTATAAACGGGATACGGTGGGATTTGTCTGGCAGAACAATGCCAGAAACCTTCTTCCCTATCTGTCGGCCCTGGAGAATGTAATGCTGCCCATGTACCTGGCGGATGTGCGAAAGAAGAAGGCCAGGGCCCAGGAACTGCTGGAACTGGTGGGGATGTCTGCCAAGAAACACAGCCGGCTGAACATGCTTTCCGGTGGCGAGCAGCAACGTATCGCCATTGCCATCGCCCTGGCCAATTCTCCCAGGCTTCTTCTGGCGGACGAACCTACCGGCAGTGTGGATCCCCGTACCGCCAACTATATCTTTGATGTGTTTACGGAGCTGAACCGCCAGGGACAGACCATTCTGATCGTCACCCACGATGTGGCGCTTTCCAAAAAGGTGAAGCGGGTGGTGGCGATCCGGGACGGGAAGATCAGCAGCGAGCGCATCCTGAAGGAATCCTATGCCGACCGCATCAGGGAGGCGGCTATTGACTGGCGCAACGAGGATACCCAGGAGGAGTACGCCATCGTGGACAAGGCAGGCAGAGTGCAGATTCCCAGGGACATCCTTTCTTCCATGAATCTGCAGGACAACAAAGTAAAACTGGAATTATCGGAGGGCAAAGTCATTATCAGCGGTCCTCCGGCGGAACTCTAAGGCAGCATGTGAAACTTTAATCGGAGGGATTTTTATGAACAGACCGGCACCCATTATAAAAATGGACTACCCTGACCCGGATGTCATACGGGTGGAGGATGCCTATTATATGATCAGCGCCACCCTGCACTTCATGCCCGGCGGGGTGATTCTGCGTTCCTATGATCTGAGAAACTGGGAGATTGCCGGCTATGTCTACGACACCCTGGAAGACACACCCCAGGAGAGGATGGAGGGTGAGAGCAGCATCTATGGCAAAGGGATGTGGGCAGGCTGCCTGCGCTATCATGAAGGCCGTTTTTTCGTGTTGCTGGGCATTCCGGGGAGAAGCAGCTACCTGTATACGGCTTCCGAGATTGGAGGTCCCTGGAACAAAAGAAGGCTGGAGAGTCCCCAGGGCTATCTTCATGACCCTTCTCTGCTGTTCGATGACGACGGCCGGGTTTATATTGCCTATGGACAGTCCGAGATCCGGCTGACGGAGTGGGAGCCTGATTTCTCCGGCCCCAGGGAAGGAGGGCTGGACCGGGTGATTGTGAAAGAGCGGGAGCAGGTCTATCTGGGACATGAAGGTTCTCATCTGTATAAAATCAATGGAAAATACTACCTGTTTACCATACACTGGCCCAAAGAGGAAGGGCGGAACCGGCGTACGCAGGTATGCTTTGCGGCGGATTCCCTGGAAGGAGAATTTACAGAACATGAGGTGCTGAGCGATGATATGGGCTTCCGCAACCAGGGAGTGGCTCAGGGCGGCGTGGTGGATACCCCGGAGGGCAGATGGTATGCGCTGCTGTTTCAGGATCATGGCGCCGTGGGCCGAATGCCCGTGCTGGTGCCTGTAATCTGGCGGGACGGCCTGCCGGTGTTTGGTCGGGAGGGGAGAGTGCCTCCTGTAACGCCGGTCAGGGGAACCAGGCCGGACTACCGATATGAACCGCTTTATACCTCGGATCGTTTTCTCTGTCTGCGGGATTGGCAGGGAAAATACGAATTGAAGAAACAATGGCAGTGGAACCATGATCCCGATCCCCGGCTCTGGGGGATCCGGGAGGGCGGCGGTCTCTGGATCCGCACGGATAAGATCTGCAGCAATGTACTGCAGGCTAAGAACACCCTGACCCAGCGGATGCTCTATCCCCACTGCAGAGGCGAGGTGACAGTGGACGGCTCCGGCCTGCGGGAGGGGGATTGTGCCGGATTGTGCGCCCTGCAGGGCTGCTATGGCATGATCGGTATCACCAGAACTCTCAGCAGCTATTACCTGGTGGTGATTGCCAGAAAGCTGCTGGGCGGCGGGACTGCTCAGGACTATCTGCCGGGCAAGGTGATGGACCGGATCGCCCTGCCCGGGCCGGTGGTCCGGGTCAGGATCTCTGTGAATTTCACGGATATGGCGGATACGGCGGAATTTTCCTGGAAGAATGGCAAACGCTGGGAAACGGTGGGAGAGAGACATAAGCTGTATTTCCAGCTGGACCATTTCACAGGCTGCCGCTTTGGACTGGCTCTGTATGCCACCCAGGAAACCGGAGGGGAAGCTGTGTTTACGGACTTTGTCTATCACGAATAAGGGTTGCCGTCCAGCAGGGTCTTGGTGTTCCGGGACCGATATTCGCTGGGCGTGCAGTTCTTGTACTGCTTGAACAGCCGGTTGAAGGTGGAGATGCTGGGGAAACCGGCCTGCAGGGCTACTTCGGTGATGGACAGATCCGGTCTGGCCAGCAGCTCCTCCGCCACCTTAATGCGCCGGTGGCAAAGGTAGTCACAGAAAGTAAACCCCGTGTACTGCTTGAAAAGTCGGGAGAAATGGTATTTGCTGAAGCCGGTGGATTCGGCGATCTCTTCCAGGTTCAGGTCGTCCATGTAGTGGTCGTCTATGTACTCCATGAGACTGTTGAACTTCTGAATGTACTCCTTCTGTTTGTACAGCCGCACATTGGGGAACAGGTTGCTGGCATTGATATGGTTGTAGCCAAATTTAGTGAAAAATTGCAGCAACAATGCAAAGATGGTCAGTTCCGCATATTCATTTTTGTTGAAATATTCGTTTCGCATCTGGATTAGAAGCCGGTACACATCCTCATAGATCTGGGGAAAGGTGTCCTTGGTTACATACAGCGGCTGGGACAGGATGGACTGGATGCCCACAAAACTTTTCAGTCTGGCGATCAGAGAGATGTCAAACATGAAGATGAAACGGCTGCCGCTGTCCGGCGCCAACAGTTCATGCAACTCTCCCGGCGGGATCACCATGATCTCCCCGGGCTGCACATGGTAGGTGGCGCCTCCTGTATGCACGTCATAGTAGTTCTCCACGGGCATGATGATTTCAAGAGCGGCATGCCAGTGGGCCTCAAAACTGTCCGTCTCGGTGTTGGGCCAGATCCGTATCGTGGTATTATTATGGAAGGAAACGGTTTCCAGGGAATCCTGGACATCCCGGATGCCGGGAAAATCGTGGTTGATTCCGTAAAAGTCTAAGAAATTACCGTTTATCTCCAAGTCTGCCATTCTCAGTGCCTCCTTATTAATCTTTTGAGGTCCAGCCGGTCTGAATTCCGGCATTGGCCTGAATCTATGTATCGTCCATGGAATCCTTGTACTGATATGCAGATATTGCTATTTACCCCAAAAGTTGCTTTCTCTTTCTGAGAGTCAAATGGCAGTTCTGCTGTAAAACTGCTGAAAAAGCCCGAAAACAGGGGGATTTTCTATATGTATATTTTAGCATCAATAACCTTAAAAGTAAATATTGCACAATATTTTTTTTGATTTTTCTAAAAAAATAAGCAATGTGTGAAGAGTAAATAGCAAAATATAAGGAGACAAATTCAGATTCCCTATACTATAATAGTGAGCATAAAGTGCGAAGTCCGCATGATGGTTTTTCTCTATTTTTTATCTTGTTATGTACACAGGGAGGCATGTATGAATAAGACTGTCAAGAAATTACTCATGCTCATAGGTGTGGTCGCAGTGTTTGTGGTATTTTGTTTGCTGCTGAACCTGAGAGAGGTAGAGACCTTTGAGGATAAGTATGCAGGCCATGACCTGACTGCTGACACCGAGGGTGCAGTGCGAGAGGGGACGTATACCCGTTATTTGAATGCCCATGCGGACGCTGCGCGTCCTCAGGCGGAGGTGGCTTTGGATCTCTTCGCGTATACTGCTGACGGCGGTGTGGAGATTTATAATGATTATGAAGGCGAGGCCAAATCCCTGTTTACGGATACCAAGTCCACAGTGACCTGGGAGGTAGAAGTGGCCGAAGCGGGATTCTATAATGTGGTACTGGATTATCTGGTGCCTGAGTCCAGGGGCGTGGCTGCGGAGAGGGCTCTCTATATTAACGGGGAACTGCCTTTTGACGATGCCGGCAATATGGAATTTACCCGGATCTGGACTGATGGCGGCGATGTCCGCGTGGATAATCAGGGCAATGAGATCCGTCCCACTCAGGTGGAAGTATTTGAATGGCAGAGCGCCTACTGCGAGGACAGTATGGGCTACATTTCTGATCCCTATATGTTTTATCTGGAAAAAGGAACCAACACCATCGGTCTGGAGGCAGTCAATGAGCCCATGGTGTTAAAAGGCGTGCATATCCTTCCGGTGACGGAGACGCAGACTTACGCAGAGTACAGAGCCAATCAGACCGGGAGTCCAGCTTCTCAGCCCTACACGGTAATGCATACCGTATTGAATTATGTGGGCGGCGATGCATGGAGAAGCGCCGGCCAGTGGATCCAGTGGGACATTGAGGTTCCTGAGGACGGTTACTACAATATCACAGTCAAAGGGCGGCAGAATTATTCCCGGGGCAGCGTGTCCAACCGCACCCTGTACATAGACGGCGAGATCCCCTTCGAGGAAGCCAAGAGCATTTCCTTTGAGTATAAAAATGACTGGGACTGCAAGACCCTGGCGGATAAGGAAGGCAACCCCTATGAGTTCTACCTGACTGCCGGCACGCATACTCTGCGGCTGGAAGCCACCTTGGGAGAGATGGGGCCCATTATGGAGGAACTGGAGGATTGCACCTTCCGCCTGAATCAGATCTACAGGACTATTCTGGTGTATACCGGCGCAACTCCTGACCGATACAGGGATTACCATATTGACAGCAACTATCCCGAGGTCATGGCAGCCATGGATCTGGAACGCATGAGACTTTACAAGATTGTAGACGAGGTGGTGGCTTACAGTGGACAGAAGGCGGATAAGATCGCCACTGCCCAGACCATTGCCCAGCAGCTGGAGAGATTTGTGGAGAAGCCGGGAAAAATCACTACGGAGTTTATCCCTTTTAAAGACAATATTACGGCCCTGGGTACCGCCATATTAAATATGAGCGAGTCTAAGCTGGACATTGACTATATTGTAGTCAGCGGCACAGAGACCAAGCCGGAGAAAGATACTTCCAACTTCTTCCAGAAGCTGGCTCATGAGGTTCGTTCTTTTGTGGCATCCTTCATCGTGGATTACGATGCGGTGGGTGACGTATACGAGGACAACGGCGACGATGTGATCAAGGTGTGGGTGTTGACTGGACGTGATCAGGGTACAATTCTGAAGTCCATGGTGGATGATACATTTACTCCCCAGACCGGTATCAAGGCCAACGTAGAGATCGTTGGCGCGGATGCCCTGCTGACGGCGGTGGTGGCAGGCAGAGGCCCTGATGTGGTACTGTCTGTGGGCGCGGATCAGCCGGTTAATTACGCACTGCGTAATTCCGTGGAGGATATTACCCAGTTTTCTGATTACCAGGAGGTGCTTGCCAACTACACCCCCAGTTCCTATACCCAGTACACTTTGGACGGACATATTTATGCGGTGCCGGAGACTCAGACCTTCAATGTATTATTCTACCGTAAGGACATTCTGGAGCAGTTGGAACTGGAAGTGCCCAACACCTGGCAGGAACTGATCGAGATGCTGCCCACCATACAGGGCAACAACATGTCCATTGGCATCCCCAGCGCGGGCGGTTCCAGCGGCAGCGCGGCAGCCACTACCCAGATCGCTTCCAACGCAGCTGACCTGAGTATGTATTTCAGCCTGCTGTTCCAGTATGGCGGTGAACTGTATAATGAAAAGGGGACCAGAACCACAGTGGACGAAGAGGCCGGTGTGGAGGCCATGGCGGACTATATCAAGTACTTTAATGATTACGGCATTCCTGTATTCTTTGACTTTGTGAGCCGTTTCCGTTCGGGCGAGATGCCCATCGGTGTGGCCAATTATGCCACTTACAACACCCTGATGGTGTCGGCACCTGAGATTCGGGGCCTGTGGGATTTCACACTGATTCCCGGCACGGAAAGGGTGGATGAAAACGGCCAGACCTATATCGATCGGTCAGACTTCATCTCCGGCAGCGCCACCATGATGATTAAACAGACCGATGAGGGCAGAAAACAGAATGCCTGGGAGTTTATGAAATGGTGGTCCCAGGTTGATACCCAGATCCGTTTCGGACGGGAGATCGAGGCTCTGCTGGGTTCCTCCGCAAGATATGCCACAGCCAATATCAATGCTTTCTCCCAGTTGGCCTGGGGCGCGGATGATATAGAAGTGTTGCTGGATCAGTGGCAGCAGACCGTGGGCATCCGGGAGGTGCCGGGCGGCTACTACACAGGACGGCATATCACCAATGCGATCCGCAGGGTTATCAATAAGAAGGAAGACGCGCGCGAGACCCTTATAGATTACGCGATCACGATCAACGAAGAGTTGGCCAAGAAGCGAAAAGAATTTGGCTTACCGCTGGAATAAGGAGGGGGAGAAGGTAGGATGAAAGAATATTTACAGAAATATGTCACCCTTCGAAAACACAATTTTCGGGTGGCGGTCAAAAAGGCAAAGCGGGCAAAGATGTGTTACGCGTTCCTGGCCCCCTATGCAATCCTGTTTACCATATTTTACATATTACCGGTATGCAGTTCCATTTTTTTCAGCTTTACCTACTATAATATTTTGGAATCCCCAAGGTTTATCGGGGTGCAGAACTATATCAACCTGATCCTGTCAGATGATATCTTCCTGCAGGGCGTAAAGAACACATTCATGATTGCGGTGATTACCGGCCCCCTGGGCTACATCATGTCATTTCTGTTTGCGTGGTTGATCAATGAGTTGCCCCGGTGGATCAGGACGATCGCGGTGGTGGTGTTCTATGCGCCGTCCATTGCCGGCAATGTGTTCGTTATCTTCTCCGTGCTGTTCCGTGGTGACGCTTACGGACAGGTGAATTCACTGCTGATCGACATGGGCCTGATTGATGCCCCCATCCTGTGGCTGACCAACCCGGCTTACATGCTGCCGATCTGTATGGTAGTCATTCTGTGGATGAGTTTGGGAATGGGCTTCCTGTCTTTCGTGGCAGGCCTTCAGGGTGTGGATCGCTCTCAATATGAGGCAGGCTGTATAGACGGTGTGAAGAACCGTTGGCAGGAATTGTGGTTTATCACTCTGCCCAACATGAAGCCCATGCTGATGTTCGGCGCCGTTATGGCTATTACCCAGTCCTTTGGGGTGTGCGATGTGACCATGGCCCTCTGTGGCTACCCCAGTACGGACTACGCGGCCCGTACCGTCGTGACCCACCTGTTTGACTATGGTTTTTCCAGATTTGAGATGGGATATGCATCGGCTATCGCAACCATGCTGTTCCTGGTGATGATGCTGTGTAACAAAGCAATTCAAAGTCTGTTGAGAAGAGTAGGAACCTGATATGAGCAAATCGAGAAAAGTAGCGACAATAGCAAAGCAACCCAGAATCAGAATTTTAAAGAGAAGGCAGCCCAACCGTTCAAGGGTAGGAGATTTCTTTGTATATCTCTTTCTGCTGCTTATGGCCGTGGCCATGGTATTCCCGTTGGTGTACGCGATTGAATCCGCGTTGAAGCCGCTGGACGAACTGTTCAAGTTTCCTCCTACCGTTTTTGCGCAGAATCCGACGCTGGATAACTTCTCGGACCTGTTTGTAACCATGGGCAAGTCCTGGGTGACATTCTCCAGATACATATTCAATACGGTGTTCATCACGGCAGTGGGAACATTTGGTCATTTGATTGTGGCATCCATGGGCGCTTTCGTTCTGGCCAAGTATGAGTTTCCCGGAGGACAGACTTTCTTCAAGCTGGTTACGGTAGCCCTGATGTTCAGCGGTTATGTGACTCAGATCCCCAACTACCTGATTATCAATTCCATGGGGTGGATTGATACCTACTGGGCCATCATTATTCCAGCCTTTGCGCTGCCCACCGGACTGTTCCTGATGAAGCAGTTCATGGAGGGGCTGCCCACCTCGCTGATTGAGGCGGCCAAAATTGACGGGGCCAACGAGTGGAGAGTGTTCACAGGTATCGTGATGCCCAATGTTAAGCCTGCCTGGCTGACGCTGATCATTTTCTCCGTGCAGGGTCTCTGGAACAACAGGGCGGCAACTTTCATCTACTCTGAGGAGAAAAAGACGCTGGTATACGCGCTGCAGCAGATTCAGAGCGGCGGTATCGCCAGAACCGGTCAGTCGGCTGCGGTACAGGTTATCGTAATGGCGGTGCCGATCTGTATATTCATCCTGTCCGAGAGCCAGATCCTGGAGACAATGGCAAGTTCCGGCTTGAAGGATTAATCGGGCATAATCGAAGCTGCGGCATGCAGGGGAATAGAGATAGGAACGAGGTGGCGTATGAGAAAGATAATAAAGAGAGTCGGCGTCCTGCTGGCAAGCGCGGTGATGCTGTTGGGGTCCTCCATGGCGGTGTGCGCATCCACTGACGGCGGACGATATAGCTACAACTATGATTACTGGGGAGATGTGCAGGGCTCTCCCGATGCCTACGCCGTGGCTGGTGTGTATACTTCCGTGGATTTGGGGTTGGATAAGAACCTGTCTAACCCCCAGGGATTGTTTGTCCAGGGCAATACCGTCTATATCTGCGATACGGGCAACAATCGGATTGTGGTGGTGGAACGGGTGGATGCGGAAGGCTTTAAGCTGAAGCGGATCATAGAGGAGTTCAAGGGCGATGTGGAAGTCAGGACATTAAGCGGTCCCACAGACATCGCCGTGTCCCAGGAAGGGGAACTGTACATTGCTGACAAGGGTAATGGCCGTATCCTGAAACTGGACGAGGATTTGAATTATCTGATGCAGTTTGATAAGCCTGTTGACAATACTCTGGATCCGGAACTTACTTTTTCCCCCAGCAAGATTGTTATTGACACGGCGGGCAGGGTATACTGTGTGGCCCAGGGTATCAATAAGGGTCTTATCAAATACGAAAGTGACGGCGTGTTCTCCGGTTTCGTAGGGGCCACCAAAGTTACCTATGATTTTGCGGATTATATCTGGAAACGCATTGCCACCGAGGAACAGAAGGCAAAGCTGGAGTCCTTCGTTCCCACAGAGTATGACAATATCTATATGGATTATGAGGGCTTTATCTACGCCTGCACCAGTAATGTGAAAGAGGAGGATGTCGACGCCGGGACCGCGGATCCTGTGCGGAAGCTGAATCTGATGGGTAATGACATTCTGGTGCGCAATGGAGAGTGGTTTGTAGTCGGCGATCTATACTGGGGCAATAATGCAGGATATGACGGCCCCTCCCGTTTTACGGACGTGACGGTGTTTGACAACGACATCTATGTGGTATTGGATCGGAACAGAGATCGTCTTTTCGGTTACAATGACCAGGGCCGCATGGTATTCGCCTTTGGTGGTCCCGGCAATATGGACGGCTATTTCCGCTATCCCGTCGCCATTGACCATATGGGCTATGACCTGTTGGTGCTGGACAGTCTGGATTGTGCCATTACCCTGTTTAGTCCTACGGAGTTTGGCAGCCTGGTCTACCAGGCCATCGACCAGTTTGACAGTGGTCTGTACGAGGAATCTGGAAAGACCTGGCAGGAGGTCATGAAGATCAACGGCAACTATGATTTGGCCTATATCGGCATCGGGCGTTCTCTGTTGCGACAGGAGCGTTACCATGAGGCTATGGAGTATTTTGAACTGAAATATGACGCTGACAATTATTCCAAAGCCTATAAGCAGTACCGCAAGGAGTGGGTGGAGGAAAATATACTGGTTATTTTCATCGTGGTGTTCGCAGTGCTGGTTATTCCCCTGGTCATAGGCAAGGTCAGGAACCTTAAGCATGAGATAGATACTGCTGATATCTTTAGAATGTAGACGGAGGCCGTTATGATAGCTTCATTGAAAAAGAAAGAAACTTTTACGCATTATCTTGCAACCTTAAAGTTTGCCCTGTACTGCATTACCCATCCTCTGGATGGCTTCTGGGATCTGACCCATGAGAAGAGAGGATCCTATGCAGCAGCGAACACGATTTTGGCGCTTACCCTGCTCCTTCGAGTGATGAAACTGCGATATACCAGTTTTATCTTTATGACGGTATATTGGGAAACCCTTAATATCTTCCTGTATCTGGCCAGCATACTTTTTCCTCTGGCGTTGTGGGTGGTAGGAAACTGGGCGTTGACTACGCTGTTTGACGGCAAGGGCAGACTGGGACAGGTGTATATGGCTTCCTGTTACGCCCTGACTCCTTATCCGCTGATTCAGTTTCCGCTGATGATATTCAGCAATTTTGTGACGGTGGATGAGGCGGAGTTCTACATGGTGATCAGCGGCCTGTCGCTGGTTTGGGCCATGGCGCTGATCTTTGCGGCCATGATGCAGATTCATGAGTACTCCCTGGGCAAGAATTTCCTGTTTACCATTGCATCTCTGTTCGCGATGCTGGTGATGGTGTTTATCCTGTTGCTGTTTTTCAGCATGATCTCGCAGGGTGTCTCATATTTCATATCTCTGGGAAGGGAGATCATGTTCCGATTGTGACGGAAGGGCGGCGGCAATCCTGCCGCCAGAAGCGGATAGAGGATATGTGCTTACTTTGATGGGCAGATGGGAGAATCAAACCATGTATAGAGACAAAGCGGCAAGAAAAGCAGAATTAAAGAGGGCACTGGTCCGGCAGCTGAAGAGCCTGATCGCTCCCAGCATTATCGCATTGATTATTTTGGCCGGTGTGCTGTTTATCATCAACTACAAAGGAGAAGAAGAGGAGGAAGAGATCATCCGGCTTAACGGCTGGGAGGGTGAATCCACTGAAATAGTGTTGGAAAATGAAGAACTTCGGTTTGTGATGGACTCTGACACCACTCAGTTTACTCTGGAGGTAAAGTCCAGCGGTAAAGTATGGAGCTCCAATCCGGAAGGGGCCGCCTCGGATGCTTTGGCGCAGAGCAGTGAAAAAGGCAGGCTGCAGTCCACTCTGGCGTTGACCTGGAGTAACAGGACTGGTGTGGACGCCCCCTACAATAATTATAATTACAGTATCGAGAAGAAAGTGTACGATATTGAGATGGGTGAGGATTACGTAAAAGTATACTACTCCATCGGCGATACTCAGAAGGAGTACATCATTCCGCCTGTAATTGTAGATGAGAATTTCCAAAAGTGGCTGGGTCTTATGAGTCAGCAGGATGCCGGCATGGTGAAGGAGTACTACAAGAAGTATGATATCAACAAGCTGGGCAAGAAGGATGACAAGGAGCAACTGCTGGCCAATTATCCGATTCTGGCGGACGAAGTAATTTGGGTGCTGCGGGACGGAATCAAGGACCATATGAAAAAGCGTTTTGAGGAATATTTTGAGGCAGTCGGCTATACGATGGAGGATTATCAGGCGGACAAAGAGTTGAATCAGGCAGAGTCCAGCTTTGACAAACCCATATTTAATGTGAATGTGATCTACCGTCTGGATGGTGGTGACCTGCTGGTGGAGGTGCCGCTTGGGGAGATCGAATACAGAGAGAAATACCCGCTTTACAATCTGTCGGTTCTGCCCTTCTTTGGCGCAGGCGGCACCCAGGATCAGGGATTCATGCTGGTGCCGGAGGGCGGCGGCGCGTTGATTAACTTTAACAATGGAAAGAGCGCTCAGAACGATTATTATGCCAATGTGTATGGCTGGGATATGGCTTTGAACCGTGTGGCCATGGTACACAGCACCAGGAACTATTTCAATGTGTTTGGCATCAGCCAGGGAGAGGATTCCTTTATCTGCATCCTGGAGGATGGGGCGGCTTACGCTTCCATCAATGCGGATATCGCCGGCAGGAAGAACAATTACAATTATGTTTATCCTGTATACAGTATGGCCCTTCGGGAGAAGTATGATGTGGGTGAAATTGCGGACAGCAGTATCTATGTCTATCTGCAGGATCTTCCCGAGGGAAGTCTGGTACAGCGGTACAGCTTTATCGACAGCGGCAGCTATGTGGATATGGCAAAAGATTACCAGTCTTATCTGCTGGATCGGTATGAAGGCTATTTGACCATGAACGATGATACGGAGACTCCTGTGTCGGTGGAAATCATGGGTGCTCTGGACAAGGTGAAACAGGTTATGGGTATTCCCATGTCGAGACCTCTGGAGCTGACCACCTTTAAGGAGGCTTCTGAGATCATCCAGCAGTTGAAGGGTGATGGCCTGAACAATATGGCTGTGAAGCTGGTAGGATGGGCCAACGGTGGTTATCAGCAGAAGATGTTGAACCGGGTGAAACCCCTCTCCGAACTTGGCGGTAAGAAAGATCTGCAGAATATGATCGACACGGCCAAGGGGCTGGGCGTGGATGTTTATCTGGACGGTGTGACCCAGTATGCTTTTGACAGCAATATTTTTAACGGATTTTTCGTCTACTCGGACGCGGCCCGCTTTATCAGCAAGGAGAAGGCGGAACTGTACGAATATAACCCGGTTTCCTTTGGACAGTCGGAATGGAAGGGGAAATTCTATCTGCTGCATCCGGATGTGGCTTCTGAAATGACACAGAACCTGGTGGAGGCGGCCGGCAAATATGGGGCAGGAGTTGCTTTCCGGGAGAACGGCAGGGATCTGTCAGGGGACTATTACCTCAAAGATATGCGCAGCAGGCAGGAGGTGCTGGAACAGCAGGCAGGAGAATTCAAGGAGCTGGCGGACAGCGGCCAGAAGGTCATGATCAACATGGGAAATGACTATGCTGCGCCTTACTGCGATATGATTACCAACATGGAACTGCAGGGCAGTGAGTATACCATTCTTGATGTCTATGTGCCTTTCTATCAGATGGCATTGCACGGATATGTGAATTATTCCGGCGCGCCCCTGAATTTGGCGGGAGACACCCAGGATGAGCTGTTGCGGAGCGCGGAGTACGGCGCGGGATTACAGTTTAATTTGATGAAGGAGACGGCATTTATTCTTCAAAAGACCCTTTACACGGAATACTACGGTTCCGACTATAATGCATGGCATGACAGATTGGTGGAAATCTATACCAGATACAATGCGGAACTGGGACACATCTTTAACCAGAAGATGACAGGACATGAGCAGATCACTGCGGATCTGTCCTGCACCATGTACGAGGACGGCACCAGAGTCTATGTCAATTATGGGTATCTGGATCTTACGGCGGAGGATGGAACCGTGGTTCCTGCCAGAGATTACAGGGTGGTTCGGTAGGAACGAGTCAGTTAAGAATATATCGGCATCCGCTCTTCAGAGAGTGGATGCGGAATTCAAAATAGAAAGGGTTGTAAGAGATGAGGAAACAGAAGAATAAGTTAGCGGGTCTTCAGAGACGCAAGGCAATAGCGGGATACATCTTCATAGCGCCTTTCATACTGGGATTCCTGGTGTTTATGGTGAAGCCTTTCTTCCAGTCTCTGTATATGAGTTTCTGCAATGTGGAAGTGGGCGCAGGCAGTTTTAATCCTGTTTTTCAGGGGATTGACAACTATACAAGGGCCTTTACCATTGATCCTCAGTTCAGCAGGCTGCTGGTGGAGGAATTGTCCCGTATGGCCGTGGACTCTGTGGCGATTATGGTGTTCAGTTTCTTTGTGGCGCTGATCCTGAACCAGAAGTTCAAGGGGAGAGCGCTGGTAAGAGCCATATTTTTCCTGCCCGTTATCCTCTCTTCCGGTGTTATACTGGGATTGGAGACAAACAATGCGTTGATGGCTCAGCTTCAGGTGGCGATTGAAGAGACCACCAGCGGTGTCAGTATCACAGGGGCCGTGGAGGAGATCCTTCGAACCGCGGGTGTAGGTGTGAGAGCTTTTGAAAAGGTGTTTGAGATCATTGACAAGATCTATGATATCGCGATTGCGTCAGGTATCCAGATCATTATCTTCCTGTCCGGTCTGCAGACCATATCCGCCAGCATGTATGAGGCGGCGGATATCGAGGGCTGTACCAAGTGGGAGAGCCTGTGGAAGATTACTTTCCCCATGATCAGTTCCATGTTCCTGGTCAACTGGATTTACACCGTAATCGACTTCTGCATGAGATCAGACAACGAGGTGATTAAGAAAATCACCAAGGTCATGGTGGATCAGATTGATTACGGCTTCTCATCGGCTATGACATGGATCTACTTCCTGATAGTGATTGCCGGTGTGGGTATAAGTTCGCTGATTATTTCAAAGGGGGTTTACTATTATGACTAAGACGGCTGTAAAACGTAAAAATAGTAACTTCTGGGAGAGAAACAGGAAGTCGGACGGTTATCTGTTGAAAAAGGTGATCCTGAGTTTTCTGGGGAAAGTGTGCCGGTTTGTTTTACTCTTTGGCATGTGCTTTATGATCCTGCAGCCGATCTTTAACAAGATCTCTGTCAGCTTCATGGAAGAACAGGACTTGTATAATCCTGTTGTGGTGGCCATTCCGGAGCATTTTACCACTGAAAACTATGCTCTTGCGGCGCAGATTATGGATTACAGCCACAGCGTTGTGAACTCTCTGGTGATCTCTTTGACAATTGCCGTACTGCAGATTACGGTCTGCACCCTGGTGGGATATGGGTTTGCCCGGTTTGATTTCCCGCTTAAGAAGTTCTGGTTTGCCTGTGTGCTTATGGTGGTGCTGGTGCCTCCGCAGACTATTTCCACTTCGCTGCATCTCCACTTTCGCTTTTTCGACATCCTGGGTATTTTCAAGGCGGTCACAGGCAGCACTATTAACCTGAGAGGATCGATTTTGCCCTATTATTTGATGAGTGCAGGCTGTATGGGGCTGAAAAACGGACTGTACATATACATGATACGCCAGTTCTTCCGAAACATACCCAAAGAATTGGAAGAAGCGGCTTATGTGGACGGCTGCGGCACTTTAAAGACCTTTGTTCGAATCATGCTGCCGGACGCAAAACCCATCCTTACATCCTGTTTCCTGTTTGCCTTTGTATGGCAGTGGACAGATGGTTTCTACTCCCGGTTATTCCTGGGGAAGATCGGACTGGTCAGCACCTCGCTGTCCACCATTATTGACGGCCTGGGGGCATACCTGCAGAGGCTGCTGGGTGTGTCTCAGGTACCTTCGGTGGGATATGCCAACTGCATTTCCTCCACAGGTACGTTGATGATTATAGTGCCGGTGCTGGTATTGTATCTGTTTGCCCAGAAGGGATTTGTGGAGAGTCTCAGCAGTTCCGGTATCAAGATGTAAGTTTACGTTGTTATAGCTTTCCAGGTTTCGCTGCCATCCCGGAAAAGATATTGTGGCATCGGAGCCAGCCTGGAATTCTATATAGATTAAAGGAGGATATGAAAATGAAAAGTAGAATCGCAAAGAAAGTAATCGCTGCGTCTCTGGCAACGGTAATGACCGTGGGCCTGGCAGCATGTGGCAATGAGCCCGCGCCTACAACTGGCAGCGACACTCCCAGCAGCAGTCCCGAGGAGCAGTCCGCTCCCGAGGAGTCTTCTTCCGAGGAGCAGTCCGCTCCCGAGGAATCTTCTTCCGAGGAGGAGGTCAGCCCTTACACCGTTCTGACTGATGAGAATGGCAATGTATATGATCTGGGTGGCATGGAGGTTATCATTCGTGACTGGTGGTCCGGTGATCCCGTAGAGCCTGCCAACGATTATGAGGAAGCCCGCGACGAGTACCGCGAGTGGCTTCAGGAGACCTATAACTTTACTTTAACGCAGAAGGCTATCTCTGACTGGGGCAGCGCTCCTCAGGATTTTGTAGACTATGCTTCCACCGGCGGCGATGAGAACTATATCTTCATTGTACGTGAGGCTGCTCCCACCACCGCTGCTATAGATTCCGGTCTGATGTATGATCTGTCAACCCTGGACTGCCTGGATTTCTCCGAGGCGAAGTGGCTGGGCGACGCCGGCGTACACAAGCTGATGAGCAGAGGGGATTCCGTTTATGCTATGTATGCGGGTGACACCGAGCCCAGATCCGGTATTTTTTTCAACAAGAGACTGCTGGAGGAGGCCGGTATTGATCCCAACAAGCCCTATGAACTGCAGGAGGCCGGAGAGTGGACATGGGAAGCTCTGGTTGATATGTGCGCTCAGGTGCAGAGAGATATAGACAATGACGGCGTGATTGATGTATACGCCCTGACCCAGAATGACGGACAATTCCTCAGCTATGCTGTATATTCCAACTATGGCGATTTCGTAGGCATGGAGAATGGCGAGTATGTATATAAGTTGGAGAGCGATGAGACCGTGGAGGCTCTGACCTGGGCGGTGGATACTCTGAACCAGTATAAGCTGCCTTATCCCGAGGGGGCTGAGTGGAACTACTTTGAGCAGGCGTTCCTGAACGGTGAAGCCGTATTCTGTACTGAGGATGCTTATAAGGCCGGCGGTGCCTTCTCCACCATGGAAGATGACTTTGGTTTTGTATGCTTCCCCAAGGGACCCAAGGCTTCCGATTACATGAATGTTTACAGCAACAACCCGGTGGTTATCCCTGCCTGCTATGACGCTGAAAAGGCCTGGAAGCTGGCGTTTGTTTACAACCTGTGGACCGATCCCGTTCCTGGCTATGAAGATTACGAGGCATGGAAACCCGGCTACAACAAGAATTTCCGCGATACTGAGTCTGTGGACTACACTATTACCCGCATGATGACCAATGGCCGTCTGACCTATCATGGACTGATCGCCAACCTGGATATCGGTAATGATCTGCTTTGGAGCCTGTTGGATGGCACCAGCGTATCCGAGCACATTGAGAAGATCAGAGATACCTGGCAGACTTACATTGCTGAGAGCAACAGCAAATAGTTTTGGCATGACAGTCTACAACTGAAAACAACTAAGTAGTGATAAAAGGGTGGTGTTTTTCCGGGCATCGCCCTTTTTTTTCAAAATGCGGTAGAAAAACAAATTTGATTTCTGCATGGTGCGGGGAGATATCATGTAATTGCAGGCAGTAGAAGGCAAACAGGTGCATTGGCTGTGTGGAAATGAGATTTGCAGGAACCAATAGAATTTTAGCAGAGCTTAGATGCTATTGTTAAGAGGAGGAAAGATATTATGACACAATATGTAATAAATCCGATTATGCCGGGATTTTACCCGGATCCTTCCATCTGTGCGGTAGGGGAGGACTACTATTTGGTGAATTCCACATTTGCCTACTTCCCCGGCCTGCCGGTGCTGCACAGCAAGGATCTGGTGCATTGGGAGCAGATTGGAAACGTGATGGACCGGGCTTCCCAGCTGCCTCTTGCCCACGCGGGACATTCCCAGGGATTATTTGCTCCCACGATCCGCTATCATGCGGGTACTTTTTATGTGATCTGTACCAATGTTTCTTATGGCGGCAACTATGTGGTTACAGCGGAAAATCCCGAGGGTCCCTGGTCTGAGCCCCATTATCTGGAGGGGGCGGGTGGTATCGATCCCAGCCTCTTCTTTGACACAGACGGCAAATGCTATTATATCGGCACCCATCCCAATCCGAAGGGCTGCAGATACGATGGGGACTGGTATATCTGGATCCAGGAACTGGATCTGAAAACCTGGAAACTGACGGGAGAGCCCAAAGATGTGTGGAATGGCGCCATGCGGGGCGTGCATTGGCCGGAAGGACCCCATTTGTACAGGATCGGTGAGTACTACTATATTCTCCACGCAGAGGGAGGCACCGGGCCGGAACATGCGGTGAGTGTATGCCGGAGCAGGGATATCTGGGGCCCTTACGAGAATAATTTCTGCAATCCCATTCTGACCCACAGGCACCTGGGGCAGGCATATCCGGTAAAGTATGTGGGCCATGGGGATTTATTTGAGACTCCGGCAGGGGAGTGGTATATGACCATGCTGGCCGTGCGGCCCCTGGAGAGTTATACCACCATGGGCAGAGAGACTTTTCTGGCGAAAGTGACCTGGGAAAATGACTGGCCGGTGGTCAATGTGGGAGAGGGACAGCTGACGGATCAGGTGGAAGTGTCTCTGCCGGAATGGCGGCCGGAGCGGGATCCCCACAGCTATACCAGCCGCAGCAGAGGGCGGAACGCGGCGCCGGGCAGCGACAGGCATTATGATTTTGCCGGGATGGAAGCGTTGGGGGACGAATTTCTCTATCTGCGTAACCCTGACCTGTCTCGCTATGTTTTGGAATCCGGAAAGGGCTTGTATCTCACATCAACATCTGTTACACTGAAAGAACAGGGAAGCCCCAGCTTTGTGGGAATCCGCCAGCAGCATCATGCCTTTCATGTGGAAGCCTCTCTGATCCTGGAGAGAGGGCAGGAAAGAGAGGATGGCTGCAGCGCTGGCTTGGTATTGCTTCAGAGCAATTCCTATCACATGCGGTTGGAAGTGGAACAGGGAAAGCTGCAGGCTGTGCTGTGCCAGAAGGGAGAGGATACCGTGGTGGGTTCCGTGCCGTTGTCGGCAGTGCAGCAGGGTGAGGCTGTTACGCTCTATCTGCAGATTGTGGGGCTCAGGGCCACGGTGGGTTACACCTGCGGCAACGCGGACTTCCCTGTGGCGGAGGATGTGGACATCCGAAGCCTTTCTACGGAGGTGGCGGGAGGCTTTGTGGGATGCACCGTCGGAATATACGCTGTAAACGCGGAAGGCGTGAAGGAGAGCCGTGTGCTGTTCACCGGTTTGTCATACCGGCATATGGAATTGTAAGACGGACTGTAGAGCGGCATATTAAATTAAGCGGCGACTGCACGGACGCCGCAGGGCTGCTTTATGCCGAACCTGGGATGGAGGTAAATGATGGAAGTTAAATTTCACCTGCCTGGCCTGCGCCAGAATTATCCTTTGAATATGTTGGTTCTCAGCATGCTGAAGCAAAAGCCCGAATGGTTTCGGGAAGGGGTTAAGATTGCTTCCTTCTTTGGGGAGTTCCCCACATCTCTGTGGAACGGTGGACGGCCCTCCAATTATGACCAGTGCGATGCTGCCTTTGTTCGAAATGTGGTAAAAAATATCAATGCTCAGGGCGTTCCGGTGAGGTATACTTATACCAATATGCTGCTTACTCGGGAGGATCTTTCGGATCCTTACTGTAATTTCTGCATGCAGGTGGCGGACAACGGCATGAATGAAGTGATGGTCTTTTCCCCTGTTTTGGAGGAATATATTCGGGAGAAATATCCTCGATATAAGCTGAACAGCTCCACCTGCAAGGAGATCCGTGATATTGCGCAGGTCAATGAAGAACTGGAAAAGGATTATTATCTGGTGGTGCTGGATTATAACTTCAATAATCAGTTTGAGAAACTGGCCGGGATCCGGGATAAGGCCCGCTGTGAAATCCTGGTGAATCCCGTGTGTACGCCTGACTGCCCCAGAAGAGGGGAACATTATCGGAATGTGGCCAGAAATCAGCGCACGCTGCTGGAGAACCGGGGACTGCCCAGGGAGCAGCAAAAGCCTCTGGAACACTGGTACTGTGAGTACGGAGAGTATAACTGTATCCATACGATCAAGAATTACAGCACCTATGTTTCCCCGGAGGATATCTGGGAAAAATATGTGCCCATGGGATTCAGTCATTTTAAGATTGAGGGAAGAACTGCCAATCTGTTTTCTCTTGTGGAGACCTATGTCCACTACCTGATCCGCCCGGAAAAGCAGGGGGAGGTGAGGATCCTGCTGCTGAACAATCTGGTGAGCAGCAAAGTCCTTACCGTAAACCATCCTCGGCCAGGCCGTTGGCCCTGATGTAATCGGTACCCTGAAGGGACGGCAGGCTTGCGGACGCGCCGGGGAAGGCGGGCAGACCGGGCGTGAAGCGGTGGGCGGATCGAGGGCGCAATTCAAAAGGAGACAGAACATGGCGGCAAAAGAAGTATACTGGCATCTGCCTGGTTTTTGTTATTTCAGGCTTTTAAACCAGGTTATTATAAACATGATGAAGGACTATCCTGACAGATTCCGTGAGGGATACCGCATCGGTTCTGTGTACGGGACTTTTCCCGGCGCAATCTGGAACGGAGGCAGGGTTTCCTTTGGCTTGACCTGTAAACGGGATATGGAGAAAATCCTGAATCTTTATAACAGCAGGGGAATTCCTGTGCGTTTTACCTGGACCAATTCCCTGCTGGAGGAAAAGCATGTATACGATACTTACTGTAACCTGATCATGGAGTTGGCGGACAACGGGTTGAATCAGGTGCTGGTCAACACGCCGGTGCTGGAGGAATATATTCGCAGGGAGTATCCCCGGTATCCGCTGATTTCCTCCACCACCAAACGGATTACAGACTTGGAGAGTCTGCAGGCGGAACTGGACAGAGACTACTATCTGGTGGTGCTGGATTATGACTTAAACCATGCCGAGGGCGTGCTGGATGCCATCGCGCCCTCGGCCGGGCGGGTGGAGATCCTGGTCAACGAGGTGTGCTATCCCGGGTGCGTCATGCGGGCGGAGCATTATCGCCAGCAGTCCGAGTTGCAGCTTGCGTTTGACATTCACACCGGCTTTCCCTGTCCCAACCAGTCGACTCCGCGCAGCTTTGCGGAATGTATGGAAAGACCGGCTTTTATCACCAATGAGCAGATCGGCGGTTACATCAACAGAGGCTTTTGTAACTTTAAGATTGCGGGGCGGGGCATGCCGTTGGACTATGTGAAGGAATCCTACCTCTATTTCCTGGTTAAGGAAGAAGAGCGGGATTTTATCCGTGGTAAAATTGACGGCCTGCTGGCCCAGTTTATGGCGGCGCAGCAGGGTGTGGGTCACAAAAAATTCATGTAAAATCCAAGAGGAACCTCTTGTCAAATTTCTGGGTTTATCGTATAGTAGAGTTAGGGGGTAGTGAACACATGAGATTTGGGAGGAAGAATCATGACAAAAGCTGAGATTTTGAAGAGGGAAATTTTGAGACAGTATCGCAGTGTGCGTCAGTTCGCCTTGGAGATGAATATCCCGTATAGTACACTTGTAACAGCATTGGAACGTGGCATTGAAGGAATGGCTTATGGAACTGTGATCAAGATGTGTGACAAGCTGAGTTTGAACCCCGTGGATTTCACTTCACTGGAGAGGGACGCTTCTCTGGGTGCGCAGCTGCTGGAAAACAGGGTGATGCAGTACTATGTAAAGCTGAATCAGACAGGCCGGGATAAGGTGCTGGAGTTGATGGATGATTTTGTCCAGATTGATAAGTATAGACAGAAGAGCAAGAAAAAGCCATGAGTAAGAGATAAAAGCAGGCAGGCGGTTTACGAATGTAAATCACCTGCCTTATTTTCAGCAGTAACCATTGAAGATCATGCCGCTGTACGCGCTGGACATATAGGGATTGGCGTAATTATGTCCCGGGTTCTTGTAGGCTACTATGGTCTGATCCACATACTGCATGGGATTTAAGGAAATCTGGCTGCTTTTGCGCAGCAACATATTGGAGAAATCCTTCAGGGTGTGGAAGGTATCAGTCACATCCTCTGAACTGATCGCAGTGCTGCCCAGTTTGGATCGGTCAACGGCCAGCGTGCCGTCCTCCTGGCTGGTCACGCCCATGGCTCTGAGGGAATCCTGGTACATGGCGATGATTTTGTTCATCTCCCGTACCACATGTTTGGTGCGGGGCTGGAAATCCAGTCGGCTGCCGGCTCCCTTCAAAAACCGATTGTAGCCCTCTGTCAGTTGTACCACATTGTCCGTCAGGGATTCCACATTGGTCTTGAGGCCGATGGTCACGGGCCGGCCCTCAGGGCTCACACTTTTCAGGGCAATATCGTATTTCTTCTCGTAGGTAAAAATATTGGAGGCCGTGGAACAGGCTTCTCCGTTGATGGTGAAACGCGCATTGGACGCCGGACGGCTGACATAGTCAATCCCCAGGTAATTTACGGCGCCCTTGGCCTTGCTGGTATGTTCGTCGCTGATGCGGAAAATTTCTGTCCTGCCGGAGGCAAGGCCCGTGACTTCGGACTCCAGCACCAGGGAACTGCGTCCGGTGGCATCCTGTACCCTGGCCCTGAGACCGATATCGGAATTGTTGATCAGGCGTGCCAGCCGCTCCTGTAGGTCTCGATTGGTTTCTCCGTCCCCCAGAGTGAACTGAAACTCATAGTTCATATCGTTGATGCTCACATCGAAGGAGTAAGTATCAGGGGACAGGCCCACCTTTCCCGTGGGCAGAAAATTGCCCATGTTTTCCTGCGGGACAGCCAGTTCCTGAATCTCCAGCGAGATGGAGGAACTTTCTTCTCCGGGGGAGCAATCGCCCACAAAAGTGGCGGAGGCGATATCGGGATCTGAGGAAAAAGCGGTTTTTTTACTCAGCAGATCAGCTTCCTCCAGCCCCCCCAGGGATGCGATGGTATTGTGCAAATCCCGGGCGCCTTCCTTGAGTCCTACGGCAAACTGCTGTATATCCTGCCTCTTGATGGGAAGGTACCAGGGCGCGTCTTTATTCAGCTTTACAATGGAGTTGTAAACAGCACGAAGTTCACTCCGCTTGTGCGTGTCAAAGCGGGATACATTGGACGGCGCATACGCAGTCATATAGTGATTGTGCGTGGTATTCAGAATAGCACTCATTGTCCCGCCCCCTTTCTTCCGTGAAATAAGCCAGACATTTATTCGATCTTCGGGGAAATTAGTGTATTATCAACAAATCCGTTTATTGATAAGGCATACAGTTTCCCACTTTCATGTGTCTAGTTTATCATATGAAATAAGTAGAAGCAAGTGCTTTTTTTACAAAAATTTTATAATCTGGTTGTCTTTCTTTCCCATATTTGATATGATTTAAACAGCGGTATTGTGGCCGGCGAACAGTTTATTGGAGGGTATACCGAAGCGCAGCGCAAATGGGATTGCGACGCGCGGGAAAGGAGAAAAAATGGCAAAAAAGCGCAACATCATTGTAGGGCAGTCAGGCGGCCCCACGGCAGTTATCAATTCCAGCCTGGCGGGCGTCTATAAGACGGCCCGGGAGAGAGGTTTTCACAAAGTTTATGGGATGCTTCACGGCATCCAGGGATTCCTGGATGAGCAGTACGTGGACCTGTCCACCCAGATTCACTCAGACATGGACATTGAACTTCTGAAGAGGACGCCCTCGGCATTTCTGGGCTCCTGCCGGTATAAGCTGCCGGAAATTCATGAGAATTCCCAAATATATGAGAAGATATTTCAGATATTGGATAAGCTGGAGATCGAAGCGTTTATTTACATCGGCGGCAACGATTCCATGGACACCATCAAGAAACTTTCCGATTACGCAATCGTGAAAGGACATAGTCAGAAGTTTCTGGGCGTGCCCAAGACCATTGACAATGATCTGGCTTTGACAGATCATACGCCGGGCTTTGGAAGCGCCGCCAAATATATCGCCGCTTCCACCAAGGAGATCATACGGGACGCTCTGGGGCTGACCTACAATGACAGGTCTACCATCACAATCCTGGAGATTATGGGGCGCAACGCGGGATGGCTTACCGGCGCCACCGCTCTCGCCAGAACGGAGGAATGCGAAGGCCCTGACCTGATCTATCTGCCGGAGGTGGTATTTGACATTGACAAGTTCCACAAGACCACTGCGGAACTGCTCAGGAAAAAGAAATCCGTGGTGATAGCGGTATCCGAGGGGATCAAGCTGGCCGACGGCAGATATGTCTGCGAATTGTCGGGCGGCGCGGGCTATGTGGATGCCTTCGGACATAAGCAGCTCCAGGGCACGGCTGCGTATCTGGCGGGTTATCTGGGGGCGGAGATCGGCTGCAAGACCCGCAGCATTGAGTATTCCACTCTGCAGAGAAGCGCTTCCCATATGGCTTCCCGCGTGGACGTGGACGAGGCGTTCATGGTGGGCGGCGCGGCGGTAAAGGCGGCGGACGAAGGAGACACCGGCAAGATGGTGGTAATCGACCGTGTAGCGGACGATCCCTATATGAGCGCCGCCGGCATCTATGACGTACACCGCATCGCCAACAATGAAAAGCTGGTGCCCCGCTCCTGGATGAACCGGGAAGGGAACTATGTGACTGAGGAGTTCATCAATTATATTGAGCCTCTGATTCAGGGGGACTATCAGCCGTTTATGGTAAACGGCCTGCCTCAGCATCTGGTGCTTAAGAAGAAGTAATTTCATATTATGGGATTTTGAATTATTAGATTTTGTACATGGGATTTAAAAACATGGGATTTTAGGTCATGCCCCCTGGCTGGTGCTGTATCAGACAGGGGGCATGAAATTTTTTTATAGTAATTTTCCCTCTTGCAATACCAGAACATATGTGCTATATTAATACCAAACATACGTTCCTTGCTGCGAGGGAGAACAAGCCTTATGGAGATGTTGAAAGTTATAGGGGAAAAATTACATACGCCGGATTTCGGTCAAGGGAGAGAGAGTGGGTCTATCCGTGCGCCAGGGGCGGTGATAGACGGCAATTCCATGGGGCTTATGGAAAAACTGGGGATACTGACAGACAGTGCCAAATATGACGTGGCCTGCACCAGCAGCGGCGTGGACCGCAGGGGCAATGGCCGGGATCTGGGGAATTGTGTTAAGGCCGGGATATGCCACAGCTTTTCCAGCGATGGCAGATGCATCTCCTTGCTGAAGATCCTGATGACCAACGAGTGTGTCTATGACTGCAAATATTGCATCAACAGGAAATCCAATGATGTGCCCCGGGCCACCTTTACGCCGGATGAAATATGCAAGTTGACGATAGAATTCTATCGGCGCAATTATATAGAGGGTCTCTTCCTGAGTTCCGGTATTTTTGAGAGTCCCATGCGGACCATGGAACTGCTTTACCGTACATTGTATCTGCTGCGAAACAAATATCGGTTCAACGGATATGTGCATGTGAAGGCAATTCCCGGCGCTCCTCCCGAACTGATCCAGATGACAGGATTTCTGGCGGACCGCATGAGCGTGAACCTGGAACTGCCCACGGCGGAAGGACTGCGGGAACTGGCTCCCAGTAAGCATCGGCGGAACATCCTGGCTCCCATGCGCCAGATCCAGAACGGGATTCAGGCGAATCAGTACGACCTTACGGTATATCGACATGCCCCGAAATTTGTGGCAGGAGGACAGTCCACCCAGATGATCATCGGGGCCACGGGGGAGAGCGATTACCAGATCCTGCATGTGGCGGAAAGCCTGTACCAGCGTTTTGACCTAAAGCGGGTGTTCTATTCTGCTTTTGTGAAGGTCAATGAGGACAAAGCCTTGCCGGCGCTGCCTGGGGGACCGCCCCTGAAGAGGGAGCACCGGCTGTATCAGGCGGACTGGCTGCTGCGTTTCTATGGCTTCCAGGCCCAGGAACTACTGGACGAGAAGCGGCCTTTTTTCAATATTCTGCTGGATCCCAAGGAGGATTGGGCGGTGCGGCATCTGGAGCAGTTTCCGGTGGAGGTAAACCGGGCGCCCTACGAGCGGCTGCTGCGGGTTCCGGGGATTGGCGTGCGCAGCGCGCAGCGTATTGTGGCAGCCCGCCGCAGCGCCAGGCTGCGTTTCGAGGATTTAAAGCGCATCGGCGTGGTGATGAAAAGGGCGCTCTACTTTATTACCTGCGGCGGACGGATGATGTACCCCACCAGGTTGGAGGAGGACTATATCGTGCGGAACCTGACCAGTGAGAAAGACAGGGTGCAGTTCGGCAGTGATGGTATGAGCTACCGCCAGATGAGCCTCTTTGATGACGGGCAGTACAGCCTGCAGCCGGATTCCGGGGACACTTACAGAGTGGTGACAGGGCAGATATAAGGATGCGGCGGCAGATTAGCGGATAATGGAATATGTAACGGAGTGAATAATGGAATCAGTAACCGGAATAAGTAATGGAAAAGTGGCAGAGTAAGTAATGGAATAAGTGACAGCGTAGGTAATGGAATAAGTGGCAGAGTAAGTAATGGAATAAGTGACAGCGTAGGTAATGGAATAAGTGACAGAGTAAGTAATGAATAAGTGGCAGAGTAAGTAATGGAGCAAGTAGCGGCATAAGTAATGGCATAAGGAAAGAGGAAAAGATGCGTGTCTATCAATGTGAGGACAGCCTGGAGGGGGTTTGTACGGCCATATATCGGGCATATGAGGATCATGCGGAGCATGAGGATACCTGGATCAGAGTGGACCGGGAACTGATGCTTTTTGGGGAATATATTCCGGTGGAGACGGATATCCAACGGGCGGAGAAAGTGCTGCGGACCCTGCGCAGGCGCTTTGGACAGGAGGATTATGAGTCCCTGGGTCTGGCGCTTACCACGCCTGACCCGGAAAAGGCCCAGGCCGTGTATCAGACGGTGGTGTATGGCCTTCGAACCAGGCCGCTGCCGGGGCATCTGCTGGATCATCAGACGGATTCCTATGTGCTTCAAACTTTTCAGCTGGCCAAACAGGCGGGCAGGGAATATAGCCGATTATTACAGTTTCTGCGCTTCCGGGAACTGGAGCGGGGAATCCTGTATGCGGAGAATAACCCCAAAAGCCATGTGCTGCCATATGTGATGGTGCATTTTGCGGACCGTTTTCCCCAAGAGGATTTTGCCATAAGGGATATTGACAGGGGCCTGCTTGGCATTCACCCAGCAGGGGGAGACTGGTATCTTACGGACAGCCAGACGCTGATTCAGGCGCTTGGGCAGGCGGGCTATTCTGCCTGTGAAATGGCATACGAAGAACTCTTTCGGTATTTCTGCCGTAAGATCGCCATCCAGGAACGGCGGAATATAGGACTACAGAACCAGATGATGCCCAAGCGTTTCCAAAAATACACAATAGAATTTGCCAACAGTCCTTAAAATTGTTAAAATCGACAATTTACATTTTACGATGCATATAGTATTGTATATCCAACATGAAAACGGTTTCCGTCCCACGTCCTGCGGCGTGGCATGATCGAGAAAAGGAGGATGCAATATGGTAAGGCAGATCAAACTTACACAGGAGCAGGTTCAGAAATTTGTCAGTGTGACGTCGAAATGTGATTTCGATATTGACATCTATTATAACAGATATATAGTGGATGCCAAGTCATTCCTTGGAGTGTACGGATTGGACTTTTCCAAGTCGCTGGCGGTATCCTATGAGGGATATAACCAGGAGTTGGAGGAGTTGTTGGGCGATCTGGCAGTGGCCTGCTGACACGCCGTAAAGTCTGATAGCTTAGGGATTTATGAACGGAGGGACTGTCGCGTTGGGGCGATGGTCCCTTTTTGGCTGCCTGGCGCATTTTCTGTCGTTTTGGAATTGTGTTCCCAGACTAAATAAATTATAATGAATGATAAGGGATACCCTTTAATACGGGCTGCCCGTTTATGTGGGAATAGGGTAAGACAAGGTATGGACATAGGTATATTTGTGGAACGGGTTAAAATGATGACAATATCAAATGTTTCATTCGATCTGGAGCATGTGGCTTCCTGGATGGAAGATCTGGAGAGGTACTATGATAATCTGGGGCAAAAGATGTCCAAGGATATAGACTGGGGATTTTTGGAAACCTTGTTTTATGTGGGGAAAATATATGAGCAAAAAAAATAATACTTCCCAACTGCAGCGTGACGAAGACATGACGCCCGGCAGGGACAGGGCAGGCAGAGAAGGCACTGCAACGGGGAATCAGGGAGAGCTCACAGAGGAAATCCGAATCTCCGTCAGGGAGTTGGTGGAATTTATTCTGCGCAGCGGAGATATAGATAATCGGCATCACGCGTCTCCAGATCAGGCCATGCAGGAGGGGGGACGGATCCACCGCATGATTCAGCGCCGGATGGGCAGTGAGTACCATGCCGAGGTATCGCTTCGCTACACCTGCCCTACAGAGGACTACCGCCTGGTGCTGGAGGGCAGGGCCGACGGCATTATAGACCGGCCGGAGGGCGTGACTGTGGATGAGATCAAGGGAACTTACCGGGAACTGGCCTATATGAAAGGCCCTGTGCCGGTACATCTGGCCCAGGCCAAAGTTTATGCGGCCATGTTCCTGCATGCGTTTCAGGACAGGGAACTGGCAGAAATCCACGTGCAGATGACCTACTGTCATATGGAGACTGAGGAAATCCGTTATTTCCGCTATAGCTTTGCCACAGGGGAGATCCAGGGGTGGTTCGGTGAATTGATCCGCTCTTATCTGAAATGGGCGGATTATCAATTCAGGTGGAAGAAAAGCAGAGACGCCTCCATACGGCAGCTAGATTTTCCCTTCCCCTACAGAGAGGGGCAGAAAGAACTGGTGACCTATGTGTACCAGACCATATACCATGAGAAAAAGCTGTTCCTGGAGGCTCCCACTGGTGTGGGTAAGACCATATCCGCCGTGTTTCCCGCGGTGAAGGCCATAGAGCGGGGCATGGGGCAGAAGCTGTTTTATCTGACAGCCAAGACCATCACCAGGACGGTGGCGGAGAATACTTTTTCGCTGCTGCGAGAGAGGGGATTATGCTTTAAAAGTGTGATTTTGACTGCCAAGGAAAAAATCTGCTTTATGGAGGAGACGGAGTGCAACCCGGAATACTGTCCTTATGCCAGGGGGCATTACGATCGGATCAATGAGGCCATCTATGATCTTCTGACCCATGAGGAAAGTTTCAGCCGGGAGAATGTGGAGAAATATGCGGAAGAGCACCAGGTCTGTCCCTTTGAGATGTGCCTGGATATGAGTCTGTTTGCAGATGGCATTATCTGTGACTATAATTATCTCTTTGATCCTCATGTGTATCTGAAGCGTTTTTTTGCGGAAGGCACCAGGGGCAACTACCTGTTTCTGATTGACGAGGCCCACAATCTGCTGGATCGGGGGCGGGAGATGTATAGTGCTATCATGGTCAAAGAGGATTTATTGGCGCTGAAAAACAGTCTGCGAAAGCTGCAGATGGCGGAGGGTGGGAAAAAGGGCACTGGAAAGCAGAACCGGGAATCAGTAGAACTGTTTGCCCTGGCGGATTATACGAGTGGCATGGATCACCCAGAGGAGGAACCAGCGCCCTCCTGTCTGGCCTGGGATATGGAATCCGGGTCTCCCGGAAGGGGGATTGAAGAGATGATGGAATCCGGGTCTCCCGGAAGGGGGATTGAAGAGATGATGGAATCCGGGTCTCCCGGAAAGGGGATTGCAGAGATGATGGAATCCGGGTCTCCTGGAAGGGAGATTGCAGAGATGATGGAATCCGGGTCTCCTGGAAGGGAGATTGCAGAGATGATGGAATCCGGGTCTCCCGGAAGGGATATTGCGGAGATGATGGAATCCGGGTCTCCCGGAAAGGAAGGCGCAGATATAATGGAAGCCGGGAGTGCGGCGCGACGGTCGGGGGCCGGGAGGAGCGTGCTGGTGTCCAGGGGATTTGCCGCCCGGATGATCCGTCAGTTGGAGAACTGCAACAAAGAGATGTTGGCGATGAAGAGGGAGTGTGAAGAGTGTCGGGTGGTGGAACAGATTGATACCTTCACTTCCCTGTTGCTGCATCTTCAGGGCACTATTGAGTCTTATCTGGAGGAACAGGAGCAGGAGGCTCTGCCCCAGCGGGAGGAGATTCTGGATTTCTATTTCAATCTGGTGCATTTCCTGGAAATCTATGAATTGCTGGACGAAAAATATGTGAAATACACCCATCTTTGTGAGGACGGCACGTTTCTGCTCAAACTTTTCTGTGTGGATCCCTCCAACAACCTGAGAGAGTGCATGAAGCGGGGCAGAAGTACGATTCTCTTTTCAGCTACTTTTCTTCCCATTCAGTACTATAAGGCATTGCTGGGAGGGGAGGAGTCGGATTATGAGGTCTATGCCAACTCGGTGTTCAATCCCGAGAAACGGGCGCTGTTCATTGCAGAGGATGTGACCAGTAAGTATACCAGACGTTCCGATGAGGAATTTTACAGAATAGCAGGGTATATAGACGAGATTGTGAAAAACAGGCATGGAAACTACATGGTGTTTTGTCCTTCCTATGCCTTTATGCGGGAAATATATGGACGGTATCTGGAGCGTTTCGGGGGTGGGAATAAGGAATGCCTTTTGCAGTCGGAATACATGAGCGAGGGAGATCGGGAGGCCTTTCTGGCCAGGTTTGAAGGCAATGAGAATTGTGATCTGGGCGCATCCATCTGTATGGATATTGAGATCGAAGAAGAAAAGACGCTGATTGCATTTTGTGTCCTGGGCGGTATTTTCAGCGAGGGCATAGATTTGAAAGAGGACAGTCTGATCGGCGCCATCATCGTGGGAACCGGTATTCCTCAGGTGTGTTATGAACGGGAGCTGTTAAAGCAGTACTTTGAGGAAAGCGGGCAGAACGGTTTTGATTACGCATACCGTTACCCGGGGATGAACAAGGTGCTGCAGGCAGCTGGACGGGTGATCCGCACAGTGGAGGATATCGGCATCGTGGCCCTGCTGGACGAGCGCTTTTTACAGTATGCCTATCTTCGTATGTTCCCACGGGAATGGTCTAATTATGAACGGGTAAGCTATACCAATATTTCCAAACGTGTGGAACGGTTTTGGGATTCGTGGCTGTAGATAAAAATTATGACATATAGAAATGCTAAAAAGAACTCTGTGTTTGTCGGGTTCTTTTTTTGCCGTTTCGGATTCTCTATTTTGTAAAAATTATGTAAACCAAATAGGTGTTTGGTTAAATGGAAAATCAGCATTATGACATGTATTTTTTGCAATTTTGACGCCTTATAAAAGGAGAGTGACAGTAGTGTATATGTGGATAACTATGTGGAAACGGTGGATTAATTTCCCAGGATGCCGTAAATATGACAAATATTTCAATTTTTATGTCGAACTCCCTTTTTGCATGTAAAATTGCAGAAAGAAAAAATAGAACCAAAGTAGTCAACCATTTTATGTAAAATAGTGGAAGGGATAAAATCTCTTATCTTGCAATTCAGGGTAAAACATGATACTTTATAGATACATAAATGGAGATTCCCAATTCCTGTGCGCATTGGGCCGTCCCTTCAGGGGAATGCTGGTCATATGCATACAGAGATAAGCTGGAGGTATTAATGAAAGTACTGATATTGTCCACAGGTACTGGAGAGGGACATAATTCGGCGGGCAAGGCGGTGTTGGAGCAGTTCCGAAAGAGAGGAATTCCCTGTGATATGGCGGATGCGCTGGAATTTGCGTCGGAGAGGGCGGCCAGCTGTGGAAAGAGGATCTATGTCTGGAGTACGGTAAAGGCCACAAGAGTATTTAAAGGGGCATATAAGGCCGGGAGAGCCATTACATCTTCCAGGCGGAAGTCGCCTGTGTATTACGCCAATGCGCTCTATGCGGAAAAGCTGTACCGCTATATAGTTGACAATTGTTATGACACGATTGTCATGCCGCATCTTTTCCCAGCGGAAGCGCTGACTTACATGCTTCGCAAACACGAGTGTCGGCCCAATATCCAAACGTATTTCGTGGGGACGGATTACACCTGTATTCCCTTTACGGAGGAGACGGAAGCAGACTACTATTTTATAGCGCATGAGGAATTGATGGAGGAGTATGTGAAAAAGGGAGTTGCCCCGGAGAAGCTGGTTCCCACAGGAATCCCGGTGTCGGACCGATTTCGGAATCTGCCATCCAGGGAGGAGGCCAGAAAGGCCCTGGGAATGAATCTTGAGGGGCATTGTATCCTGGTTATGACAGGCAGCATGGGCTATGGTAAAATCGAGAATCTGGTGCGGACGCTGGTATTCCGTATGGGTGAAAAAGACTATGTCTATATTCTGGGAGGCTCCAACGAAAAGCTGAAGCACAGGCTGCGGGAGGCATACCGGGAGGATCTCCGGGTGCAGGTTCTGGATTACACGGACAAGACGGCAGAATATCTGGCAGCATCCGATCTGCTGTTCACAAAGCCTGGAGGATTGACATCCACGGAAGCAGCGGTAGCCGGGATTCCCCTGGCTCATACCAGGCCCATACCGGGGTGCGAGGACTGTAATCAGGCATTTTATAATGCCCATGGTATTTCCGTCAGCGCGGATTCCGAGGAGCGGCTGGTGGAGGCTGCCATGGAGCTTCTGGCGCGTCCGGAGGCATGCAGAAAGATGATAGAGAGACAACACCAGGTGATTAACGGGAATGCTGCGAAGGATATCTGCGATTTTATTCTCCGGCATGGCTCGGAGGACGAGGTGGCGGGCTGACGGCGGATATGCGGCCGGAGGTTCGGATATGCGGAAAGAGGAAACGATAATGGGACATCAGATTATAATGGTGATCGTGGGAGTTCTGTGCGGCAGCGTTTTGTTCAGCAGGTATCTTCCCAAATGGATTAAGAAAGTGGATGTGGTGGCGCTCAGCGATGACCACAACCCGGGCACGGCCAATGCCATGCAGCATGCGGGGATCCCTGTGGGAATTCTGTGTCTGCTGGGAGACATTCTCAAGGGTGTGCTTCCCATGCACCTGGCGCTGCGGCTTGGGCTGGAGAGCGGCTGTCTGTTTCCCCTGATCATGACCGGGCCGGTGCTGGGACATGCGTATTCCCTTTTTCACAGAGGCAGGGGAGGAAAAGCCATTGCTGTATCTTTCGGAGTGCTGATCGGCCTGATGCCCATTCATACGGAACCCATATTTGCTTTGTGCAGTATCTACCTGTTCTTTTCCCTGGTGGTGCGTATCCGGCCTCATACCCGAAGGACGCGGGTGACTTACAGCCTGTTGGCTCTGAGTTCCCTGTACATGCTGTATGCTCGATGGATTCCCTGGCAGATCTGTGGCGGAATATTGATGCTTTCCTGCGTAGTGGTGCACAAGAACAGCCTTCGGCAGCAGGTCTTGGAACAGCAGGCGGCACAAGGCACAGAGAAAACCACTACGGTTTCCGCGTAGTAAGCGCCTGGCAGATACATGATAAAGCGATATGATTAAATGATGTTAAAACGAAGTAAATTTTATTATAAAATAAATAGTTAAGAAGAGATCTCTCATGAAAAATAGGAGGGATCTTTTTTTGATCAGAATGAAAAATATAATATTCTTATTTAAGCTACTTATTTGTTTCTTATTTAAAACTACTTATAATATTTTAAATTACTTATTAATGGTAAAAAAGGATTGACAAAGCATATTATATGTCGTATAGTATGTTCAGAAGCAATATTATACGTCATATAATATTGTATAAACCCCAAACATACTTCCGCCGGGGCGGAAGTGGAATTCAGAGCAGAGAACTTAAAACAGCATACCCACACCCCCAATGATGTAAATCCGGGTGAGGGAGCGTCCAAACCCATATCCGCGGAAAATTGTGTTGGGGGAGGTATGCGGAACTTAAAGATAGGAAAGGAAAAGAGCATGATATTTAATACAGGTGCTGCTCTGTTGGACGCCATCGTGCTGGCGGTGGTCTCCAAGGAGCCAGAGGGAACATATGGGTATAAGATCACCCAGGATGTGCGGCAGGTAATAGATCTGTCAGAATCCACGTTGTATCCGGTGCTTCGCCGTCTGCAAAAAGACGATTGCCTGGAGGTATATGACAGGGAATGCGCAGGACGTAACAGGCGTTATTATAAAGTAACCAGCAGTGGCTGGGCCCAGTTGCGATTGTATGAGGGAGAGTGGCGCAGCTATTCGGACAAAATCACTTCGCTGTTTGAAGGAAAGGGCTGAATAAAAAGGCGGTTTTTATTATATGAGAAGCCCCCGGCACAGTGGGGCAGGAAGGACGAATATGAACAAGATTGATTTTATGAGGCAGTTGGAGCGTTTGCTGCAAAACATATCCGAACAGGAGCGGCAGGAAGCCCTGCAATACTATGGGGATTATTTTGACGATGCTGGCCCGGAGAACGAGCAGGCGGTAATAGAGGCTTTGGGCAATCCGGCGCGGGTGGCGGAAAACATTAAGAGGGATCTGTACGGCGCAGGCTATGGGGACGGCGATAAGGCGCGTAAGCCGGTCACCGGCAGGGAATTGACAGAGTATGGCACGAATATGGAAGAGTCTGCGGAGGACGCCGACCAGAATGGGACAGGGCAGGGCGCCGCGGCGCAGAGTGCAGTATCACGAGAGACAACGGCACAGGACGCAGCAGTACAGGGGATGGCGGCCTGGGACACGGTATCACAAGGTGCGGTAACGCAAGGCGCGGCAGAGAATGTTGCACCACAGGGCGCCGCAGCACAGAGCACTATACCTCAGGGAGCCGCGGCACAGAATACTGCAGCACAGAGCACTATACCTCAGGGAACCACAGCACAGAATACTGCGGCACAGAGCACTATGCCTCAGGGAGCCGCAGCACAGAATACTGCGGCACAGAGCACTATGCCTCAGGGAACCACAGCACAGAATACTGCGGCACAGAGCACTATGCCTCAGGGCGCTGCGACACAGAATACTGCAGCACAGGGCACAGCAGCCCAGAACAACGCAGCACCAGGTATGGAAGCACAGGGGACGGCGGCATATGACATTTCATCTCATGGAATTCCCGGAACAGCCTCCGGGGCAGGGGTGGCCGCTGCGGCGCCCTGGCAGGGTGTTTCCCAGCCGGCGGCTCCCTGGAACTATGGAGGGCAGGATTCCCGGAGCAAGTCAGAGAAAGCCAAAAAGGAACCGTTGTCCGGAGGCATCATCGCACTGATCATAGTCCTGTGCATATTCTGTCTGCCGGTGGCTGCAGGTCTGTTGGGGGGACTGGTGGGACTGCTCGCCGGAGCAGTGGGGGTCGTACTGGGCCTGCTGGCCGCCTGGTTCTGCATGATCCTGGGATTTGGCATTACAGCTCTGATATGCATTATCGTAGGCTTCTTTCTTGCCGTTGTGGGTATCGTGGGACTGGGCTTCCATCCCATGGCCGCCCTGGGGCTGATAGGAGGAGGATTATTGGTAGTGGGAATCGGAATATTTTTCCTGCTCTTGACAGTGGCCATGGCAGGCATGGCTACTCCGGCTATTTTCCGTGGGATAGGCCGATTGTTTTCCCGTAAAAAGAAGAGAGCGTAAATGGAGAATACTCATTTTAAAATAAAAACTGCATTTGTCAGACCAGCGACACATAACGGGTGTGTGGAAATGTCTGGAACTGGAAGGGCAGATGTGCGATTCAATACAGAAAGGCAAGGAGATTATGAAAAAATTTATGAAGTTCTGTTTTGTGCTGGCTTTGGTGCTGATTGTCGTGGGAGGCTTGTTTTACATGATTGGCAGGCGGGCAGGCGGCAGACAGGAAATGGATGAATTGTTGACGGAAATCGGCGGAGGCTGGGTGGATTTTGACTGGGAGGATTACAACATTGGGTTCACAGGCTATGATATTGACGATGTCTCCATGTTCCATGAAAGCTATACCATATGGAAAGGGGATGTGGAAAAACAGATGATCTACCAGGGGAACGTTGAAGAACTGAATCTGGAGATCGGCGGCAGCATGGTGGAAGTCAAAAACTCCCAGGACGGAAATATCTATATCGAAGGCAGCAGCCTGGGCAAGATGCAGGCTTATGTGGAGGAAGGCGTGTTGTATGTCAAGTCCGTCCGCCCGGCCAATCTGATGGAGGAGATTAAAAACAGTTCGATTACGCTGTACCTGCCGGAGGACTGTACTCTGGAACGACTGGATCTGTCTCTGGGGGCGGGGCAGTTAAAGCTGGGAGATATGGTGGTGCAGGATATGACGGCATCTGTCGGCGCAGGTCAGCTGCTGATGACAAATGTGACGCTGGGCGCGCTGGATGTTTCCTTGGGAGCGGGAGAATTGCGCACTCAGGACGTGACGGTGCAGACCCTGGCCGCATCCATCGGCGCAGGCAATATGGACTTTACCGGCGCTGTCAACGAGAGTGCGGAGATCAGCTGCAACATGGGGAATGTGAACATGAGCCTGACCGGGAATAAACAGGATTTTAACTATCAGCTGAGTTGTGTGGCAGGCAGTATGAAGGTGGACGGGGACGTCTTTGGCGGGGCGGCAGTGGACCGTGATATTGACAACGGCGCGGACAAATATATGCAGATTAGCTGTTCCATGGGCAATGTGGAGGTTGATTTCCAATAAAAATGTGCAAATATAAAAGTACGCCCAGGAGACCAGGGTACAATCCAGTCTCAGGGCGTATTTTTGCTTGCCCGGATCAGGCAAAAAGAATTGGTTTTGGCCGACGCAAATACTTCTGAACGGACAGGGGCGGCGCGCCGCTCCCTCACTCCATATCCGGCCTTTCCGGAGTCACCTGAATAAACAGCCCGGCTTTTCTCAGAGCGGGACGCAGAGCCAGATAAAAGATGCTGGCGGCGATGACGGCTACCACCGCGTTCACGGCAGTGGTGACGGTGGCCATCTTTGCCAGGGTGGCAGACAATTCCTGAGGAATTCCCAACAGGTACATCTTGTAGAAATATCCCACCAGCGGGTCAGCTGCCATATTAAAGCCCATGCCGCAAAGACAGGCAAGTACAGTAACGCCTGTTATATATTTTCTGGAATGGGTTCGACTCAGACGAAAAATAACGTGTGCTACCAAACCTACAATGAGGCCGATGCATAGCTTCAGCAGAAAGGTCTTGGGGGCGCTGGTCACATAGGCGGTGGTCAGGTCGCCGATGGTCATGCCTATGGCGCCTGCCAGGCCGCCCCAGAAACCGCCCAGCAGCAGAGCCGCCAGCACACAGAACACATTGCCGAAATGGAACGCCGTTTTTCCGGGGCCCACAGGGATGTCGATTTTGAACACGGCGAAGCCGATGTAACAGAGGGCCGCCATCAGACCCGCCATGGCCAGACGTTTTATGTTTTCCTGGCTTTTTACCGTGCCGATCAGTGAGTTATACAGTCCCTTTGCTACCAGCAGTAAGGCGAAAAACAGGAGGGTAAGACTGTAGGAGTAAGGCCTTTCCTGGCTTAGCTTTAAGTCGGTGAGCTTTGTCTGTCGCGTTTTCAGGGCTTCCAGATCACCGGCGGTTTCCCCGGCCTCCACGGATTTGATCAAGGCCTTCACTTCGGACAGTTCGCTCCCGGTTTCCAGAGAGGCGGCATAGCTGCTGCCGTGGGCATATATGGCGAAGGCGATGGCCGCGGCCAGCAGTACCGCTCCCAGGATCAGCAGCAGGTAACTTTTCTTCCTCGTTTCGGACATATTCCGGTTTTGTTCTTTTCTCATTGATTATTTCCTCACATTCTGCCGACGGGCGGCATTTTTTCCCTGATCAGATGGATTGCTCTCTATTTTACACAAAAGTGGATATTCTAAAAGTGCCAAAATGAAACTTTTTTACCAGTCCAGTTTTTGCCTGCAAATTAAGAGGAACATCTGCCTGGACAATACCGTAGAACAGAAACATGGAAAAATCCGTTTCCATATGATAAAATGCCATGGAGAACTTCTGACTCAACCAATGGTTTGTGCGAGTAATTCAACCAATGGTCTGTGTACAAAACATGCGATCAGATATATCGTCAGGGGGAAAGGAGAAGATACGATGAATCAGACAGATATCGGAAAATTTATTGCCAGGCGCCGGAAAGAGAAGAATCTGACGCAGGCGCAGCTGGCGGAAAAACTGAACATTACAGACAGAGCCGTGTCTAAATGGGAGAGGGGGAAAAGCATGCCGGACTCATCCGTCATGTTGGAACTCTGCCATATCCTGGGAATAACCGTAAACGAGCTACTGAGCGGGGAGGTATTGAATATGGGGGGAGAGAAAATAAATGGAGCGGGGGAGCGAATGAACGGAGAGGGAGAACAAACGAATGGAGCAGGAGGGCAAATGAACGGAGCGGGGGAGCAAATGAATGGAGCAGGAGGGCAAATGAACGGAGCGGGGGAGCAAATGAATGGAGCAGGAGGGCAAATGAACGGAGCGGGGGAGCAAATGAACGGAGAGGGAGAACAAACGAATGGAGAGGGAGAACAAACGGATGGAGCGGGAAAACAAATGAACAGGGAGGGAGAGCAAATGAACGGAGAGAAGGGTGAGAAAATGAACCTGGAAAAGAATAGGGAGAATTATGAGAAAAAGGCGGAGGAAAATCTGATTGCCCTAAAGAAAAAATATGAGAACGGCAGAACAAAAAATATGCTGATTGCCGCTGTTTTCTCGGCAGCTCTTCTGATTGGGATCATGGTATGTATGATCTGCGATCTTGCCATTACGGGCAGTTTGACGTGGTCCCTGATTCCCACCGGCTCTATTGCTTTTGCATGGGTTGTTTCCTTTCCGGGCATTATACTTGGGAGAAAGGGCATGTTGATCAGCCTGATATCTCTGAGCGCTTTTACGGTTCCCTATCTGTTTCTGCTGAGCCGCATCCTGGGAGCGGAGGAGGTATTTTCCATTGGCAGTGTGATGGCGGTGATTGCAATCGCGTTTATGTGGATTGTGGCGGCGGTGTTCCGTCGCATGGGAAAGAGCCGGATACCGGCGGCGCTGGGAGTCAATTTTCTGCTGGCTGTTCCTTTTTTGTTTATCGTCAACGGGGCGCTGCGGAAAATGATAGGGGAACCGATTTTGGATGTGTGGGATCTGCTGACAGTCTTTGTACTGCTCATATTGGCATTTGCCTCTTTCGCCTGCGGCGGCTCCTGGAAAAATGGTAAGAAATCATAAGACCCCCTTGACAAAAGCCTTTCCCCTGATTTAAGATAATACGCAGACAAAGGCGATGACGAAGAGGAGTAGGGATGACCCCTTGCCAGAGAGGGCGGCTGTATGCTGGAAGGCCGCCTGAAGGAAGGCATTCTGAAGGTAGCTTCCGAGCCGGTTCCTGAAAGTACGGCGTTCGACACCAGGGCGTGCTGGCAGAAAACGGGCTGCTTCACGAGCCAGGAGTTGCTTCATGAGCCCTGGGCTGCTTCATGAGCCTGAACTGTTCCACATGCCAGGGCTGTCCCATGGGATCGGAACTGTTCCATATGCCAGGGTTATTTTACAGGCTGGGAACGGAGACATGCCCCTGGGTCCGAACAAACAGTAGGGAATCACGGTTTATCCCCGTTAGCGGATAGGACTTTGAAAGAAGTCACGGAGGCAGGCGCCGCGAGGCGCCTGTGAACAAAGGTGGTAACGCGCGACAGCGCCCTTTGCAGGCCGGGAGGTCTGCAGGGGCTTTTTTTGTGTGGCAGGCCCCTGCCACCGGCTTATTGTTCCGGCAGGAAATATGCGGAATTAAAAACGGCAAACGAAAGTAGAAAGGAGAAACTTTATGGGAAAAGAGTTGGCCAAGACCTATGACCCCAGGGGCATAGAGGACAGACTGTATCAGAAGTGGATGGAGAAGAAATATTTTCATGCGGAGGTGGATCACAGCCGGACGCCGTTTACCATTGTGATTCCCCCTCCCAATATCACCGGACAGTTACACATGGGTCATGCCCTGGACAATACCATGCAGGATATCCTGATCCGCTTCAAACGGATGCAGGGCTATAACGCCCTGTGGCAGCCGGGCACGGATCATGCTTCCATCGCCACGGAAGTGAAGATCATCGAGAAGCTGAAGGAGGAGGGCATCGACAAGCATGACCTGGGACGGGAGAAATTTCTGGAGCGGGCCTGGGAATGGAAGAAGGAATACGGCGGACGTATTGTTTCCCAGCTCAAGAAGATGGGCTCTTCCTGCGACTGGGACAGGGAGCGCTTCACCATGGACGAAGGGTGCAACAGGGCCGTTACGGAAGTTTTTGTGAAGATGCATGAGAAAGGCTATATCTATAAGGGGTCCCGGATTATCAACTGGTGCCCGGTGTGCAACACATCCATTTCCGACGCGGAGGTGATATATCAGGAACAGGCGGGGCATCTCTGGCATATCAAGTACCCGGTGATGAACCAGGACGGCACTCCCAGCGACACGGAATTTCTCACCTTTGCCACCACCCGTCCCGAGACCATGCTGGGCGATACGGCGGTGGCCATTCATCCCGAGGATGAGCGGTACAGGCATCTGATCGGAAAAAGCGTGCTGCTGCCCATTGTGAACCGGGTGATTCCTGTTGTCACAGACAACTATGTGGACCGGGAGTTTGGAACCGGCGTGGTGAAGATCACTCCGGCCCATGACCCCAACGACTTTGAGGTGGGCAAGCGTCATGATCTGCCCACCGTCAATGTGATGAACGATGACGCTACTATCAACGAAAACGGGGGCACCTATGCAGGGATGGACCGCTATGAGGCCAGAAAAGCCATTGTGGAAGAACTGGAGCGGCTGGGCCTGCTGGTGAAGATCGAGGATTATTCCCACAACGTGGGTACCCACGATCGCTGCAAGACCACCATCGAACCCCTGGTAAAAGAGCAGTGGTTTGTGAAGATGGAGGAACTGATCAAGCCCGCCGTGGAAGCCGTGAAAAAGGGCGAGATCCGACTGATCCCCGAGCGCATGGAGAAAACCTACTACAACTGGACCGACAATATCCGGGACTGGTGCATCAGCCGCCAGCTTTGGTGGGGGCATCGGATTCCGGCTTACTACTGCGACAAGTGCGGCGAGGTGACGGTGGCCGGGGAGAGGCCGGAGCGCTGTCCCAAGTGCGGCCATGAGCATCTGACCCAGGATGCGGATACTCTGGACACCTGGTTTTCCTCGGCCCTGTGGCCCTTCGAGACTCTGGGATGGCCGGAGCAGACGGAAGATCTGAACTATTTTTACCCCACGGATGTGCTGGTGACAGGCTACGACATAATCTTTTTCTGGGTAATCCGGATGATCTTCTCGGGTTATGAGCAGATGGGAGAGAAGCCCTTTAAGACCGTGCTGTTCCACGGCCTTGTGAGGGACGGCCAGGGCCGCAAGATGAGCAAGTCCCTGGGCAACGGCATTGATCCTCTGGAAATCATCGAGCAGTACGGCGCGGATGCCCTGCGCCTGACGCTGATCACGGGCAACGCCCCCGGCAACGACATGCGTTTCTACTATGAAAGAGTGGAGAACAGCCGCAATTTCGCCAACAAGGTGTGGAATGCTTCCCGCTTTATCATGATGAACATGGAAGGCAAGGAGGTGACGCAGCCCGGGGCGGCGGATCTGGAGCCCGTGGATCAATGGATTCTGTCAAAGCAGAACACCCTGATCAGAGAAGTGACCGACAATATGGAGAACTTTGAACTGGGGATCGCTGTGCAGAAGGTTTATGACTTCATCTGGGATGAGTTCTGCGACTGGTATATTGAGATGGTGAAACCCAGGCTGTATGATACGGACGATGCCGCCAGCCAGAACGCGGCGCTGTGGACACTGCGGACCGTACTGGTGGACGCCTTGAAACTTCTGCATCCCTATATGCCCTTTATTACGGAGGAGATATATTGCAGTCTCCAGAGTTATGATTCCCAGAGCGGGGGCGAAGAGGAGGAATCCATCATGATCAGCAGCTGGCCGGTATACAGCCGGGAGCGCTGCTTTGAGGCCCAGGAGAAGGCTATTGAGACCATCAAGGAGGCCGTGCGGGGCATCCGGGGCGTGCGCAGTGACATGAATGTGCCACCCAGCCGTAAGGCCGGCGTGTTCGTGGTCAGCGAAAGTCAGAATATCCTGGATATCTTCACCGAAGGCAGACTGTTTTTCGCCTCCCTGGCCTACGCCAGCGAAGTGACCATGCAGAAGGATAAGGCCGGCATCCCGGAGGACGCGGTGTCCGTGGTGATTCCCGGCGCTACCCTGTATATGCCTTTTTCAGAACTGGTGGATATAGCCCAGGAGGTGGAGCGTCTGAAAAAAGAAGAGAAGCGTCTGCAGGGGGAACTGGCCCGGGTGAACGGTATGTTGAACAATGAAAGGTTCCTCTCCAAAGCTCCGGAGGCCAAGATTCAGGAGGAGAAGGAGAAGCTGGCAAAGTATACCCAGATGATGGAGCAGGTGAAACTGCGCCTGGAGCAGTTGGGGTAGAGTGTAGAGCAGTTGGGGTAGAGTGTAGAGCAGTTGGGATAGAGCGTAGAGCAGTACAATCGGGGAGTTCGCGGCGCAGCTACGGGCTCCCCCCTGTATGGGCTGCCGATTATTCAAGTAACGCAGCCGGCGTGTGAATGAATCCCAATGGAGAAACCTCTATAGAAGAGCGTTCTATTTGGAGAAGCGTCTATGAAGAGACAGCAGATCACCACCTATGAGCAGGCGGTGGAATACATTATGAATATTCCCAGGTTTACCACCAAGAACACCCCGGAGGACACCCGGCAGTTTCTGCGCCGCCTGGGGGAGCCGGACGCAGGTCTGCGTATTCTTCACGTAGCGGGGACCAATGGCAAAGGCTCGGTCTGCGCCTATCTGCGCAGCGTGCTGGAGGCGGCGGGAAAAAAGGTGGCGGTGTTTACCTCCCCCCATCTGGTGGATGTGCGGGAACGTTTTGTGATCGGAGGGGAGATGATCAGCCGGGAGGCATTTCTGGAGGCATTTCTGCAGGTCTATGAGGAATTGGACTGGCGGACTCTGGAAGCGGGAGGGGGCTATCACCCCACTTTTTTTGAGTACCTGTTTTTCATGGCCATGCTGGTGTTTTCCCAGGCGGGGCCGGACTACTGCGTCCTGGAGACGGGGCTGGGCGGCAGGCTGGACGCCACCAATGCCGTGGTACGCAAGGAGTTGGCCGTCATCACTCATATCAGTCTGGATCATGTGGAATATCTGGGACACACTCTGACTGCCATAGCCGGGGAGAAGGCCGGGATCATCCGGGAAGGGATTCCCGTGGTCTATGCGGAAACCTGTGAGGAAGTGGGACAGGTGATCCGGGAGCGGGCGCGGTTTTTGTCGGCAGAGGCATATCCCGTGTCGAGAATTGACTACAGATTCTCAAAAATCGGGAATAAAAACATTGCTTTTTCTTATATTTCCCGTTATTATGGTAGTATCAGCTTAACGCTCCCTACTTTTGCCGGATATCAGATGGAGAACTGCAGTCTGGCGCTGCGTGCCCTGGAGGTGCTGGCAGAGAGGGAGAGGGACAGGCCGGCGGATGGAACAGGCTGTCAGGAAGCGCCCCTGGAACTCACCCCGGAACGGATGGAGATAGGAGTGTCTGCCTGTTTTTGGCCCGGGCGTATGGAGGAAGTGCTGCCGGAGGTCTTTGTGGACGGCGCGCACAACGAAGACGGCGTCAGGGCTTTTCTGGAGTCCGTGGCGGCAGACGGTCATGTGGGCAGCAGGCATCTGCTCTTTGCTGCGGCGGCGGACAAGGACTATCCCGCCATGCTGCGCCGGATAGTGGACAGCGGTCTGTTTGACCGGCTTTGCATAGCCTCTATGGAGAATCGGAGAGGGGCCGCGCCGGAATGTCTGGAACAGGCGCTGGCGGATTGCGCTGATTCTGAGCTCTCCACCGTTCCGGTGTTCCGGTATGGGACTGTGCCGGAAGCCCTGGAAGCCATGTTGGGGGAGCGGGAGTCCTGCGGTGCCTGCCGGATCTATATCGCCGGCTCCCTGTATCTGGTGGGTGAAGTAAAAGCGGCGCTGCAACAGGGAAGACGCGGCGCTTGAGACGGCATCTGCGCCCAAGGCGCGGAGCTTAATATAGAAAGGTATAATACGATGATTAATTTTGAGGAAGAACTGAAGAAATTCCGTCCCAGCCTGGAGGTGGAGGACGCGGAGGAATCCATATACAACCAGGACCTGACCGATATGGCGGATCTGTTGGTGCGGATGATTCAGGAAGTTCAGGAGACAGAAGAACAGTGATGTCGCAAGATAAGCGGGAGGTACAGAATGTTTTGTTATAACTGTGGATGCCACTTGTCTGCGCATGACTATTGTACTTCGTGCGGCGCGGATGTGGCTTTATATAAAAGGATTATGGTTTTGTCCAACCTGTTTTACAACGAGGGGCTGTCCAGGGCGGGTCTGCGGGATCTCACAGGCGCCGTCACCAGCCTGCGGCAGAGCCTGAAATTCAACAAAAACAACATAGAGGCCCGCAATCTGCTGGGCCTGGTATACTTTGAGATGGGAGAGACCGTGGCGGCGCTCAGTGAATGGGTTATCAGCAAAAATACCCGCCCGGAAAAAAATATCGCGGACGACTATATCAATATGATTCAGGCCAGCGCATCCCGCCTGGACGCCATCAACCAGACCATCAAAAAATACAATCAGGCGCTGGTATATTGCAGGCAGGACAGCAAGGATCTGGCGATCATTCAGCTTCGCAAGGTGCTGTCCCTGAACCCGAAATTCATTCGGGCTCATCAGCTGCTGGCTCTGCTGTATATGGACGGCGAGCAGTGGGACAAGGCGAAGCGGGAGCTGGCAAAGTGTGCGGACATGGACCGCAACAATATCCAGACTCTCACTTATATGCGGGAAGTAGATCGGATGCTGGCCCCGGATGAGGCGGGCAAAATCAGCCGCCGCAAGGAGGAGGCTGTGCGTTTCCAGACGGAGAACGAGCTCCTGATCCAGCCTGTGAACGTGAAAGAACCCAGGCGCAGCGGTGTGGGGACGCTGCTCAATATAGCGCTGGGACTGCTTATCGGCGCGGCTGCCATGTATTTCCTGGTGGTGCCCTCGGTGCGCACCAATGTTATTAACGAGTCTCAGCAGAAGATCAATGAGATATCCAATGAGAGCGATGCCAAGAACAATATTATCACGGATCTGGAGAACCAGATCAAAGGGCTGGAGCAGAAGATGGCGGAACTGCAGGGTGAGTTGGATGGCTATGCGGGTACAGACGGCACGCTGCAGTCCATGGATCAGCTTCTGACTGCCGCAGGCCAGTATATCAACGCCATGCAGTATGGGGAAGCCAGCGCGGAGAGAGGACAGTATTTCCAGCAGACGGCGGATATGCTGGATCTGATCAGGGACAATGTGGCGCTGGAGGAGATGTCCGAACCATTCCGGAATCTGTATCAGCTGTTGACTGAAAGCATTGGTCCATATATGAGTGTGACTTACTACAATACCGGGAACGCGTCTTTCCTGGCCGGAAACTATCAGGAGGCCATTCCCGTTCTGGAAAAAGCAGTGGCATATAACCCGGAAAATGGGGATCCCTATTACGCTCTGGGGCGTTCTTACCGGGAGGTGGGCCGCAACGAGGAGGCCCTGGCGGCCCTGGAGAAATTTGTGGAGATGTTACCTCTGAGAGACCGCGCCGTCACGGCAAGGCGGATCATCCAGGAGATAAAGGCGGAGCAGGCCGCCCAGTAAAATACCTTCTGAAAAATGTGCATAAGTTACCAAGGAAGAGAACATATCGACAAAGATGTGTTCTCTTTTTATGCGGAAAATGTCGAAAAAAGGCGGAAAGACAGGCATCGCAGGGTTATGCGGGACATAAACAGGAGGGTAAGAGGAATGGAGGATTTTCAGATTATCGACAACTGCCTCATGGTCAGGCTTCCGGAGGAGGTGGATCATCACAAATCCGCCTACATCTGCGAGAAAGCGGACAGCTATATACTGCGGGAGGAGGTGGAGAATGTGGTGTTTGATTTTGAGGAAACCCGGTTCATGGATTCCTCGGGAATCGGCATTATCATGGGAAGGTACAAGAAGATCGCCTGCTTCGGAGGCAAGGTGTTCGTCATCCATGCGGATCCCCAGATCCGCAGGATCCTGTGCGTGTCGGGACTGAACAGGCTGATCGAGGTTATGGACTAGTGTGCTGACTCGATGCGGCGGCATCGTTGACCGACGACAACGCAGTCCGATGGGAATTTAGGCAAGGAGGTTTGCCTGCATATAATCGAGTCAGCACACCAGTGTACTGACACGTTTATATGTAGGTAAATCACGCAGGATATTTGTTCATCTGCAAGGCGGATTTTCGACGGCGTAGTGGTGGCTACGGCTAGAAAAT
>JAAWKU010000010.1 GCA_022797535.1 Lachnospiraceae bacterium | reverse complement strand
GCTCTGACAAAGAAACATCCGGCGCTGTGTATTCCAAAATCTTATAGATATCATATAGATGTCTGGAATGCCGTTCCACATTGCCAGATAGATAATAGTCGCAGAGGGCAAAGACTTTATCAATCATAGTCCGCTCAATCGCCTGGGTTGTGATTTCAAAAGGCATAAGGTCAAATTCTTCTGCCAGTTCTTCCCGTCCTGCCATTTTCAGAAAACGATAAATATAGTTATCGGCAGTCCGGTTTACTGTTGGAAACGGCAGAAGGGCAATATAGGTCTCAATGACCAGTTCCGGCTTTAATTCCAAGAGAGGGGAATAAATGCTAGGGTAGCTGGCTTTGTAACAATTATAGCTGCGCCGGCTGCGGGTTTCCTCAAGGTTTGCGACAGAAAATCCCAGGGATTCTATGGAGGAAACCACCGCCTTTTTCAACTGACGCTTGCAGCTTTCACCGGGAATGCCTTCCGATGCCGCATAGGAAATATCAATATCCTCCGAAAAGCGTTCCAGAACCTGATAGCACTTTGTGAGCGAGGTTCCTCCCTTAAAGACCATTCCCTTTACCCTGAAAACCAGTTCCCGGAGAGCAAGTGTAACATAATAATCCTTCTCAATGATTCCGGGCGGTATGTGCAGTTCATTAGAGGCAGCAGCAATCAGTTCGCTGAATGCTTCCCCGTCATGATGTAAATTCATAAATAATACCCCATTCAATCAGTTTTTTTGCGGTAGGCCCTGTAATGCCGGACAGTACGCCGGAAAGAAGATCCTTGCTGTAATTTTTCTGTTTTGCATAGCTTTTTAAAAGCGCTCCTGTTTCTGCATCTGAAAGCTCCGAATATTTTTCCGCCTGGGAAACGGCATCAAGGAACTGGAGTAGCCCCACATTTTCAGATGTTATAATAGTCGCCGGACGTTTCAGCCGAACGTTCTGGGAACCAATGGAAACATTGCGCCCCTTTGTTGCCTCTTTAGAAGTTATGATTTCCAGTACTGCTGGCATCTGGGTTGTCAGACCAATCTGGTTGGCAAATGTAGCTCCGGAGAAATAGCCATAGACTTCTGTTGTACTTTGGATATATTTGCGTATAATGACTTTCATAGGGTCTAAATAACTTTTTTTCAGCAGACGTGACGCTTTAGGGAGATAATAAATCCCCGTATCAAACCGGGCAAGATCACCGGATTTAAGCATCCGTTTAAAATACTGGCGCAGGGCATTGTCATTGATTCCGTCCAACCGGATTTCGTTAATGAAAATCGGTTCATTGTAACCGTAGTTTTTTTCCAGATATTCTTTCAGCATACAGGCATCCACTCCTTCCACTTCCATACTACTATATTTATACCAAAAAGGTCAATAGATATGTCAAAATATAATATGTATGATTCTTTAAAAAATATACATGAGGGGCAAAGGAGTGGGAAGCTTTGTATATAAGCCTGTATATCTCATATACCTGCCTGTTATTACTCTCCGGCGTCTTTATCGTTAGGAAAGAACCGCTCCAGGATATCAATACTGTCCTTAGAGGTGTAACCCCACAGGATGGAACTGAGCGCATCAATTGCTTCCCGTCTCCTGCGGTAATAAGTGCGGAAGCTGATGTCCCGGATATGAGGACGCAGTTTCTCTATGATTTCTTCCACATTCCGTAGCTGCTGTGGAGAAAGGAAAGAGTAATACAACAGCCAGTAATAGCTCTCCCCATTTTTGTGTTTGGTACGAAGCAGGTCGATAGAAGTGTCCAGAAGCTTCAGCATCCGGTGGCTCCGCTCAATGCATTTGGCGTGGTGTTCGATACTGCGGTCTGACAGGTCGATTCCGGCAACATAAACTGACTCCAGAAAATCCTCAATGGAACTGCCGTATTCGATCTCGAATCGGCTCCGCACCTGCTGGACGGACAACTCCAGGCTCCACACCACATCCCTGTATTTTTTCAGCAGTTTCCAGGTATCATGGTACAGCGGGTTGTCAGCAATATTCATTTCTTCCTGATTCTTTTTCATGCTCTTTCTCCTCCTTCCCTATCCTTTTCAGCAGGTGTGAGAACCAGTTCAAAGGTGTAAACCGGTTTATCCTCTCCGCAGCATACAGTCATTCCAAAACATGTAGCAGACTTTGGTTTGTGACATATATACTCTTCCCTGCAGGCGTCTGATAAAGGATATAACTTATATATGGATTTCGGGCACCAGAAGCAAGAAATTCCCTGTGCATCAAGGACTTGCACCATTTTTCTAATGACAGCATCCATATCCCGTTTTGAAACGCAGGATAATTCTTCTGAGACGCATACTTCATGCCTAGTAACAGCACAATCCGCCTGTGCCTCCTTTTCATCCGCCAATGCAATATTGATTTTCAGTATCATTGCAACCTCCTCTTTATCCACAAGGACATCGGATATCTGGAACATGGTAGAAAGATAGCTGTGCAGATAGATCACGCTGCCTGTCTTTCCCGGAAATGACATGAGAGAAATATAATCCATGTCAGCAAGTTTTTTCAACACGCGCCCTGTCGTGGCTTTGGAGATTCCCCACCGGGCAGCCATCTCACTGTAAGCCACCAATGGAGAACCAGTGCCGTTACGGAAATAGGCAACCGGACCGATTTCTGAGCCCTGCACCTGGCTGTCATTGTAGACAGCAGACATCCACAAATCCAGAACAATATCCATTTCTGAACAGCGATTGCTGCTGACCAGTTCGGTTGCAATGACAACCGGCATAAAGAAAAATCCCGTATCTTTCTGACAGGGACAGTTGTAATCCAGTACCGTATTATGCTTTTTCCAGTCACGGATCTTATATTTGACCACCTTTCCACGGTCAAGAAAGAGATAGGAAATCAGGTGGCGTTTCTGGAGCTCGTCCAGGATGGAGACCGCCTGGCGCTGGAAACGGGTACGGAACCATGCAGACAGTTCCTTTATGGTGCAGATCCACTCACCGGGATATACTGTATAACCAATACCGTCTATACGAAGATAAGAGGTACGGAAGTTTGCATAGTTACAAAGTACTGTGTAATAAAAAAGACCGGAGCATCCATTTGTACGAATGCTCCGGTCCGCCATTAAATTCTGGATAAACTGCCGGTAAATCCGGCAGCGTGGATAATCCACAACCTGTTCCATTTCTAACTGATATTCTGACATGATTTTCTCCTCATTTCTTAAAATTTTTCTGATGTTAAAATTGAAATTCTCTTATTGATTTTTTTCTGTAAAAAAAATCTACAAGACAATTTTCCAATGTCCTGTAGATTATAAGTTAGCCTCTATTTCTTTTTAAAAATACTTTCCACGACGAATTTTGTTCACAATTCCTATGATTCCACCCTGTTTTTTCCGTCCATGCAGTCCATGCAATCCACAATATATGGTATAACCAATACTAAACAATACTAAATACAGTGTTCAAAAGTGCCTTCGCCTAGTAGGAGACAAAGTATTCCACTGCGTTCTCCGGGAAAAATTCTTTGAACTCGCCGTAGAGCTGTCCCGCCAGGGTTTTATTATGGGCAATGATCAGGGTAGGCTTGTTCAGCGCCGCAATCACGTTGGCCATGGTAAAAGTCTTGCCTGAGCCGGTGACCCCCAGCAGAGTCTCGCACTGATTGCCCTGCCGGAATCCTTCAACCAGGGCCTTTATGGCCTGGGGCTGATCGCCGGTGGGTTGATATTGAGATACCAATTTGAACTGATCCATATAAGATTCTCTCCTGACAAAGTTTCCGCTGTGAAAATGTACTTACATAGTTTTCCACAAATTCTACTGCGGCACACATTTTGTCCGCAAAAATTTGTGATTCGACATTTAATACATTCTATCACATCATGCCAGGTTTGTACAGATGTATTTAGAACATTCGTTCTATATAATTTGCCTTGCCTCCGGGCAGTCAAAAGCGGATCAACGCTTATCCTCTGCAGAAAAATCGTCCTTACTTTCCCAGTCGCTGACGCCCGGGAACAAAAAAACGGCGGCTATGCGAGATGAGCATAGCCGCCGCAGATATGGCAGTATAAGAAATCTGGTTCAGTAGCGGGCGGGATTCCTTTATTTCATTATTCCCTTTTAGGACAAGTTTTCCTATCTGCTATTTTGCAGACACAGAGTCAGGGTTTATTCTTTAAAATAATTCCTTCACAATCATATCTGCACATTCAGCTGCACTGTACAAACTTGTATCTACCCTCATTGTATACTCGATATTTTTTGCCATCAGTTCATGTTGTTCATCCGACATATTTTCATATCTATCCCCACGAATCAAATTTCTTTGTCTACATATGTCCAAAGGACAATATACTTCAACGATATCAAGCGGATTATCTTTCATTATTTCTATAAGTCGATGATAATGAGGTGCTATTTCATCTCTTTCAACCAAAATTCCGTCAATGAGAACATTTTTACCCATATCTGAATAGAGTTTCGCAGTGTGGTACATCATAATGATTACCTCACTAAGATATTTCCAGTAATTTTCTCGCAAATATCTTTCTCCGACCATCTCTTGAAACAAATCATTGGCAACAACATAAAAAAATATGTCATCACGTTCCTGAAGTGCTTCCACTATTGATGTTTTCCCTGCGCTCGTCACTCCATTCAAAAAAATAATACATCCTTTTTTCATCCCATCACCTCTTAAACCCTTGATTTGCCAGCACCAGTCTCACTTAATTATATCAGGTACACAATTCCGTAAAGGGAGTTTCAATATTTATTCCATCATTTCCCTCAGCACTTCCCTGGCCTTCTCCAACTGGTTGTCAAAACCGCTGGTATAGTATGCTTCGCTGTCAAAGGGACAGGCCACGTCCGGCTCGATGCCAATTTTGTGAATGTTGCGGCCCTTTGGCGTAAAATAGCTGCTGATGGTGATCTTGATGGCGGAACCGTCCCGCAGGGTCAGCATCTGCTGCACAATGCCCTTGCCAAAGGTGGTGGTTCCAACCAGGATGCCTTTGCCGTAGTCCTGTATGGCGCCGGAGAGAAGTTCCGAGGCGCTGGCGCTGTTGCCGTCCACCAGCACCACCAACGGAAGTTTAAACTCGTTGCTGCCGTCACAGGTGTATTCCTCCCGCTTGCCGTACTTATCCTCGGTATAGACCACCAGGCCCTCGGGCAGAAGCATCCTGGCAATATCCACCACTGCATTGACGCTTCCTCCTGGATTGCCCCGCAGATCCAGCACCAGACCCTTCATGCCGCTGTCCCGGGAGGCCTCCAGAGCCGTCTTGAATTGTCCCGGCGTCACTTCGTCAAACTCGTTGATCCGGATATAAGCCATGTCGTCTTCCAGCATCTCCTGCTCCACAGTGGGAATCTCCACCTGTCTGCGCTGCACCTCCACATCCAGATATTCCCCCTTCCGATAGAGAGTGATTTTCACGGTGGTACCCTCTTCCCCTTTGATCAGGCTCACCACTTTATCCAGGTCCATGCCATAGGTGGAAACTCCGTCCACCTCATAGATGATATCGTCGGCACGCATACCCGCCTCCTCCGCCGGAGAGCCCGGCATGGGACTGTTGACCTTGGGGTAGTTGCGATCCAGATCCTGGGCTACATATGCGCCGATTCCGTAGTAAGCGCCGGTGGCCTGCTCCATGAAGGCATCAAATTCATCTGCGGTAAAATAGTTGGTGTAGGGATCTCCCACCGCTTGCATCAGTCCCTGGTAGATGCCCTCCTCCAGATCCTCGCGGTTCACATTGTCCTGGTAGTAATAATGCTCAATCATATACACCAGTTTGTCAATCTTATCCGCCGCCGTCTCGCCCAGACTGCCCTCCTGACCGCCTGCGTTGACCTGCTGGCTCTCCTGGCCCGCATTCTCTACCGTCTGCTGAATCTGTACACCCAGATACGCCACGCACACCACAAACAGCGTGATAAAAATACCCACCGCCAGTCCGACCTTGAATTGCCCTATCTGAACGTCCCCTTGCTTTTTCTGATGATCAAATTCTTCCATTTTTCCCTCTTTCCCGCACATCCGAAATACCGGCTTGCGCCATTGCCCCATATACTGACAACTGTATATTTGAGCCCTCTTACCTGATTTTTCATCGGATCACGCCAAATCCAGTGCATGCCAGGCATATGCCATCCACACACAGCACACCAGTCACGATTTCAATCTTCCAAATTTTAGTAAAAATATACTTAAGGTGAGATGTAATTCCAGGGAGACACATATTCCCCATTCAGACGCACGCTGAAATGGAGATGATTTCCAGTTGAGCGCCCAGTGGAGCCCACCGCTGCTATGGTGTTGCCTCTGACCACCACATCGTCCTTCTTCACATACAGTTTGGAAGCATGCATATAGATGGTGTACAGCCCGCCCCCATGGTCGATCATCACATAATTCCCCATGGTGGAACTGTAATCCGCCGCCACCACGATCCCGTCATAGGCTGCGTAAATGGCTGTCCCCTTGGGAGACGCAAAGTCCACGCCATTGTGGAATTGCTGCACAAACAGAGTGGGATGCATACGCATGCCGTAGTCGTCAGACACTCTGGTGTAGGAAGCCAACGGGAATTTGAACGTTCCTCCATCGTAGGTCAGCACCTTGCCGCTGCTGGCCAGGATCCGCTTCTTCTCGTCCTCCACCGCCTTTTCCAGAGCGGCAATCAACTCATTCTGGGCCTTAATGTCCGCCTCGTACTCCTCGATGGACTGCTCCCCCGTGGTGATCCGCTTTTCGTAGGCGTTCAGTTCCTGCTCCTTCTGTTTCATCAATTCTTCCAGAGCCGCCTGCTCGGTCTCCACCCCTGCCTTGGCTTCATCCAGAAACGCCTTATCTTCCTCCAGCCGGGCCTTGCACAATTCCACATACTCCCTGGTCTGAATGAAAGACAGCAGCATCTGGTTGTCGTACTCAGCCACCTGCTCCATATAATAGCTGCGATTCAGGAAGTCCGCAAAACTGGTAGCCCCCATAATCATATCCAGGAAATAGTTCTCGCCTCGCTCATAACTGAATTTTATGCGGCTGGACATTGCTTCATACTGCCCCGCTTCCACTTTCTGCGCGTTCTCAAGCTGTTTCTGAGCTTCCACGATATCCGCTTCCTTGTTGGCAATCTGTATCTTCAGATCCACAATCTTCTGTTCGATCTGAGCCATGCTCTCATCCAGCTTTACCACATAATTCTTCAGGTCCTTCTTCTCCTGCTCCAACTGCTGCACCAGTTTCCTGATGTCGGAAAGACCGTTTTTCAGTTGATCCCGCTCATTCTGCGCATTGTCAATCTGGTTCTCCATCTCCTGAATGGATTCCGATGTAATATTGGACAGATTGGTGGCGGATACCCGGTCCACTCCCGCAGTGCACAGCAGCGCCGCCAGTACCAGGCCCCCCGTTATCTTCCATTTTCTCATATCAATCCCCTTGCGCGGTACAGCCTGCCTCCCCGCCATCACCCTTATCTCTCAGGTTCCTACACATGCAGGTGCTTTCTCACCGTGGAAATACTGCCCACAAAGCCGATGCCCACACCCACGCCCAGACAGACCGGCGTCAGCACGCCAAAAATTGTCTCAGCAGGCAGAAATATCAGCAGATGACTCAGCATGGAGAATTTTTCCATCGCGTAGGCCAGCACACTGTCATAGGTATAGTGCACTGCCCACAGGGGGATGGCCGCCCCGATCAGGCCGATCAGCATACCCTCCAGCACAAAGGGGGCACGCACAAAAAAGTCCGTCGCGCCAATATATTTCATAATGTTGATCTCTTCCTTGCGCACCGAGATGCCGATGGTCACGGTGTTGCTGATCAGGAACACGGACACCGCCAGCAGCACCACGATAATGCCCAGGGACACATATCCGATCAAAAGGTTCACACCACTCAGGGTGCTGGCCGTAAGGGCAGAATAATTCACCAGACGCACCCCTTCAATGGAGTACAGGTAAGTCACCAATGCGTCCTGCATGGACACATCGCTCAGATACACAACATAATTCATGCAGGTGGCCAGAGGATTCTTGGGATAGCCGGCGATAAACTCATCCACTCTGTCCCCGAAGTAGATCTTCTGATAGTCCGCCCACGCATCCTCCGCAGATATATAGACCACCTCCGACACCTCCGTGCGGCCCCGGATCATGGTGCCGATCTCCTCAATCCGTGTGTCCGTGATATCTTCCTCGAAAAAGACGGTGACACAGATATTCTCCTCCGCGCCCCGGACCATGTGCTGAAAGTTCGCCACAATCGCGTAGAAAACCCCAAACAGGAAGAGACATGCCGCAATGGTGGCGATGGACGCCAGCGAATACCATTTGTTGCGGAACAGGTTGCGGAATCCCTGCTGTATGGTATAAAAGAATGTGCTAATCTTCATCGTCTATATATGCCCCTTCCTCTTCATCGCTGATGATCACGCCTTTCTTCATGGTAACCACGCGCTTCTGCATGGCGTTGACGATCTCACGGTTATGGGTGACTACCACCACGGTGGTACCGGACTCGTTGATCTCCTCCAGCAGCTTCATGATTTCCCAGGAGTTCTTGGGATCCAGATTGCCGGTGGGCTCGTCCGCCAGCAGAATGGAAGGACTGTTGATCAGCGCCCTGGCCAGGGCCACTCTCTGCTGTTCGCCTCCGGAGAGCTGCGTGGTCTTGGCCTTATACTTGCCGGCCAGCCCCACGGTGGCCAGGATGGCGGGCACATTCCGACGGATCTCCCGGCCCGGAACCTCTATAATACGCTGGGCAAAAGCCACGTTCTCATAGACGTTCCTGTCATTGAGCAGCCGGAAATCCTGGAACACCACGCCCAGATTGCGGCGCAGCCTGGGAATTTCCCGTCTGCGCAGCTTTGCCATATCCCTGCCCATCACGCTGACCTGGCCGGAGGAAGCCACCAGTTCCCTCAGCAGCAGCTTGATCAGCGTGGACTTGCCGGAACCGCTGTCCCCCACGATGAATACGAACTCGCCTTTGTGTATCTTCAGAGAAATCCCGTTCAGCGCCGGTGAGCCGGTGGAATAGGACTTGCTTACTTGATCCAGACAGATCACCCCGTTTTCCTCGATGAACTTGGCCTGCTGTTTCCTGATTGCTTCTTTTCTCCTCATCTGTTCCCCCTAAAACTCAAAGTTCTCCATATACTTCATATATTTTACCACCATCAGAGCAATCTTAAAAGTGATGGCGTCCTCAAATACCCGCAGATCCAGGCCGGTGCTTTTCTGCAGCTTGTCCAGGCGGTATACCAGGGTATTGCGATGAATGAAAAGCTGACGGGAGGTCTCGGATACATTCAGGCTGTTCTCAAAAAACTTATAAATGGTTGTCAGGGTCTCCTCGTCAAATTCATCCGGGCTTTTGCCCCCGAATATCTCCTTGATAAACATCTTGCACAGAGGGATGGGCAGTTGGTAGATCAGTCGTCCGATGCCCAGCGCGCTGTAGGCGATCACGTCTCTCTCATCAAAGAAAATCCTGCCCACATCCAGGGCCATCTTCGCCTCCTTATAGGAGCGGCTGACCTCCTTGATCTCCCTGACCACCGTGCCATACGCGATATGTACCTCCCGGAGACCCTCTTTCTGCAGGGCGGTGCAAAGCCCCCGGGCTGCCCGGTCAATCTCCCTGCCATTGTCGGATTCCGACAGATCCTTGACCACGATCACATTGTTCTCGTCCACAGCGGTGATAAAATCCTTGCTGTTACTGCCAAAATATGACCTGGCCAGCTCCAGGGCGTTGTTGTCCTTGCCATTCTCGGACTCCACAATCATCACCACCCGGCTCACATCCATCTGGATATGCAGCTTCTTGGCCCGGCTGTAGATATCCACCAGCAGCAGATTGTCCAGAAGCAGGTTCTTGATAAAATTGTCCTTGTCAAACCGTTCCTTGTAGGCCACCAGCAGGTTCTGCACCTGGAAGGCGCTCATCTTGCCTATGGTGTACACATCTTCGCCGCCTCCCGCAATGACCAGCACGTATTCCAGCTGCTGTTCGTCATACACTTTGAAAAACTGATATCCCTGAATCTCCTGGGAATCCGCCGGGGACTTGGCGAATTCCACCACCGCCCTGCCGTTGCCCGACATGTCGGCGGTGTACGCCACCGGCTTGCCGTCCACATCCATAACGCAGATATCCACCCTGGCAATCCCCTTCAGTCCGTCTATGGTGCTCTGCAAAATCTGATTTGATATCATATTCCCTACTCCTTTTCCTGTGTGAGGTACTTTCTGTTCCGTACAAATAAGCATTAGTAAAAATGCCGAAAATCCTATTTAATACAAATGTACAAAAAAAACGCAGAAAAAGCAATAGGTTTTTGTGAAAAATTAATGGACAATTAGTCACAAAAAAGGTGGCAGGCCCTATTTCCATGCCTCACCACCCCTATAGTCAGAAAAAATTACCAATCCGTTACAGCCGGATATCCACATTACCTCCCACCATCGGATTCACACTGCGCTCCATGGAGGCGGCGTCCACCATCTGTACCATACCCGCTCCCAGTTCTTCACCCATGTCGATGGCATTGCTCAGCATCTTGATCCCCACCTGGGACTGCACATCCATCATCGCCATATTCATTGACAATCCTGCAATATCCATAATCCTGCCTCCTGTGAAAAGTTTCATAACCAACCTGCTTATAGCTTTATATTAGCACAAATATTCCTGTTTGCCAAGGGGGCAAATCAAAGGAGTTGCAGCACGATCACGGTCACGCATACCAGGATTCCCAATACCAGGGGGACGCTCATCAGCCCTTCTCCCTTTTCTTTACGGCTGCGCCAGAGTTCCCTCAGGGCTTCCCTACGCCCTTCACGTCCGGCGATCCAGGCCAGGACGCATCCCGCCAGGGGGGTGCAGACGGTGGCGATCACTGTATACAGGCAGATCACCAGCAGCAGGGATTCTCCGCTCAGACCGCTCTCCGCCGTCTCCATGATCTCCGATATGTCCTCGGCGGCCACATGATCCAGAGCATACATCAGCACCGTGGACAGCCCGTTTACGCAGGCATGAGCAATAAAGGCCGGGATCATACTGTCTGTAGCCTCCACCAGCAGGGCCAGAGCAATACCGATTACAAACGCATAACACGCCTGATTCAGGTTCATGTGCATCAGGCCGAAGAGAAGGCTGCTGAGCAGCAACGCCCTCCACCGGTTCCCCTGCTGCCGATAGCTCTGGTATATCACGCCCCGGAACGCCAGTTCCTCCGCAAAGGGGGCGTACACCGCAATGCCCAGCAGCATCCCCCACAGAGGTATCTGCAGGATATGCGGACTGAGACCCGCCACCGTATTGTCCACAAACAGCATGGAAAAGGCATTGACCACCGTGATCAGAGGCTCCAACAGCAGTGTGAACAGCACTGTCATCAGCGCCGTGGATATATGAACCTTTTTTAATCGGCAGTAAGCTGCCGGCCGGGTCCTGCCCACCAGCAGAAATACCACTGCCGGCAGCCATATCGTAATCTCGGACACAATAATATTCAACGCCATATTTTGCACCACCGCGTCCATCAGCGATGTGCGCACCGCCAGCAGATTCAGTCCCGCATGGGATACCACCAGCGCCAGAAACATCCAATTGGCTTTTTTCGTGTTCATGTTCTCCGTATTACCTTTTCTGTAATCTGTATTTTTCCTGCCTTAAGTAAATTGCCTACCGCCCGTTTAAACTCGTTCTTGCTCATCCCTGTCTCCCGTAGGATGATGGCCGGGGATACTTTGTCGTTGAAAGGCAGTACTCCATCATAACTGTCTATGATCTCCAACAGCCGCTCCGCGTCCTCGTGGATCTGCAGATAGGCTTTCTCCCGGATACTCAGCACCAGCCTGCCGTCCGGCTGTACCTTGGACACCCTGGCCCGCAGATCCTCTCCCAGCGCCACCTGCCCGTAAAGTTCCCTTTTGGGAATCAGGGCGGAATATTGGTTGTCCACGGCCACAAATACGCCAAACTCATCACTGGAGGCATAGGCCCGTCCCACCACCTGATCATCCGTATGATAAGGGCTGTCGGAACGTAGATTGTGGTACACATTCATGGTGGCGCACAGGCGCTGGCTCTTGTCGATATAGAGGGAAACCAGAACCTTTTCCCCCTCCTTTACCCGCTTCACCTGCTGACGGAAGGGCAGCAGTAAGTCCTTCTCCAGGCCCCAGTCCAGAAAGGCCCCGATCTTGCCAGTCTGAGCCACTGTAAGTTCGGCCACCTGCCCCATCACCAGCTTGGGGGTGTTGGTGGTGGCGATCATCCGATCCTTGGAATCCTTATATAAAAAGACTTCCAGCCGGTCTCCCAGGTTCGTATCCGGCGGCACCTGCCTGGCCGGGAGCAGCACCCTTTCCTCTGTATCGTTGTGATGTTCGGCAAGATACACTCCGAATTCCACTCTTTTTACCACATACAGGGTTTGTTTTTCTCCTAATCTCATCTCTTCCTCTCTCCGAATGCCGCCGGTCTTTCATCCCGGCATCCCATTTGAAATAAATTCCACCACCGCAAAAGGGTTCCCCTCCAGGCTGCGCAATGACACCACACACAGTTCCGGAGTCCTGACCACATAGGGGATCAGTTTATCCCCCAGGCGGGCCTGCATCCTGTATTCCGCGCGCATCTGCCGGATGGCGAAATCTTCCGGCAGGCTGTTCATGGCCATGTCCACAAACTGGCCGTTGTTCACATGGTGGTTGGTATCCAGATGATGCTTTTTCACCACGATGGCCTCCTCATACACGCCCCCCTCCGGCACCGTGATCTTCCTGGGGGCGTATTCCATGGGCAGCCTGTCCTGGATTTCATAGACTTCCTTCATCCGCTCCGTGGGATGGGCCATGGTCTGCTGCTCCAGGTTCAGCAGGGTCCACAGGGAATTGGCCTGGGCCAGTGTCTCCCCGCCCGCAGTCCGCATAAAGAAATTGCGGTATCCAAAACAACCTTTGAAGCCATAAGGAAAAGTCCCCGTCTCCACCTCCTCACACAGACCCGGAAAGCGATTTACCACGATCTGCCAGGAAGAAAGCACCCACACCAGGTTGTTCTCCTTCAGATATTTGCCGCCCACACCCAGCGCCTCCGACTGAAAAGTGGAGCAATCCTGAAAATAATTCAGCAGCGCCGCCAGGGTCAGCCTGGCCTGGCTGTCGCACTCGCTATATCGTATTTGACTTTTAAACAGATACATATTATACCCGCATCCTCCTGCTTCTGCGCGTTCTCCCATCTGTCTCTCCATGGCCCGGGCCGCTTCCCAAAAGCCCCCGCTCAGGGAATCCACGCGCACGCGTCAAGTAGAGAGTGAACCGCCGGCTTCTACCCCATGACCTTCCGCCGTCTCCCGCCACGGCTTTACGGCTGCCGCAGCACTCAACAGAGATATCGTCCCACCCAGGGAATCCGCCGCAGCAGCGCCGACACCCCGTAGCACAGTGTGAAAACCAGCAGGGCCAGCAGGGGCACTCCCACCGCCACCGGCATCATGGCGCTGTGGATTCTCCGGGCTTCCAATAGTTCCATCACCCCGATATGCATTAGATAGATCCCCAGCGTCCCCCTGGACACTTCCGTTATTGCGGCGGCGGCGCCTTTGCCCCATTTGTGGTTTTTGATCCCCTCTGTGAAAAACAGGAACAAGGCTATCACAATCAGAAACGTAAAAAGACAGAAACTGTCATAAATACCGCCGTTGGGAACGCCGTCCCGGGCCGTCTGAAGAGTGCTGATCAGAATATTCAGCGCTGCGCAGGGAAACGCCGCCAAATAAAACATTTTATGATATTTCCGGGGAATCCCTATATGCACAATATAGTAACCCAATACAAAATACCCCAGATAACCGCATACCATGGGAATCTCCCCAAGACTCAGCAAGTGCCGGAGCTGATCATTTTTCACAAAGACCAGAGCCGTGGCGCGAAGCACCTGCAACACTGCGAACAAAGCCAGGAAATATTGCAGATTCTGCTTCCGGGCCTGCAGCACCCAGCTCCGCAGCACCGGAAGCAATGCATAGATCCCCACTAACATGGGCAGATACCAAAGATGATAACGCCCCGATTCCATCTCTTTCAGGATATCCTTCCAGGTCAGATTGGCGAATCCATAATGATAGCAGTCCATCAGACCATATGCCGAACCCCAGAGCAGATAGACCACCGCAAGACGCAGCATATTGTGCCTGTAGAGATGCTTCACATCCAGTTCCCGCTCCGGGTCCAGGAAAATGGCGCCGCTGATCATCACAAATATGGGCACGCCGAATCGAAAACAGGCGTCATAGGCGTTGACGATCTTCCACTCCCGGCTGTCGATGGGCAGATCATACCAGCGCTGCGCCGCGCTGTGAAGCATCACTACGCTGAACGCTGCCAAAATTCTCAGCAAATCATATTGTATATTTCTGTTTTGTGTCCCATGTTCCATGCCCCGCCTCCTGTCCCAGCACGCCGTATATCTCCTGCCGGCATACAGTCCACAGAATCCACTTCCCGGCGGCCGGACAACCGGGCGGAAAGACCCAGGAGCAAACAGTCTCCGGAAATCCAGTGTTTTCAGTTCATATAAAAATGATTATCGCACAACCGGACGGGCTTGTCAATCAAGGGAACCATCCGCCCCCGCGAAATACGCATCCACCCCGTCTGCGATCCCCTGCACGATACGGCTTTGGTAGTCGGCGGTCTGCATCCTTTCGTCCTCCTCCGCATTGCTCATATATCCCATCTCTATAATGGTCACCGGGATGGTGCACCAGTTGATGCCGCTCATGGTATCCGTCTCCCAGATCCCCCGGTCTTTGGAACCCATCAGCGCCACCATATGGGACAGCACCTCCTGGGACAGGCGATAGCTTTCGTCATGAATCCCCGGGTTAAAGGGGCTGGAGGCCGTGTTGCAGATGGTCAGCGTGCCCTGGACGCTGCTCTTTTCAGAGCCGTTGGCATGGATGCGCAGAAACACTTCAGCTCCGGAAGCGTTGGCCGTTTCCGCCCTTTCTTTGTTGCTGATATCCACATCATGGCTGTCCCGGATCATCACCACCGTATAGCCCCGGGCCTCCAGCTCTGCCTGAAGCGCCTGGGCTATGGTCAGGTTCAGTTCATACTCATAGACACCAGTGGACACACCCCGGGTGCCGGAGGAAACCTTGGCCTTCATCTCCTCGCTGCCGGGCCCCAGGGGTTCCTTCTCTTTGTTGCCCCTGGCCTGATGCCCGGCATCGATGGCAATGATATGGCCGCCGGTCAGAGGCGTCTGCGCCTGCAGGGGCGGCAGGACAGGCAATTCGGGCGTGGCAGGCTCTTTCAAGGACAGTTCCGACTGGGGAGGCTCCGTTGAGGCAGGTTCAGGCTGGAGCACCTCCGGCGAAGAAAGCTCTGGCTGATACGCCTCCGATAAAGAAGGATCTGGCGGCAGCACCTCCGATGAAGAAGGCTCCGGCTGCAGCGCCTCCAACGAAGAAAGTTCCGGCTGCAGCGCCTCCGATGAAGAAGGTTCTGGCGGCAGCACCTCCGACGGAGAAGGCTCCGGCTGTTCCTCCATGTCGTTTTCCCCAGGCAGTGTCTGCTCCACAGGTTTTTCTTCCCTGAAAAACACGTCCTCCTCCCTCTCCGTACCACATCCCGCCAGCAAAGCCAGGCAGCAGCCCGCCGCAATCCATTTCATCCATCTGTCTGCAAACATACCTGTTCTCCATTTCTCCAACGCAGATCCCCGCCGGAACCCCCTCCCCGGAATATATCTGCCGCCGATTTACTTTCCCTTATTGCTTATTGTAACCACTTTTGTCCCCGCTTGCAACGCAAAACAGAGAGATTTCCCGGATCTCTCTGTTTCACTTACGTTTTCATGTAATAACGCGTCTTTATTCATCATACCCGTTGCACAGTCTGTCTACTTCTTCCTCTGTCATATAGTCCACACTTTCAATCTGACCGTCAGCACCGCGGGTGATTTTGATATTCACCGTGCCGTCCGGATTCATATTCAGAAAATAAACTTGGCTGCCTGCCTGATGATCCAAAAGAATATTGACAGACTGACCCAGATACTCATATACATAGCCGGATCCCACAATGCCAACAGCCTCATACCCCGCAAGGCGCTGCTGTTCCAGTTCCGCCTCCAGAGCTTCCACTTCCCAGTCCCTGTCCAGAGCCTCCAGAAGTACCATCTGAAAATTGGTTTTCTTATCCTCCGTCGCCTGATCCAGCCAGCTTTCAAGAGTCTGCTGACTCAACCCCCAGTCCGCCAGCGCTGAGAAAAACGCGACTTCATTTGCCTGATAAATTTCCTCCGCCAGAGCCAAAGCCATGGGACAATCCTCCTCCAATTCCCATAGGCATGCAGAGAAAAAGGCAATTTTTCTATCCTCAAACAGCCTTTCCAGCCAGGCTTCCTGCGTTTTCCTGTCCAACAGGGTATATGCTTTGCAAAATTGCGATACATCCCCCTGCGCATAACTGCTTTCCGCCAAATCCACAGGCCCGCTGACGCCCGGCTCCCCGTTCTGTTCAGAATTCTCCCTGGGATACGCAAAATTATCGTAGCAGCGAACAGCTCCCGTCTCCAGGGCCAGAATGGGGCTCTGGGGCCATTCCAGGGCCTTTTCCTCCAGGCCTGGAATCTCATAGTCCCGCAGAGTGATATTGTAAAGATGCGCATCCTCCGCAGCCCCAAACAGATAGTCAGTCAACCCGAAAATCTCAAAGCCATTTCCATTATAACTGCCCGTAAAAGGATGGTCCTGTGTCCCTATGGGAATCCATTCCTCCTCCGAGAGTTGGATATGATCCTGCTGCAGATAATTCAAATCCATGCCATACGCCTCAGTGCCAATCGCTCGCAACTGTTCCTCATTGAAAATCAGACAGTATGTGACACCTTTGATGGTAATGGTCTCTATCTCCGCCTCTTCTCCGTCGTTCTCCCCGATAACCGGCGGCATATTCTCGGATAATGCCTCTGCATGTTTTTCGTTTACTCCCTTACTGGAACCGGTTTCCCCTGCTGCGTATGCTCCCGTGGCGGTAAAGCCCAATCCCAACGCTGCCGTGAGCAGCAGCATGGCACAGCGGCTGCCCCGGGACATTTTTCTAAATTTCATAATCGCATCCAACCTTTCTTTCAATAATGAGGCGCTTTCCCCCAACATTACCGTGGCAGCGCATTCTCTACTGTTTTTCTTCGGTGCCACAGCCCGCAGAAGCGTATCTCCATAGGCCCGGCGGCCTTTTTCGTCCAATGACCATACCACAGCCTCATCGCAGGAAAGTTCACAGGCCCGGTTGATTTCCCGCCCCATCATATGGACCAGGGGATTGAACCAGTGCAGGCACACCGTAATCTGCACCAGCCATTTGTAGAGCAGATCTCTCCTCCTGTAATGACACAGTTCATGCCTCACGGTGCAGAGGAAATCTTCCCCGGGCAATTCCGGATCCGGGAGTATGATGCAGGGACGAAAGTAACCTAAAAGCATAGGGGAAGATGCCTGGCTGTTGCCATACAACTCTATCGGACGTCTCACTCCCGCCCGCTCCCCCTCCAGAGCCAGCAGATCCAGGAGGATGGGCTTCGCCACCGCCTCGCACCCTGCCTTTATATACTTTACAAAACTTTGGTATGCAATGATTTTCCGTACCAACAGGACCAGGGCTCCGGCCAGCCAAGGCATCCAAAGAAGTTCAATGGCCGCCCCCGGGAGGAGACCAGCGCCAGGGACATTGCCATCCTGCAGAAGTCCCGCGCTGTCGGAGGCATCGCCTCCCTGCAGAAGTCCCGCGCTGTCGGAGGCATCGCCTCCCTGCAGAAGTCCCGCGCTGTCGGAGACATCGCCTCCCTGCAGAAGTCCCGCGCTGTCGGAGACATCGCCTCCCTGCAGAAGTCCCGCGCTGTCGGAGGCATCGCCTCCCTGCAGAAGTCCCGCGCTGTCGGAGACATCGCCTCCCTGCAGAAGTTCGTCCTCTCCGGGTTTGGTGTTTCCAGGCATATTGGACACCGTAAACTGCCCCGTCCAGGCATTCCCCTGCCGCCATATAAGGGAGGACCCGCCTTCTTCTCCGCCATAGGGAAGGGACTGCGCCACCCCCTGCCCTGCCCACTGGAACAGGTTTCCGGCCAGACTTATGGCAGGCGTCACCGGCAGCAGCAGGCGCGCGATGACCACCAGCCAGGCATAGTACTGCCATTGCCTGCTGATCCTGTTTTGTAACCAGGGCCTAAATAAAATCAGAGTCAGAATCAGTAGGGAACCTGAGAACGACATGGAAAGAAGGATCCAAAAAAACCGGCTCATCTACCTGCCCTCCTCTCTGTTCCAGAATCTTTTCAGTTCCTCATAGTCCTGGGAAGTAATCATTTCCCTCTGTATCAGAGTTGTCACCAGTCCTTTCACATCCCCGTCATACAGTTTGCCAATAAGATTTTGCGTCTGCGCCGCCTGATAGTCGGACTCGGATACAATGGCGGCATACTCATTACGCCGCCCGATTTTGCTGGTTTTTAACAATCCCTTATCTACCAGCCGGGACAGCAATGTGATAACTGTATTTTTCTGCCATGTGTGGTCTGTCTTTGCCAGTTCCTCCATGATCTGTGCATAAAGCACCGTTCCCCCGTTGGCCCATACGATCTTCATCAACTCCAACTCTGCGTCTGAAACCTGCTGTACCATAATACCTCCTTTCCTTTGACTACATTGTGTAGGCTAATTTTAAGATAACACTTTGTAGTCCATATGTCAAGAGAAGAATTTCGGGAGGATGGCTGTTTTATAAAAATTGTAACGAAAAATGCCTGACAACTTCCGCTGTCAGGCATTCTCTTATCGCAGCGCTACAAGGATTCGAACCTTGAAATGACGGAGTCAGAGTCCGTTGCCTTACCGTTTGGCGATAGCGCTATTTCTTGACTACTTGATGAATTATACACGAAGTATTTCCATTTTGCAAGAGGAAAATGCAAAAATTTTCTCTTTTTTTTCCTGCATTCTCCTCTTTAAGGCCATTTGCCTTCCCGCAGCAGCAGATTCCTCTTTGAAACACCTTGTAATTTTGCGGATCCTCCTTCTGAAAGACTAACCTGGGAAGAGGCTTTTTCCCCATAAACCGCTTTTATACTTCGAAAATCAGTTCCCCATAAGAAGGCACAGGCCAGACTTTTTTGTCTACCAACATCTCCAGTTCATCTATGGGGGCGCGCAGGGCATCCATGGCCTCTTTCACTGTATCCTTGTAGAAAAATGCCTGGCTTTTGGCGTCCTGCATGGCCCCGGCCTGGGCGGTGGCCCGTTCCAGTTCCTTCAGCGCCTTTCTGGCTGCCGAAAGCAGCCCGTTCACCTCACCCAGCAGTTCCGACTGGACGAAGGCGTCCGCACCGGCCTCCCGCACGGCGATTACCGTGTCTGCCAGGGTCCTGGTATACCCCACTGCCGCTGGAATATATTTTTTGTTTGCCATGTTGATCATGGTCAGCGCTTCGATATTGATGGTCTTGGCATAGGTCTCGTACAGAATCTCTTCCCGGGATTCCAGCTCCACCCTGGTGAATATGCCAAACTTCTCAAACAGTCTGATGGCCTTATCCGTGGTCAGCGTACCCGCCGCCTCCACCATGGACTTGATGTTGGGAAGCCCACGCCGGGCCGCCTCTTTCACCCACTCTTCGGAATAGCCGTCCCCGTTGAAGATGATCCGCTGGTGTCTGCCCATATATTCCTTGATCAGGTCATGTACCGCCAGTTCAAATTCCTTCCCCCCGGCCATTTCCCGCTCCAGGGTATCCGCAGCCTCGCAGAAGGCCTCGGCCACAATGGCGTTGAGAGTGGTGTTGGGGCTTGCAATGGAGTCTGCGGAACCCACGGTACGGAATTCAAACTTATTACCCGTGAAGGCAAAAGGCGAAGTCCTGTTGCGGTCTGTGGCGTCCTTTTCAAAGTCAGGCAGCGTAGATACGCCTGTTTCCAGTTTGCCCCCCTCGATCAGATGAGCCGCTTCCCCGGTCTCCACCAGCTGCTTCACCACATCGTCCAGCTGCTCTCCCAGGAACATGGAAATGATGGCGGGAGGAGCCTCATTGGCTCCCAGCCTGTGATCATTGCCCACATCGGACGCGCTCTGACGCAGCAGATCCGCATGGGTGTCCACCGCCTTCATAATACAGGCCAGCACCAGCAGAAACTGAATATTGGCATTGGGCGTAACGCCGGGATCCAGAAGATTGACCCCATTGTCCGTGCACAGGGACCAGTTATCATGTTTGCCGGAGCCGTTTACCCCCGCGAAGGGCTTCTCGTGCAGCAGACAGGTGAGGCCGTGGCGACCGGCCACCTTCTTCATGGTCTCCATGACAAGCTGGTTATGATCCACTGCAATATTGGCAGTCTCATAGATGGGCGCCAGTTCATGCTGAGCCGGAGCCGCCTCATTGTGCTGGGTCTTGGCCGTCACTCCCAGCTTCCAGAGTTCTATGTTGAGATCCTTCATATACGCGCCGATGCGCTCCCGAATGGTGCCGAAATAGTGATCCTCCAGTTCCTGACCCTTGGGGGCGGGGGCTCCGAACAGAGTGCGACCCGCAAAGATCAGGTCATCCCGCTGCAGATACTTCTCCCGGTCCACCAGAAAATATTCCTGCTCCGCGCCCACGCTGGGCACCACTTTGGTGGCCTCCATGTTGCCAAAGAGCCGCACGATGCGCAGAGCCTGCTGGCTGATGGCTTCCATGGAACGCAGCAGCGGTGTTTTTTTATCCAGCGCTTCCCCGGTGTAAGAGCAGAACGCAGTGGGGATACATAGAATCACGCCGGTGGCGTCCTCCTTCAAAAAGGCGGGGGATGTCATGTCCCAGGCGGTATAGCCTCTGGCCTCGAAAGTGGCCCGCAGGCCCCCGGAAGGAAAGGAGGATGCGTCCGGTTCTCCTTTGATCAGTTCCCTGCCGGAAAACTCCAGCAGCATTCTGCCTTCGCTGTCGGGATGAGACACGAATGCGTCATGTTTTTCCGCAGTGATGCCGGTCAAAGGCTGAAACCAATGGGTGTAATGGGTAGCGCCGTTCTCCACGGCCCAGTCCTTCATGGCTTTCGCCACCACATCGGCGGTGGCCAGAGGCAGTTCCCCACCCTGTTCCATCACCCGCTTCACCTCGGCAAATGTCTGCCTGGTAAGCCTCTCCTTCATCTTGCCCAGGGTAAATACCCTGCTGCCGAACAGTGCCTCCACATCTATTGTCTCGCTCATACTGACTACTCCTTTATATCGCTATGTATCATGGGCGTTATTCCTGCTTATTCTTAAAATAAGATACCCTTTTTTTGCATAAAAAGCAAGAAAAAACTTTTTCCCGGCCTCAGGCCGGCAGCACCGGCGGCAGGTCATGCCAGCCTTCCCTCCTCCCCGCGGTTTGGCACCCGCAGCAAATCATAGGGCTCCGGGACTCGGGACAGGCGTAGCCAGATCCTCTCCCTGGCATGGGGACAACTTTCCACCGGCTGCAGATCACCGTTATACATGGCCTCCACTGTAACCTCCAGATTGGCGCCATCCGGCTTCATAATCTCGATCTCGTCCCCCACGCAGAACTTATTGCGCTGCTCCACAAGGGCCAACGGCACTCTGTCCTCCTGCAGGGCCGCATCTGCACCGACATTGTTCTGCCCCCGGGAAGTCCGGGAAAGCTGCCAGAGTCTTACCTCCTGTATATATCCCAAATATGTATATTCGTTCACATACGTACTGTTGTCATAAATCTGCGCATTTTCATCCGGTTTTCCAAAATAAAAACCCGTGTTGAATTTCCGGTAAGTACATTTGGCGATCTCCGCCTTGTACCAGTCCCTGTTGCGCCGGTATTTTTCCCCGCTCTCAAAATAGTCGTCTATGGCCCTGCGGTAAGTCCTGGCCACCGCCGCCACATACAGGGCGGTTTTCATGCGCCCCTCGATTTTGAAGCTGTCTATCCCCGCCTCCACCAGTTCGGGAATATGGTCGATCATGCACAAATCCCCGGAATTGAAGATAAATGTTCCCCGCTCATTCTCATATACAGGCAGATATTCTCCTGGCCGGGTTTCCTCCATCACAGCGAATTTCCAGCGGCAGGGGTGGGTACAGGCCCCCTTGTTGGCATCTCTTCGGGTAAAATAATTGCTTAGCAGACAGCGCCCGGAATAGGAAATGCACATGGCTCCATGGACAAAACTTTCGATCTCCATCTCCTCCGGGATGCGCCGTCGGATCTCCCCGATCTCTGCCAGGGACAGTTCCCGGGCGCTCACTACCCTCCTGGCCCCCAGCTGCCACCAGAACAGAAAGGTCTGATAATTGGTATTGTTGGCCTGGGTGGAAATATGGATCTCCGCCTCCGGCCACACCTTCCTGGCCAGGGCGAACATGCCGGGATCCGAGATGATCAGGGCGTCCGCCCGCTCTGGGTCCATATCCCTGAGTTCCGCAAAATACTGCTCCGCCCCTTCCAGGTCTCCGTTGTGGGCCAGGATATTGGCGGTCACATAGACCCTGACTCCCCGGGCATGGGCGAAAGCAATCCCTTCCGCCATCTCCTGCATGGTAAAATTCCTTGCCTTGGCCCGCAGGCCAAACGCCTCTCCGCCGATATATACGGCATCCGCGCCAAAAATCACCGCAGTCCGCAGTACCTCCAGGCTGGAGGCCGGGACCAGCAGTTCCGGTTTCTTGCGTTTCATATATTCCTCCTGTTATGGTTCTGCATATCTCCTGCGGACAGCACACGGGGACAGCACTTCTTCTCCGGTTCCCCTACCGCTTCACACTGAGGGTCACTCCGTCCCCCACCGGCAGGATGCAGGTCTCCAGTTCAGAATGATGGGTCAGTTCAAACAAGTACTGCCGCATCCGGGCATGAATGGTGCGGTTGCGGCGGGTCACGGCAAACCGGGATTCCAGCACATCTCCGTCCTGCAGCACATTGTCCGATACCAGCAGACCGCCCGCTGGCATAAGCCGCAGCACCTCGGGCAGAAATAACAGGTACTGTGCCTTGGCCGCATCCATAAACACCAGGTCATAGATGCCCTCCAATCCCTTCAGAACCTCTGCGGCGTCCCCTTCCAGCAGCGTGATCTGATGCTGCCGCCCGGCTCCGATGAAATTCTCCCTGGCCCGGGCCGCCCACTTTTCGTATTTTTCTATGGTGGTAACATGGCAGCCTTCCGGCCCATATTCACACATATAAAGCGCTGAGTAACCCACGGCGGCGCCCACTTCCAGAATCTTCATGGGGCGGCGTGCCGTCAGCAGGAATTTTAACAGGCTCTGGGTCTCCCTGCGTATGATGGGAACCCCCTCCTCCCGCGCCTCCTTTTCCAATCTCTCCAAAAAAGGCGTGTTGCCTTTATCAAATGAATTAATAAAGGCAACCAATCTCTCATCAACAATCATGCAATTATTCGGCCCCCTGAGGGATTCCGCCTCCGCCCTGTCCGTCCTCCGACTGTTCATCGCCGCCGGGCTCCTGCCCCGGGTCGGTAACATCCGGGGGCAGATCATCCATGCCTGCCGACTCCGGTGTAGGCTCCGCCGGCTCCTGGGTCATGGCTTCCATCATCTCATCCACCGTCATGGCGGTACTCAGCTCAAAATCTCCCGTTTTCAGTTCCTTGCGAAACTCGGACAGATAGTACTGCAGCACAAACAGCCTGTCGTCCCGGATCAGCCCTTTGCTCAGGAACAGCCGCCCCATTTCGCCGGCGGACATGTCCTCCGTGATGGTCACACTGACCACCCGGCCCTCTCCGGCAGAAACAGCCGGCTCCTCAAAGATCCTGTAGCCATAGTCATAAGCCATGATGGCGCCGCGATAGATCATCATGATGATCAGAGCCACCGCCGCCACCTTCAATATTGTGCCGCATACCGCAGCTATCAGAGTTTTTGCATTCATGCCTGTATCACCTGTTCCCTACTCAAAATCCAATGCTTCCGTAATATTGAAATTAATCTGCTGGATTGTGCGGCACAGAGCCAGCTCCGCCGCCAGGAAATCCGACACCAGCGGGTTCTCCCGGAAATCCAAGTACTCCCGCTCAAACTGTTCGATCCGCTCAAACGCCATATCACCGGTGTTCTGCATCACATAATTTTCCCGGCGGAACTGGTCGATCTGCTGCTTCAGCTCTGGCTGCTGCTTTACCGCCGCAAGTGCAGAGAGGTATTTTCCATATGCGTCCGATCCCTTTATCGCGCCAATCAAGGCCTCAACGGCCTGATCCAGACATCCTTCCAGCTTCATCTCAACTCCTGTCTGCCCGCCCCGCAGGCACATACGCCGATTCTCCTACACTTCCATAATGATGGGCAGGATCATGGGACGTCTCTTGGTCTTTTTCCAGACATATTCGCCCAGCACGTCTTTTGTGGTACTCTTGAGTTTGCCCCAGTCCGTAATCCCACGGTCAATACAGCCGGAGAGGGCATTGTCCACCACATGGCGCGCCTCCTCCATCAGCTCATCCGACTCCCGCACATAGACGAACCCTCTGGATACGATGTCCGGCCCTGCCGCCAACTGGCCGCTGTACTTGTCCAGGCTCATGACCACGATCAGGATACCGTCCTCCGCCAGATGCTGCCTGTCCCGCAGCACCACATTGCCCACATCACCCACGCCCAGGCCGTCCACCAGGATACTTCCCACAGGCACATGGCCGGTAACGCTGGCCTTTTTATCATCCAGTTCCAGCACGTCGCCGGAGGACAGGATGAAGATATTGTTCTTGTCAATTCCCAGGTTCTCCGCAATTTTGGCCTGGGCCTTCAGATGCTTATACTCCCCATGGACGGGGATGGAATACTTGGGATGCACCAGGGTGTAAATCAGTTTGATCTCCTCCTGGCAGGCATGTCCGGACACATGGGTGTCCTGGAAAATCACATCCGCTCCCTTCCGCAGCAGTTCGTTGATGATCTTGGTCACTGCCTTCTCATTGCCCGGTATGGGACTGGAGGAAAGGATAACCGTATCCCCGTGGCCGATGGTGATTTTCTTGTGCATATCCCCGGCCATGCGGCTCAGGGCCGCCATGCTCTCGCCCTGGCTGCCCGTGGTGATGATCACCTGCTGCTCGTCCGGATAATTCTTCAGCTGGTCAATCTCTATCAGCGTATTATCCGGGATATTGATGCAGCCCAGGTTGATGGCGGTCTCAATCACATTCACCATGCTGCGGCCTTCCACCACCACCTTGCGGCCAAACTTGTAGGCCGAGTTGATAATCTGCTGCACTCTGTCCACGTTGGAAGCGAAAGTAGCCACGAAAATACGGGTGTTCTTATGCTCCTCAAACAGTGTATCGAAAGTCTTTCCCACCGTGCGCTCAGACGGAGTAAAACCAGGCCGCTCCGCATTGGTGGATTCGCACATCAGCGCCAGCACGCCCTTTTTACCAATCTCCGCAAAGCGGGGCAGGTCAATGGCGTCGCCGAATACCGGGGTGTAGTCCACCTTGAAATCGCCGGTGTGCACCACCGTGCCCGCAGGGGAATAGATGGCCAGAGCCGCCGCGTCCACGATGCTGTGATTGGTCTTGATATATTCCACCCGGAACTGACCCAAGTTGATGGACTGTCCGAATTTCACCACCTTACGCTTGGTCCCTTTCATCAGATTGTGCTCTTTCAGCTTATTTTCGATAATGCCCATGGTCAGCCGGGTGGCGTACACAGGCACATTGATCTCCTTCAATACATAGGGCAAAGCGCCGATATGATCCTCATGTCCATGGGTAATCACAAAGCCCCTGACCTTGTCCGCGTTTTCTTTCAGATAGGTGATATCCGGGATCACCAGGTCGATGCCCAGCATGTCGTCCGCCGGGAAGGCCAGCCCGCAGTCCACCACAATAATACTGTCCTCATATTCAAAGGCAGTAATGTTCATTCCAATCTGCTCCAGGCCGCCCAAAGGGATAATCTTCAGTTTGGACGCGCCTTCGCTCTTATTCTCTTTTTTCCTGTTCAATGATATTCCTCCAATTTTTCACTACATGCATATCACGGATTCCTTTAGGATATTGTATTAATTCCGGGCGGTAACGAAAAGCCCCCCTGTCCGGGAGCGTCGCTGAACCCTACACAAATTCCACATCTTCCAGCATGTTTTCAAACACGCCGGCCACCGCCCGCAGTTCCTCGTCATCCGACACAATGACAAACACACTTTCCTCTTCCCCGTCCTGGGATGTGTCCTTGAGAATCAGGGCCTCCCCGTCGCCCTCCTCAGTGTCCGTCACCAGGATATAGTTGTAGCCCCCGATCCTGGTCTGTTCCAACACGAAAAAATCCACCGGCGCTTCGCCGTCGGGATGAAAGGTTATTTTCTCCAGTTTTCCCAAAATTTTCCTCCTTATAAGCGCACCGGCTCCGGCTCCCGGCGTCTCATTCTCCGGAGCCCTTTTCGGCCGCCGTGTCAACATCCTTTCCCATGGCCCGGTAGTCCAGATAAGCCTGCAGGATCAGGCTTGCGGCAATCATATCCACATAATCCCTGCGGCGCTCCCTGCGTATGCCGGCCTCCATCATAGCCTTGTCCGCTGCTACCGTGGTCAGCCTCTCGTCCCAAAGCGTTACGGGAAGGCCTGTCCTGCGCTCCAGCCCTTCCCTGAATTCTCTGGTGAGTCCTGCCCGCTCGCCCTCCGTGGCGTTCATGTTCTTAGGCAGGCCCAGCACGATCTCCTCCACCTGGTATTCCACAATCAGCGCCTCTATCCTGGCATAGGTCTGACGCAGCTTATTCTCCTCCCTGCGCCGGATGATCTCCAGTCCCTGGGCCGTGATGCCCAGAGGATCGCTGACGGCAACTCCCACTGTCTTTGATCCGAAGTCAAGCCCCATAACACGCATAACGATCCTCCCGCCTAGGCATGCCACTGGTTATGGCGGATATACTCGGTCAGCAGTTCCTCCACGATCTCGTCCCGCTCCACCTTCATAATCATACTGCGCGCGCTCTTGTGGCTGGTGATATAGGTGGGGTCCCCGCTCATGATATAACCCACAATCTGATTGACCGGGTCATACCCCTTTTCTGTCAGCGCTTCATATACGGTGGCAAGGATTACTTTTACACCTTTTACCGGCTCTGTCTGTACTTTGAAGTATTGTGTATTCCCTAAATCCTGCATATGTCCTCCACGAATGTATCCTGCTATTTTCTAATCATACTCTATTTGTCAGAAAATTTCAAGTCAAAGCTGTAACGGCTGTGCCAGCATTACATCATCCGTGAAAAACCCGCTGATCCGCACCAGCCCCAGTCTGCCCTGCAGAGGCTGGGCGCCGGGCAGCGCTACCCGGACATAGTCTCTTGTGTACCCCACCTGACAGGGGCCTCCGCCCAGTTCCCTGGTCTCCTCAAACAGGACTTCCGCTTCCCGCCCTATGTATCTGCTTCGAAAAGCCCGGGACTGCTCCTTCTCCAACTGCTGCAGCAGCGCGCTGCGGCGGCTTTTCACCGCGTCCGTCAGTTGGTCCGGCAGCCGGTCGGCCACGGTTCCCCTGCGCCGGGAGTACTTAAAGATATGCATCTCGTATAATTCTGCCTGTTCCAGGAACCGCCTGCAAGTCTCAAAGTCCTCCTCCGTCTCTCCGGGGAAGCCCACTATCACATCTGTGGTGATGGCGGGATATGTAAAAGCCCTGCGCAATCGTTCTACACTCTGTAAGTATTCCCCGGCGGTGTAATGTCTATTCATCCGTTTCAGCGTGGCGTCACAGCCACTCTGCAGAGACAGGTGGAAATGGGGACACAGCTTGTCGCAGACCGCCAGGCGCGCCACGAAATCCTCCGTCACGATCCGGGGCTCCAGAGAACCCAGCCGTATCCGTTCAAGCCCTTCCACCTCCTGTATCGCCTCCACCAGTTCAATCAGCCGGGACCTCCCCCGGTAGTCCCCCGATGAAGTCTGCCCCTCCAGGGTCTGATCTATGCCGTAGGAGCTGATATGAATCCCGGTCAGTACCACTTCCCGGTAGCCTGCTGCCACCATGCCCCGGATTTCCCGCAGCACATCCTCCTGGAGGCGGCTGCGCACCCGCCCCCGGGCGTAAGGAATCACGCAATAGCTGCAAAACTGGTTACAGCCGTCCTGGATCTTCACATAGGCCCTGGTGTGTTCCGCCGATTTTTTAAGCTGCATCTCCTCATATTCATGGGTATGGCCGATGTCTATGACTGTGCTGCCACCCAGGGTTTTGCGGGATACTGATTCATCCTGGTAAGGCGCTGCTTCCAGATATTCCTCCAAAATCCGAACTGCATCCTTCTTTCGGTTGTTCCCGATGGCCAGATCAATACAGGCATCCTGAAGCGCTTCTTCCTGGCCTGCCTGCACATAGCAGCCCATGGCCACCACCAGAGCCTGGGGATTCAGCGCCCGGGCCCGGTGCAGCATCTGCCTGCTCTTGCGGTCCGCTATGTTTGTCACCGTGCAGGTGTTGATGATATATATATCGGCTTTTTCCTCAAAGGGAACTATATGGTATCCCTTCTCCTGCAATATTTGCCGCACATAATCCATCTCGTAAGAATTCACCTTACAGCCCAGATTGTGAAATGCAACATTTTTCATAGGATTCCCCACTTTTTTTGTATTGTTTTCTTCTTGACTTTTAATCATACTGCCATTAATATGGTAGCAGAAGCAAAGACAAACAGCAAGGAGGTAAATACATTGAAAACAATACAGATTTCTCTTAATTCCATTGACAAAGTGAAGTCCTTTGTGAACGACATCACCAAGTTTGACTACGATTTTGATCTGGTGTCCGGCAGATATGTGATCGACGCCAAATCCATCATGGGCATCTTTAGCCTGGACCTGTCCAAACCCATCGACTTAAACATTCATGCCGAGGAGAATGTGGAAGATGTGTTGGCGGCGCTGGCGCCCTACACCCTGTAATGCCACGAATCCCTATAGTTTGGCCCGGCCTCTTTTCATACATACATGGCCGGGCCATACTTATCTCTGTCCGCATATCGCCGATCCTGCCTGCAGAATCGTTCCACTTCCAGAACAGTTTCCATCTCACTGCGACACAATGATGAGCTCGTCCGTCTCCAGCGCGGTTCTCATCAATTCTTCCAGCTTTTGCACCATATGCCTCTCATGCTTACGGATAATGTTCACATTAGGCTTGGTCACCGGATGCCTGGCCACAAATATGGTACAGCAATCCTCAAAAGGCTGTATGGAGGTCTCATAGGTGTCAATCTTCTTGGCCACCTCCACGATTTCCTCCTTGTCAAAGCCGATCAGAGGACGGTACACCGGCAATTCGCACACCTCGTTGGTGGCAATCAGGGAACTCATGGTCTGGGAGGCCACCTGCCCGATGCTCTCCCCGGTGACCAGCCCCAGACATTCCGTCTCTTTGGCGATGGCTTCCGCAATCCGCATCATATACCGGCGCATGATGATGGTCAGTTCCTCATGGGGCGCATTCTCATAGATATACATCTGAATATCTGTAAAATTAATCACATGCAGATAGATTGGGCCTGTATAGCGGGACACCAGCCTGGCCAGATCCACCACTTTCTGCTTGGCGCGGTCGCTGGTATAAGGCGGCGCATGGAAATATACGGCGTCTATTTTAACCCCTCTTTTGGCTACCATATAGCCGGCCACCGGCGAATCAATCCCCCCGGAGAGAAGCAGCATGGCCTTGCCGCCGGTGCCCACGGGCATACCGCCGGGGCCGGGGATTGTCTCGGAGTACACGTATATCTTTTCCCGCACTTCGATATTCAACAGGATATCCGGATGGTGCACGTCCACCCGCATCTCCGGGAAAGCTCCCAGGATCACCTCACCCAGATCCCGGTTGATCTCCATGGAATCCCTGGGATAATTCTTGCGGCTGCGCCGGGCATTGACCTTGAAGGTGCGGTTCTTTTCCGGGTACATCTCCCCCAGATAAGCCACCACTTCCTCACAGAGCTTCTCCCAGCCCTGATCCTCCACATAGATCACCGGGCAGATGCCCCAGATGCCAAAGACTCTCCGAAGCTGCTCCGCCGTCTCGTCAAAGTCAAATGCTCCCTGGGCCTCCACAAAAATACGTCCCATGGTTTTGCGGATCTCGAACTCACCCTCGCACCTTTTCAAGGCATATTTAATCTGCCGGACCAGCGCGTCCTCAAACAGATATCGGTTTCTTCCCTTTATACCGATCTCGGCATATTTAATCAAAAATGCAGTAAACATAATTCTCCTCGTCTCTCCTGTCGACACCACGGCGTCCGGCAAGGCCATTTCCGCCTGAGCCTGGAATCGACGCTCCGTTCCGCCTGTGCCGGAAACCGGCTCTTCCTTCCGCTCCCAGATTCTGCTCCCGGAAATCTTCGGAAAAGGGATACCGGGGAACATGCCCCCGGCTCCCGGCTCCTCATCGGCGTGTGTATTTTCTCAACATAGGAATCATATCATACATTATCCCCAATGTATAGTCAATTTCTTCCCTGGTGGTATAGACGGAAAAGCTGAACCGTATGGTGCTGTCCCACAGTTCCCTGGGCAGCTTCATGGCCTTTAAAGTGGCCGAGGTCTGGGGCTTGTTAGAAGCACAGGCGCTCCCGGCAGATACATAGATCCCCTTTTCTTCCAGAGCGTGCAGCATCACCTCGCTGCGGACCCCTGCGATGGAGACACTCACCACATGAGGCGCCGAGGCGCGGCAGCCCTCCTGGGGAACGCCGTTGATCCGAATCCCCTGAAGCTGGCTGATCCGATCCACAAAGTACTCTTTTAATTCATACAGTCGCTCCACATCCTGGTCCAGATGGGCGTAAATCATTTCCGCCGCCTTGGCCATCCCGGCGATGCCGGGCACGTTCTCCGTCCCGGAACGCATGTTTTTCTGTTGTCCCCCTCCGTGAACGATGGGCTGGATTTTCACCCTCTCCCCCACATAGAGAAATCCCACGCCCTTGGGGCCGTGGATTTTATGACTGCTCACGGAGAGCAGGTCGATCTGCATACGCCGGGGCAGGATCCTGCACTTGCCGAAACCCTGTACGGCGTCCACATGGAACAGGATGGACGGATTGCGCCGCTTGATCAACGCCCCTGCCTCCTGGATGGGCTGCAGCGCTCCCACCTCATTGTTGGTGTGCATCACGGACACCAGAATGGTCTCCGGACGAATGGCATTTTCCAGGTCCTGCAGGGAAATCCGTCCCCATGCGTCCACCGGCAGGTAGGTGACCTGGAACCCCTGACTCTCCAGATACTGCATGGGCTGCAGCACCGCCGGATGCTCCACCTGGGTGGTGATCAGATGATTGCCCTGCCTGCGGTTTGCCATGGCGCAGCCGATCAGCGCCAGATTGTCCGCCTCCGTACCTCCCGATGTGAAAAGGATCTCCTTCCCCTCAATCTTCAGTATGCCTGCCAGCGTCTCCCTGGCATAGCGCAGATATTGCTCGGCCTCCACGCCTTTTCGGTGCAGGCTGGAGGGATTGCCGTAGTCCTCGCACATGATCTTAGTCACCAGTTCCGCCACCTGGGGGAGCGCCCTTGTGGTTGCGGAATTATCTAAATACACTTCCATTGTATTCTCCCCTCTCTGCCCCTGGGGGGCATGAACATGCAAAGCTGCTGGTCTCTATAAACTATCATATGCATCACGACTTCAGGGTGCGCCCCCTTTCTCCAGACGGTACATCAGCCAGGACAGCACGGTCATGCCCGCCGTCTCAGTGCGCAGAATCCGCCGTCCCAATGTGACGGGTACGGCCCCCGCTGCCACGGCGGACGCAACCTCCCGCTCCTCAAAGCCCCCTTCGGGCCCGATAAACACTGCGATATCCTGCCCAGGCTCCAGACCCTCCAGGATGGCTCTGGTCCTGTCCATATCCTCCGCCAGTTCATAGGGAAGCAGCTTTACCGGGATTTCCCTCACATATTCAATGGCCTGATCCCAGTTTATCACCTGTTGTACCAGGGGAATCACCCCCCGCCTGCTCTGTTTGGCCGCCGCTTCAGCGATGGACTGCCAGCGGGCCACCCTGGCCGCCCCTTTTCTCTCGTCCAATTTTACCACGGAACGATGCATGGCCACGGGAATCACCTGATACACCCCCAGTTCCACGGCTTTTTGGATGATGGTCTCCATTTTGTCTGCCTTGGGCAGACCCTGAAGCAGATAGATCCGGGAGGGCAGCTCCACCCCCTCCTCCTTGACAAAGCGCAGTTCACACAGAATCTGGTCCTCCTGAAACGCCGCGATCTGGCACCGGTATTCCCTGCCGTCCATGCCGTTGCTCACGGACAATTCCTGGCCCACCCGCATACGCAGCACATTCCGGATATGGTTCACATCTCCGCCCCGGATCCAAATCTCTTTGCCCTGGATCTGCTCCGGCTCCACAAAAAATTGATACATGGTTTACTCTCCCTATGCATAGAACAGAACTTCCCACAGACTTCCGCCCGGGCGCTGTGAACCTCCTGCCGGATCACCCAAATGCCCGCATCCTGCCGCGAACCTGCCGCCTGCACTTCAGGAACTTCAGCTGCGATATGGCACAGATTATTTTATGAGTGTTCCTGCCTGGGTTTCTGACAAGTCACGGAAACCCACTCTCCCTGGTATGTCACTTCCAGAATGGTCAAACCCGCCGCCGTCACCGCCTCCCGCACCATCTGCTCTCTGTCGTCGATGATACCCGAAGTGATGTAAATACCGCCGGGCTTTAAATGTTCCACGATCACGGGTGTCAGGGGTACCAATACCTCCGCCAGAATATTGGCCGCCACGATATCATAGCAGCCGTATCCCACCTGGTCCCGTATCTCCCGGTCGGTGATGATGTTACCGATCAGCAGTTCAAAATCCTCCGGGGCGATCCCGTTATCCCTGCAGTTGGCCGCCACAGCATCCACCGCGCAGGGATCCAGATCCGTACCCAGGGCATGCTTTGCTCCCAACATCAGGGACAGAATGGCCAGGATGCCGCTGCCCGTGCCAACGTCCAGCAGACTGGTCTGAGGAGTGATATACTTGCGCAGCTGCCGGATGCATAGCTGAGTCGTCTCATGCATTCCGGTGCCAAAGGCCGTGCCGGGATCAATGTGCAGCACCAGCCTGTGGCTGTCCTGGGGCTTCACATCCTCCCAGGAGGGAATCACCAGGATATCGTCGATATAGAACTGATGAAAATACTGCTTCCAGTTGTTGATCCAGTCGATATCCTCCGTCTCGTCCACTGTAACCGTGCCCTCGCCGATATCCATAAACTGCCTGATCCCGTCCAGTTCCCGTTTTACCGCGTCCAGCAGGGACGCCTGATCCAACGTCTCCCCCAGGACCTCCAGACTGCCGTCCTCTTTTTTTTCCACAAAAAAGCTGAGATAGGCCACGCCGTCATCCTCCGGCCCTTCCGGCAGGATGTCCACAAACATCTGTTCCTTTTCCAGAGCGGTGAGGGGAACCTTGTCCTCGATCTGTGCCCCCTCCAGGCCGATATCGTACAGGGAACTGATAATTATGTCCTCCGCATCGGTGATTGTCTTAATTCTGAATTTGACCCACTTCATATCTTCTTCCTCTTCTTCATTAAAATTCCGTATGATTCCTGCAGGCACACATCCCTGATGATGCATATGCCGCCGCAGGCGTCCGGCTGCGTGTCAGCGCGCTTTTCCCAACATGGACCTATTGTACAATCAATTAAAAAACCTGTCAAATACAAATTCAAACAGTTGCAAATGCCCTCCTTTTGATGCATACTGAAAGCATAGGAGCAGATATCACGGACAGGAGGAGAGGACATGCGGCTTAATAACGAGGAGCAGGAACAGGCGTTTCGGGAATGGATGCGGAAGCAGTACAGTGACGGAGGAACGCGCCGGTACACGGACAATGCCATCATCGCTTACTCCCATGCGCTGCGGACAGGATGCCGAAAGCTGGAGCCCTATGTGGCAGGTAATCTCTTTTTCTATAAGAATGGCTATGAATTTGACAACATGTATGAACAACTTCAGGGAAAAGCGGAATTCCGCAAGGCCAACGAAGCCTATGGCAACGGGACTCTGGCCGCCGCCATACAGTTGTACCAGGCCTTCCTGCGGGGGACGGAAGCCTCCCAGGCCCCGGAGATTTCCGCGCCCTTTTACTTAAAGCAGGAGATCGGCAGCGAAGCCTATAACGATGACCAGGGCCTTGACTTTCGCTATGAAGAAGTACCCCTGACGCCCCTTCAGAAAATCTATTACGGCGCTCCCGGAACAGGTAAATCCTACCGGGTAAACAAGATGATTGAAAAGGAGTATCCCGTTGCCGAAGAACGGGACGCCCATTGCAAGCGTCTGATTTTTCACCCCACCTACACCTATCAGGATTTCGTGGGAAGCATCAAACCCCTGGTCACGCAGGACCGCCCTCTGGACTATATCTTTGCGGCGGGACCCCTGACCCTCCTGCTGAAGGAAGCCTTCATGCACCCCTCGGAAAAATATTATCTGGTGATCGAAGAGATCAACCGGGGCAATGCCCCTGCCATATTCGGAGATCTGTTTCAACTGCTGGACCGCCAGGGCAGCGGCAAATCCGAATACCCGGTGGCCAACAACGATATCACGGCCTTTTTTTCCCGGGATCCGGGGCTGAAAAAACTGTTTATGGAGGGAAAGGTATGGTTTCCCGCCAACTTCAATATTCTGGCCACCATGAACACGGCGGACGAGAATATCTTTGTGCTGGACAATGCCTTCAAGCGTCGGTTCGCGCTGGAGTATGTGCGGATCAGCTTCGATGATCTGCCCCGGGAATGGAGCCATCCCTACGACACCTTTGCGGGACACAGGCCCCTTACAGCCATCTTCCAGGGAACCCCCCTGGAGGATTTCGTGAGCCAGCTATATTATGAAGGAAACCTCTCCAGAGACTGGCCCACCTTCGCCCGGCTGGTGAACAAGATAATCGACATGGTCAACAGGCAGCTGCTGCAGGAGATGGGAGATCACTCCGATCCTGCCCGCCGCCATCTGTCCCGCATCCCGGAGAACAAAAAACTGGGGCCCTTCTTTGTTTCGGAGGCCGACCTGTGCCAACGGGATACTTTCATTAACAAGGTAATCTTCTACCTGAAGCAGGATGTGTTCCCGAACCATCCCCATTATCTGACCGAATCCTATGAGGAATTGTACCTGACCTACCAAGAGGACGAAGCAGATCTGTTTGAACTGTTATGCTAGAGGCATGGTGCCGTATATGGATATTTATTATTCCCAGTACGGCACCATGCCTTTATCTCTTTTTTATTACACATAAACTATAAATATGTCTTCATTCATCTTTAAATCAATAAAACTTATTAAATGCCAATATCCTTATTAAAAAACTTGTTTAGCTATCTGATCTGCATGTGCAACAATAAAAAGTTGATTTGTGATGACAACAGCACATTAATGCGTAATCAGCTCACTGAAGTGTATATACTTTTTGTACTCTGCATTAAAATTTGAAGCAGCTGTGGGTTATCAAGTATAAAATTTTTCATCCATAATAACATGTTTGTGCGATGGCCAGACATTTTGATTCTCCTTGAAGGCACGAATTCGTCTTCACGCTATAATTTATAAAGTTGAGTTAACAACACAAATAATTTTATTTTTCGCTTTGCAATGGCTTTCATATGAAGTTTTTGCAAAATTTGTTTGTGTATTATATACTATTGTTTTTAAAATTCACATCACGGTATTGGTTTTAATCAAAGTAGTTTATTGTATTTTAAGCTGTTGACTATTTCTCAAAAGTGTTTTATACTTAACATGATTTTATTAAAAAGTATAAATCATAAGAGGAATTGAGAATTCATGATGAAAGGCGGATAGAAATAAGAAAAATGTATCTATTTTCACCTAAGATACTAATAAATGCGGCGTTTATTAAGTGTAGTTAATTGATAAATGCCATACGATCCGTAAGAAGTCCTTGCATTTTATGACAAACGAATTAATTCAAAGGAAAGAAGGGCACACAATGAAAGGATTAAAACAAGCAAAAGAACTTTTGGCACTATTTATTGGTGGAACTATTATAGCAGGATCTATGTTGGTGGTTAATGCAGGAAGTTGCAACCACGGTGGAGAAACCTCAGCTTTTTATACATATTCAACAGTCACCATAGGGTGTAACACCGTCGGTTCACATCAGTGTTATGTTGGAGGAAAACTGACATCGTGTGAACTTTATGTTTATAAATATATCAACTATACCAAGTGCCGCATATGCGGAGAAGAGGGACAGTCGTATTATTCTTATGGAGAAACGATGCACCAATACAACCATTAACAGGCAATAAATACGCTGAGGAGCCGCATTCCAGCTTCTCAGCGCAGGGGAGGGGACAATAATATGCGAAGCAAGGCAATGTTAATATCAGCTATACTGGCATTTAGTATGTTGATCAGTGGCTGCAAAGCCCCCACCGCTTCCCAACTTAACGAAGAGGGCAGAGAAGAAATTCAGCTATGCATAAGCGTCCTGGATGTTACCATGCGAGAAGTCATTGCGGATTATAACAGAAAAAGCGATCAATATGAGATTGTACCGCTGGAATATAGCGGAGACATTTCTATTGAGGATTGGCGCAGGCGCATTCAACTGGAGTTGACCAACGAAAAGGGACCGGACATACTGTCCATCACCGCGCTACAGGGAATAAATATGAAACCCTATGCCGAGTCGGGACAGTTTCTTGATGTGACAGATTTTCTGGCAAAACAAGGAAACATCATAAGAGCCGCGACAGAGGCCAATACCATAGATGGCAGGCAATACGGAATTCCCTTTTCCTTTTCCCTGAATACTATGGTTACATCTTCAAGCATGGCTACAGACAGAGAAAACTGGACAAAGGATTATTGCATGCAAAAAACAGAGGAAAGCAATACTGCCGTATTTATCGGAGCCCCTTATGGATGGACGAGGGAAGAAGCAGGACTCTATACACTGAATGTGTTGGGAGTTGGAATGGCCGGAATCCAGTTGTTTGTGAATGAAGAACAGGGAATCAGTTCTTTTGAACAACAAGAATTTATAGACATGTTAGAATTTGCAAAACAATATTCTGATCCTGTCTCCGGAGAATCCATCAAAAGAAAGCAGACTTCTGGAGAAAAGTTTTGCACAACTATTGGGCTTGGTAATTTCTCTGACTTCTGGTATTGCAATGCGCTTTTCGGAGGAAAACCGGTCTATATGGGATACCCCAGTCCTTTGGGCGGAGTACATCAGATCATTGTAAACAGCTTTTATATTAATGCGGCCTCTTCTCATAAGGATGGCGCCTTGGATTTCATGCGATATCTGTTGACGGAGGAAGTATTGCGAAAGCTGGTAACAGAACATGGCGAATTTCCTGTAAATCAAACACTATTGGAATCGCTGTGGCAGGAAGCGCAAAAGGAATGTATCAGCACTGAAACCGGCTATGAAAAAAACGGAATATTTTATTCCCCCAGATTAATGACCGATGAGGAGGAACGCATCTTCTGGGAAATGCTGAAAGACCCCATATATTATCAATGGGAGAATGATATCTGGGATATTATATGGGAAGAAGCACTCCCCTTCTTTTATGGAGAAAAAGCAGCTGCAGAAGTCGCTAAAATAGTGGATAGTAAAGTACAGTTATATCTGGACGAAAGAAAATAATGCACTGTGCGAAACAGATAGAGTCAGAAGGCGGGTTCTTTAAAAATCCGCCTTCTGACTTTATCTGCCGCATTTATTTCCAAAATTTTTTCTTCTTATCCTTGCCTTCCTTGCCCTCTTTACCCTCGCCGGGTTTATCATCCTTCTCCAGCTTCTTGGCCGCATTCAGGCTGTCGCCGCTCTCCGCGTCAAACTGGCGAAGCAATTCCCTGGCTTCATGGGACAATCTGTCGGGCACTTCCACTACAAGCGTCACATAGTGATCGCCCCGCACTTCCTTGTTGCGCAGGGTGGGAACGCCCTTGCCTTTCAGGCGCACCTTGGTATCCGTCTGCGTCCCTGCCTTCACATCATAGATCACCTTGCCGTCCACAGTATCTATGACGATCTCGCCCCCCAGCGCCGCCACAGCGAAGGAGATGGGCACGGTGGAGAAAATGTTGTAGTCCTGCCTCTGGAAGATGGGATGACGTCCCACCACCACTTCCACCAGCACATCGCCTCTGGCTCCGCCGTTGGTACCAGGCTCGCCCAGCCCGGGCAGGCGCTTGCACTGTCCGTTGTCGATGCCTGCGGGAATATCCACCGCATACCGTTTCTTCATGGGCACATAACCTGTACCCCGGCAGTCCACGCACTTTTCCCTGATGATCTTGCCAGTTCCCTGACAGTCAGGACAGGCCTGCACATTCCGCACCGTGCCGAAAAAGGATTGGGAGGTAAACACCACCTGGCCCTTGCCGCCGCATTTGGTACAGGTCTCCGGGCTGGTTCCCGGCTTGGCGCCGGTGCCGTTACAGGTCTTACAATTCTCCTTGACCGTCAGTTCAATCTGCTTTTCACAGCCAAACACGGCTTCCTCGAAGGTGATCCGCACGCTGGTGCGCAGATTGGCCCCCTTCATGGGGCCGTTGCTGGCGCCCCTGCTGCGGCCGCCGAAAAAGTCCCCGAAGATATCCCCGAAAATATCACTGAAATCCGCGCCGCTGAAATCAAATCCGCCAGGGCCGCCCGCGCCGCCCTCAAAAGCCGCATGGCCAAACTGGTCATACTGGCGTCTCTTGTCCGGATCACTCAAAACCGCATAAGCCTCGGATGCTTCCTTGAATTTTGCTTCTGCTTCCGCATTCCCCGGGTTTACGTCGGGATGATATTTCTTGGCCAGGGCACGGTATGCTTTCTTAATCTCCCCGTCGTCCGCATTCTTCCCGATACCCAGGACCTCATAATAATCTCGTTTCTGTTCTGCCATAAATATGACCTCCTGCTATTAATAGTACCGCATATCCTTTATCACAACCACATGAAGAATGGCTCAGAACGAGCCATTCTCCGGTGTAGAAATCTGGACGCCGCCAGCTTATACTTCTCTGAAGTCTCCGTCTATCACATCATCCTCGGGAGCGGAGGACGCGCCTGCCTCGGGACCTGCGCCGCCGCTGAAGCCGCCCATGTCGGGGCCGGCCTGGCCGCCCTGGGCCTGCTGCATGTTCTCATACATCTTGGTGAACAGAGACTGGGCGCTGGTGGTCAGCTTCTCTTTGGCCGCTTTCAACTCATCCAGGTCACTGTCGCTCATCTCCTGATCCCTGGTTCTCTCCAGAATGGCTTTTACAGCCTCCAGGTCAGCCTGCACGGAGGATTTCTCGCTGTCGCTGATCTTGTCGCCCACCTCCTCGATGGCCTTCTCGGTCTGGAACACGAAAGCATCCGCATCGTTCCTGGCTTCCACAGCCTCTTTGCGCTTCTTGTCCTGAGCCTCGAACTCAGCCGCTTCCTTAACCGCTCTTTCGATCTCATCATCGGACATGTTGGAACCGGCGGTAATGGTGATATGCTGTTCCTTGCCGGTACCCAGATCCTTGGCGGATACGTTTACGATGCCGTTGGCATCAATGTCAAAAGTAACCTCGATCTGAGGGATACCTCTTCTTGCAGGGGGAATACCATCCAGACGGAATTGTCCAAGGGACTTGTTATCCCTGGCAAACTGTCTCTCACCCTGCACCACATTGATATCTACAGCGGTCTGATTGTCGGCTGCAGTGGAGAAGATCTGGCTCTTCTTGGTGGGAATGGTGGTATTTCTCTCAATCAGTCTGGTGGCCACGCCGCCCATGGTCTCAATGGACAGGGACAGAGGAGTCACATCCAACAGCAGGATTTCGCCTGCGCCGGCATCGCCGGCCAGCTTACCGCCCTGGATGGAAGCGCCGATGGCCACACACTCATCCGGATTCAGGGACTTGCTGGGCTCCTTGCCGGTCAACTGCCTCACCTTATCCTGCACGGCGGGAATACGGGTGGAACCGCCCACCAACAGCACCTGTCCCAGATCGGAATTGTTCAGACCCGCATCCTTCATGGCGTTCTGCACAGGAATGGCAGTCCGCTCCACCAGATCATGGGTCAGCTCGTCAAACTTCGCGCGGGTCAGGTTCATATCAAAATGCTTGGGGCCATCTGCGGTGGCTGTGATGAAAGGCAGATTGATATTGGTGGTCATGGCGCTGGAAAGTTCCTTCTTCGCCTTCTCCGCCGCCTCTTTCAGTCTCTGCATGGCCATCTTGTCTCCGGACAGATCCACGCCCTCGGCCTTCTTGAACTCATCAATCATCCACTGAGTGACCTTATTGTCAAAATCGTCGCCGCCCAGGAAGGTATCGCCGTTGGTGGCCAACACCGTGATAACGCCCTCGGCAATCTCGATGATGGATACATCGAAGGTGCCGCCGCCCAGGTCATACACCATGATGTTCTGTTCCTTCTCATTGTCCAGGCCATAAGCCAGAGCAGCAGCGGTGGGCTCGTTGATAATCCGCTTCACATCCAGACCCGCGATCTTGCCGGCGTCCTTGGTAGCCTGGCGCTGGGCATCGTTGAAGTATGCGGGAACGGTGATCACAGCCTCCGTCACCTTCTCCCCCAGATAACTCTCTGCGTCCGCCTTCAGCTTTTGCAGAATCATAGCGGAAATCTGCTGGGGAGAATACTTCTTGTCGTCAACGGCCCGCTTGTGGTCCGTGCCCATCTCTCTCTTAATAGAAGCTATGGTTTTCTCCGCATTGGTCACTGCCTGACGCTTGGCGGGCTCACCGATCAGCCTCTCGCCGGTCTTAGTGAAAGCCACCACGGAAGGGGTGGTCCTGGCTCCCTCCGCATTGGCGATAACAGTGGGCTTTCCTCCTTCCATTACAGCCACACAGCTATTGGTCGTACCTAAGTCAATACCGATAATCTTGCTCATATTCTTGTCCTCCTCGTTCTATAATGAACTGATAATTTGAAATGCTGTATCTATGAAACTACAGAAACCATGCTGTGCCTTACAACAGAATCCCTGTAGGTATAACCCTTTTGCAGTTCCTGCGCCACCGTGCCGGACTCCAGTTCCCCGTTCTCCACCTGCATCACCGCATTGTGAAGATTGGGATCAAACTCACATCCCACAGCCTCTATGGGCTTTACGCCGATGTTCTCCAGTTCCTTCATCATCTGCTTGTAAATCTTATTCATACCCTCCACAAAGCCGTCGCTCTGCTGCTCTTCCGGCACTGTGGCCAGACCCCGCTCAAAATTGTCGATAACCGGGAGAATCTTCTCTATAACACTCTTGGCTCCGGTCTCAAACATGGTCTGTTTCTCTTTTTCAGTCCTGTTTCGGAAGTTTTCAAACTCCGCCAGCTGACGCTTCACCCGATCCTCAAGCTCTGCGATCTTCTCCCTGGCGGCATCCGCCTTCTTATCCTGCTTTGCCTGCTTCTTGGCGGCCCGCTTCTC
>JAAWKU010000145.1 GCA_022797535.1 Lachnospiraceae bacterium | reverse complement strand
GTATCAGACAAATATCGTGATCTTAACGGAAGAATACATGGGAGAATTGTATGAAAGACTGACTTGTCTTTGCGCAGAGCCGCTTGCGGATATCTTAGGCAGCCTGCGCGGCCAGCTTACCTCCCTGCGGGAAATCGGCTTTCGCGGTGCGGGCCTGGAAGATGAACGGCTGCTCTGGCCGCTGTTCTGGCTGGTAATGCGCCGGGGACACCACCGCTTTGACCAGTGCGGCAGCGGACTGTACTCCTACCGCCCCCTCTATGCGGACGCCTCAGGCATCAATGTGGGGATCAGCTATTCGGAGGACGAAAATCCCTATACTGCCTTGGATTTTGCCGGATATGCCCGCATTGATGACAACTACGCAGCCGCCTTTGCGAACTTTGGGATACTGCCCCCGAAAAACCGCTATTGCCAGAGTGATATAGAGACTGTCAGATCCGCCATCTATTCCGGCTCTGAGACATATGTGCTCTTCAGCCAGAGGGAACTGTCAGAGGTGGAAACTCTGCTGGATCCCCAGATCCAGTCCATGGCTGATCTATATGGGCAGATGGTCTCCCTGGCCCAGGCCCTGCTGCTGACCCATGCCCCCCGGAGTGTGGCCGGGCTGATCCCGGATGTTATCGGCAAAACCCTGTTTTTTGATACGGTGGGCCTGCTGGGCAAATGCGCCCTGGACAGCGGCGCGCTGCAACTGCCCTGCACAGAGCATCCTCTGGCGGTATTTCTGTACCACACTGCTTCCACACAATAGAGAACACTAAAAAGAGACTGCTGCAAAGACCGGGAATTCCCCCTTCGCAGCAGTCTCCTGCTTTTTATTCAGTTGTCCCGGCAACTCGCATGGATATCCTTGCGGTATTACGCCAGTGCTGTCAGTCCGATTATGGACATGTCAGTACACTAGGGCTTCACCACAATGTTCACCAGCTTGCCCGGCACATAGATTTCTTTCACAATCGTGCCTGTCAGCCTATCTCCCAACAGCTCTTTGGCCCGGGCAATGACCTGCTCCTTGTCCAGATCCCGGGGAATGGAGAACGTGCCCCGCATCTTGCCGCAGATCTGCATGGCGATTTCCACAGTAGACTCAATGGTCTTAGCCTCCTCATACGCAGGCCAGCTGGTCTGATAGATCTTGCCCGCAAAGCCGCAGATCTGCCACAGTTCCTCGGTAATATGGGGCGCCACGGGATTCAGCAGAGTCAGGAGTGTCCTGTACTCTCCCCTGGTCACCGTCCCCTTCCTGTTCATATCGTTGATCAGAGCCATCATGGCCGCAATGGCTGTATTGTATTTCAGACTCTCGTAATCACCGCTGACTTTCTTGATGGTCTGGTGCATCCTGGTCTCCAGATCCGCGCTGTAATCCTCTCCCTCCGTCAGGATATCCTGCAATTTCCAAACTCTCTCCAGGAACCTGCGGCAGCCCTTCACTCCGTCTTCGCTCCAGGCGGCGGACATATCAAAAGCCCCGATAAACATCTCATAGGTGCGCAGGGTATCTGCGCCATATTCCTCCACGATCTCGTCCGGGTTCACCACATTGCCCAGAGACTTGGACATCTTCACGATGGGATGCTCCGCCATCTCGCCAAACTCTTCCACCAGAGCTGCGCGGGCCGCTTTTTCACTTCCATACTGCTCCAACAGGCGCTTCTGCTCTTCCTGGGTCTGGTTTACAAAGCTGTGGGGATTCAGCCCCAGAATCATGCCATGGCTGGTCCTCTTCTGGTAAGGTTCCGGGCAGGGAACCACGCCCTGGTCATACAGGAATTTATGCCAGAAACGGGAATACAGCAGATGCAGCGTGGTATGCTCCATACCGCCGTTGTACCAGTCCACGGGCATCCAGTACTTCAGCGCCTCCGGGCTGGCCAGCGCCTCTCTGTTGTGGGGATCAATATATCGCAGGAAATACCAGGAGGAACCCGCCCACTGGGGCATGGTGTCCGTCTCCCGCCGGGCCGGGCCGCCGCAGCAGGGACAGGTAGTGTTCACCCAATCCGTCATGGCTGCCAGTGGAGACTCACCGTTGTCGGTGGGCTCATAGGATTCCACCTCCGGCAGGGTCAGTGGCAGTTCACTCTCGTTGACAGGCACATAACCGCACTTTTCACATTTCACAATGGGAATGGGCTCCCCCCAGTAACGCTGTCTGGAAAATACCCAGTCCCGCAGCTTGAAATTGGTCTTGCTGGTCCCGATGCCTTTTTCCTCCAGGAACGCAATGATCCTCTCCTTGGCATCCGCCACGGACAGACCATTCAAAAACTCGGAATTCACCAGCGTGCCCGTAGCCACATCTGTGAATACCTGCTCCTGAACGGGCACTGGACTTCCAGCCACCACCTCAATAATGGGCAGGCCAAACTTTTTGGCAAACTCCCAGTCTCTTTCATCGTGGGCAGGCACGGCCATGATGGCTCCGGTACCGTAGGTCATCAGCACATAATCCGAGATCCAGATGGGAATTTCCCTGCCGTTCACCGGATTGGTGGCAGTCAGACCCTGAATCTGCACGCCTGTCTTGTCCTTGGCCAGTTCCGTGCGCTCGAAATCGGACTTCTTGGCGGCCTGCTCCCTGTAGGCGCAAAGTTCCTCATAGTTGCCGATCTCTTCTCTATATTTATCAATCAGGGGATGTTCCGGAGACACCACCATATAGGTGGCGCCAAACAGCGTATCCGGCCGGGTGGTGTAAACACGCAGCTTATCCCCCTTTCCGGTGATGGAGAAATCCACCTCCGCTCCCTGGCTCTTGCCGATCCAGTTCTTCTGAGAGACTTTCACCCGCTCCACATAGTCCACATTGTCCAGATCCTGAATCAGCCTGTCCGCATACTCGGTGATCTTCAGCATCCACTGGCTCTTGACCTTACGCACCACAGGGCTGTTGCAGCGCTCGCACACGCCGTTCACCACTTCCTCGTTGGCCAGGCCCACCTTACAGGAGGTGCACCAGTTGATGGGCATTTCCGACTTGTAGGCCAGTCCCGCCTTAAACAGCTTTAAGAAGATCCACTGGGTCCACTTATAATACTCCTCATCGGTGGTGTTGACTTCCCGATCCCAGTCAAAGGAATAGCCCAGGGCGTGAAGCTGCTCCTTGAAGCGCGCCACATTGTTTTTCGTCACGATCCTGGGATGGATATGGTTCTTGATGGCATAGTTCTCCGTGGGCAGGCCAAAAGCGTCAAAGCCCATGGGATACAGTACATTGTAGCCCTGCATGCGGCGCTTGCGGGCCACAATATCCAGAGCCGTATAGGGCCTGGGATGTCCCACATGCAGTCCCGCGCCCGAAGGATAGGGAAACTCTACCAGCGCATAATATTTGGGTTTGGAATAGTCCTCAGAGACCTTGAATGCCTGTTCGTCATCCCAGATCTTCTGCCATTTCTGTTCCACCTCGCGGTGGTTGTACGGTGCTGCCATAAATATTACCCCTCTTCCAGATTTTTCTTAGTGTTATGGCTCATTTTAGCCCTATTTCCAGGGGATGTCAAGTTTTTTCTCCCCCTCCCGCAATGCGCGCCCGCTCCCTCCCATCCCTGATTAATAAAGGCGGTCTCCCTTCCAGGAAACCGCCTCATCACAATTCGCTCTTAATCTTTACCCGCAGCCACCGGCCCAGCCTGGGATACCGCGTTCACCGATATCGGAGATACCGGTTTCATAGTTTCATACTTTCCTCAACATGCATATCGCAGGCCGTGCCTGCGATACTGCGCTAATCCGTATATGAAAGTTTACTTTCATACTTATTCCTCCGAATTGCTCTCCGCCACCTTGGCTGCCCTGGCCGCCACTTCTTTCTCCTGCACATCGCTGGGAGCCTGCTCATAGCGGGCGAACTCATAACTGTACTCACCCTGGCCGCCGGTCATGGAGCGCAGATCCGTGCAGTAGCCGAACATGCTGCTCATAGGCACATCCGCTTCGATCACCTGCTTGCCGGAAGCGGTGGGGTTCATCCCCAGCACCCTTCCGCGCCTCTTGTTCAGGTCACCCATAATATCGCCGGTGAAGGAATCAGGCACAGTCACCTTCACGGATGCGATGGGCTCCAGCAAAACGGGCCCCGCCTCCATAAAGCCTTTCTTAAATGCCTGAATCGTTGCCATCTTGAACGCCATCTCGGAGGAATCCACCGGATGGTAGGAGCCATCATACAGCACCGCCTTCACGCCTACCACGGGGTACGCTGCCAGGGGACCTCTCTGCACGCTCTCCTGCAGACCCTTTTCCACCGCCGGGAAATAGTTCTTCGGCACGGCGCCGCCCACTACCTCCTGCTCAAACACGAAGGAAGTCTCCAGATCGCCGGAAGCGGAAAAACGCATTTTCACATGGCCGTACTGACCATGGCCGCCGGACTGCTTCTTGTGCTTTGCTTCCACATCGGAAGTCTTTTTGATGGTCTCCCGATAAGCTACCTTGGGCTTATCCAGTTCGATCTCCACCTTATACTCGTTCAGCAGACGGCTGGCGATGATCTCCAGGTGCTGATCGCCCATGCCGTACAAAAGAAGCTGACGATTCTCGGCGTCATTGACCACTTTCACGGTGAGGTCCTCATGGGTGATCTTCTGAAGCGCCTGGGAAATCTTGTCGATGTCTCCCTTATTTTTAGCCTTATACCGCATATAGGTGTAAGGCGTGGAAATCTCCCATTTGCCAAATTTAATGGTGGTGTTCCTGGTGGACAGGCTGTTGCCCGTGCGGGCCGCCGTCAGCTTTGCCAGAGCGCCGATATCCCCCGCATGGAGTTCGCTGACTTCCATGGGCTTGTTGCCCTGCAATATGTACAGCTTGCCGATCTTCTCCTCGATGTCTTTATCCACATTATAGATCAGGTCGTCCGTCTTAAGCACGCCGGAATTCACCTTAATCAGGGAATACTTACCGATGAAAGGATCCACAATGGTTTTCCAGATATAGGCGGATTTCGCCTTGGAGAAATCATAGTCCGCATGGTAGATCTCGTTGGTTTTCATGTTGATGCCGGCCACTTCCCGGTTCTCAGGGCTGGGCATATATTTCACGATGTCGTCCAACAGCGTGAATACACCCTGACACAGGGTATTGGAACCCATGGTCATGGGTACGATACTGCCGTCGCACACATTGGTGCGCAGGGCCGCGCGGATCTCCGCCTCGGAGAAGGTTTCCCCGTTGAAAAAGCGCTCCATCATCTCCTCACTGGTCTCCGCCACCGCCTCCATCAGGGCGTCCCGGCAGATCTGCAGATTGGCTTTATTGTACTCCGGCACCTCGCAGGGAACCACTTCCTTGCCCTGCCAGCGGTTGCCGGACTCAGTAATCACGTTCACATAGCCCACGAATTTCTCATTCTCACGGATGGGCAGGTTGAAGGGGGCCAGCTTCTTGCCAAAGAGGTTGGTCATGTCCTCCACCACCTGACGGAAGGAAGCATTGTCCACGTCCATATTGGATACGTACACGAATCTGGGCAGCTTATATTTCTCACACAACTCCCACGCCTTCAGCGTGCCCACCTCGATGCCGGCCTTGCCGTTCACTACGATAATGGCGGCGCCTGCGGCGCTCAGGGCCTCCTCCACCTCTCCCACGAAATCAAAATACCCCGGGGTATCCAGAATATTGATCTTATGTCCCTCCCACTCAATGGGAATGACGGATGTGCTGATGGAAAACTGTCTCTTCTGCTCTTCTTTGCCATAATCGCTGACGGTGTTGCCGTCGGTTACTTTACCCATTCTGGAAGTAATGCCGGACAGGTATGCCATCGCCTCAACCAGGCTGGTCTTACCGCTGCCGCCATGACCTAATAGACATACGTTGCGGATCTTGTCAGTTGTGTAAACATTCATATGCTTTCCTCCAATTAAGGTCTGATTTGGGTATTCTGCCAGAGCCCGGTTCCTCACATTCTGACACCCATAAGTGTATTTTACTAAATGTTCGGAAAATTTACAAGTGTTTTTATTGTTTTTGAACAAAATATAGTTCTGCCAGGCATAGTCCTACCCGGTACTGCATGCAGAAAAATACTTTTAGGGTTTCAGGAATCAACCTATTTCCACTCCTGTTACTTGCGTTTCACGCTTTAACGTGCTATAGTCTATAATAGTTAATTCAGGAAACATGTAGAACTTAGATACAGGAGGAAAACAACATGGCAGCATTGCATATTGGCTTTATCGGTCTGGGCCTGATCGGGGGTTCCATCGCCAGGGCGCTGCGGGAAAATAGATCGGAACTCTACATGACTGCATATGACGTGAATGCCGCCACGCTGGAAACGGCTGTGGAGGACGGCATTATCGACAGAGCCGCGCCGCAGATCGACGGGGCTTTCTCGGATTGCGACTATCTCTTTCTATGCGCCCCAGTGCAAAAAAACGACGCCAACCTGGAGGCGGTGAAAAAAGTAATATCCCCCTCCTGCACCCTGACGGACGTGGGCAGTGTCAAGACGAACATCCATGAACATATCGCCCGGGCCGGACTGGAGGCGCAGTTCATCGGCGGACATCCCATGGCGGGGAGTGAGCGCTTCGGCTACGCCAACTCCAAGGCCAAATTGCTGGAAAACGCTTATTACATCCTGACTCCCACCGGCCAGGCCGGCTCCCGGCGGCTGGAGGCATACCGGGAGCTGGTGCAGACCATGGGCGCCATCCCTCTGGTGATGGATTACCGGCAGCACGATTATGTCACCGCCGGGATCAGCCATCTGCCCCATGTGATCGCCGCCTCCCTGGTAAACCTGGTGCGGGACTCGGACAGTCAGGATGGCGTCATGAAACTGGTGGCCGCCGGAGGCTTCAAGGACATCACCCGAATCGCTTCCTCCTCCGCCGCCATGTGGCAGCAAATCTGCCTGACCAACACAGAAAACATTTCAAAACTGCTGGGCAGCTATATCGACTCCCTGTCCCAAATCAAAAAAGAACTGGATAACCGCCAGGGAGAAGCGCTGTACCAGCTCTTTGACAGTGCCAGAGTTTACCGGGACTCCTTTATCAACGCCTCCAGCGGCCCCATAAAGCGGGTGTATTCCTTCAACATTGACATAGACGACCGGCCCGGCATGCTGGCTCAGGTGGCCACCACCCTGGCTTTTAACAATATTAATATCAAAAATATCGGCATCGTCCACAACCGGGAATATGAGGAGGGCGTACTTCGGATCGAATTCTACGACGAGGCTTCCCAGGACGCGGCCAAAAGGCTTCTCTCCACCCCTCAGTTTATCATTCATGAAAAAAGGCTGTAAAAATACACCTGCCTGTTTCTCATTGCCAGGCAGGTGTTATCTTGATCTTTGACATCCTCGTTTTGCATCAATGCAGGCTTTCGGCCACGCCTTTCCCCACCTACACCAGATCCGCTTCAGAAAATTTTTCATATACGCTGATCCGAAGGGCATCCTGTTCTGACATACCGATAAAGATGGCGCCATAATGGTAGAGCGCATAGTCAT
>JAAWKU010000144.1 GCA_022797535.1 Lachnospiraceae bacterium | reverse complement strand
CTGTTTCCGCCTGTGGGCCTGCTGTCTCTGCCCATTGCTCCACTGTTTCCGCCGGTGAGCCTGTTTCCTCTGCCCATTGCTCCACTGTTTCCGCCTGTGAGCCTGTTTCCCCTGCCCATTGCTCCACTGTTTCCGCCTGTGAGCCTGCTGCCTCTGCCGACTGCCCCTCTGTTTCCGCCTGTGAGCCTGCTGCCTCTGCCCATTGCTCCATTGTTTCCGCCTGTGAGCCTGCTGCCTCTGCCGACTGCTCCACTGTTTCCGCCTGTGAGCCTGCCGTCTCTGCCTGCCAGGCCGTATGCACATATGTACCGTCCCAGGGCAGATATACCCGGGGGCAGACTTTCAGCCACACATTGCGGTATATGCCTGCGCCGGAGTACCAGCGGCTGTTGGGGCTCTGATGGCGCACCTGCATCAGCAGTTCGTTCTTCCCCTGTTCCAGATACTCCGTGATATCATGGTCAAATGCGGAATATCCATATTTCCAATCCCCCACCTTTTGCCCGTTGACGTAGAAGGTACTGTCCATATAGACGCCGTCAAAGCGAAGCAGCACCCTCTGACCGGGAGCCACATGGATTGTGCCTGCACCGCCATTCTCCTGCTGTCCTTCCCCCGGCACGGCATCTTTATCCAGAAGGTTTACCGAAATATTCTTTCGATACCAGCCCGTGCTGTTCTCATAGAGATTACGAGTGTTATAAATCAGCCAGTCGTGGGGCAGATCTACGGGATAAAATGCTTCCCCGCGCCCCTGAAGATCAGGTAATTCCGTACCCAGTTCCGTCTTAAGAAAACTCCATCTATCATTAAATAGCACGCCGTATCCCATCTCTGTTCCTTTCTTGTTTAAGTTTAGAATGTTAGTTTAGAGGTTTTGATTTATAATTTTAGTTTGCAATTTAAGTTTTGAGTTTAATCAAAGAGTTTATAATAAGAGTTCCGCATCTTCCCTTCAACCGCACTGGCCCGGTGCTCCACAACTGGCCGTATAAAAAAGCTGCCGCATGATCGCTCAAACGGCAGCCCTATGTCTTATACCAGCTTCACAATAAAGGTGATGCACTCTTTGCCGGTCAGAGCCCTGGTGCGGGCATCCGGCTGTCCCAGGCCTACGCTGACGGTAAAGGTCTTGCCCTCCACCAGTCTTTCGCCATCCTGGTTGACCACTGTGAAGGCTTCCGCATCCACAGGAATGGTGACGCTGGCCTCGCCTCCCGCTTTCACCTGAGTTCTGGCAAAGCCGCAGAGCTTAGCCGCAGGCGTGGCATCCGGCGCGTCCTCCGCCCGGATATAGACCTGCACCACTTCTCCTGTATCCACCTGGCCCCGGTTGGCCAGCTTCACATGCAGTTTAAAGGCTTCCGGCCCATCCAGAGTAATCTCGCTTCCGTTCACCGCAGGACTGCCAAGGCAACTCACCGCAGCCACTTCCACGTCCCCGTAGGTCAGCCCATACCCGAAGGGATACAGCGGTTCAGACTCTATGTAGCGATAGGTTCTGCCTTTCATGGAATAATCCTCAAAAGCAGGAAGATCCTCTGTATTTTTATAGAAGGTTACGGGCAGTTTGCCGGAAGGTGAAATCTCTCCAAACAGGATCTGTGCCACCACTCTGCCGCCTCTGGCGCCGGGATACCATACCTGCATCACAGCGTCCGCCTGTTCCTGCTCCACACTCAGATCCATGGCGCTGCCGGTCATGTTCAGCACAATGGTGGGCTTACCCACCTTCAGCACGGCCTCCACCAGTTCCCGCTGAGACTGAGGCAGCAGCAGATCCGTCTTGTCGCCGGAAGCATAGCTGTTGCCGGTATCACCCTCTTCGCCCTCCAGGGTTTCGTCCAGGCCCACGCAGAGCACCACCACATCGCTGTTCTCCGCCACACTCACGGCTTCACGGACACGATCCTGCTTCCAGCCCAGACCTTCCACACGGTCTTTGAACAGATGACAGCCCTCGGAGTAGTAGACCCGCACGGCATCCCCAACCGCGTCCTGAATTCCCTCCAGCACCGTGATATACCGGGATGAGGTACCGTGGTAATTGCCCACCAGCACCGCACGGCTGTTGGCATTGGGACCCACCACGCCGATGGATTGAAGCTGCTCTTTCTTCAGCGGCAGGATACCGTTGTTCTTCAGCAGCACCACTCCTTCCGCCGTAGCTCTGTCGGCCAGAGCCAGATGTTCCCTGCACTCAATCTTATCATATCCGATTTTGTCAAATTCCGTTTCGTCAAACAGCCCCAGCAGGAACCGGGTAGTAAAAAGCCTCTCCGCCGCCTGTGTAATCTCTTCCTCCGTCACCAGTCCGTCCTGATATGCCTTCATCAAATGCAGATAGGTATTACCGCAGTTCACATCGCAGCCAGCCTTTAAAGCCATGGCTGCAGACTCCTCCGCCGTGTCCGTCACCATGTGATGTTCATGGAAGTCACGGATTGCCCAGCAGTCAGACACATAATGGCCCTCAAATCCCCATTCGCCCCGCAGAATATCCTGCATCAGGGTCTTGCTGCCGCAGCAGGGCTCTCCGTTGGTACGGTTATACGCACCCATAACGGCTTCCACGCCTGCCTCTTTCACCAGTTTTTCAAAAGCGGGCAGATAGGTCTCCCGCATATCCTTTTTGGAGGCTTTGGCGTCAAACTGATGCCGCACCGCCTCCGGCCCGGAGTGCACGGCAAAATGCTTGGCGCAGGCCGCCGCCTGCATCACCTCGCCGTCTCCCTGCAGGCCTTCCACGAAAGCACTGCCCAATTCTCCCGTCAGAAAGGGGTCCTCTCCGTAGGTCTCATGCCCCCGTCCCCATCTGGGATCCCGGAAAATATTTACATTGGGGGACCAGAAGGTCAGCCCCTTATAGATATCCCTGTCCTCCTGGGCGCTGTAGGCATTGTACTTGGCACGACCTTCCACACCGACCACCTGTCCCACCTGCTCCATCAGTTCCGTGTCAAAGGCGGCAGCCATGCCGATGGCCTGGGGAAAGCTGGTCGCTACCCCAGCCCGGGCTACTCCATGCAGGCCTTCGTTCCACCAGTTATACGCAGGAACATGCAGCCTGGGGATGGCCGGCGCGTCATATTTCAGCTGTGACGCCTTTTCCTCCAGAGTCATCTGGCTCACCAGTTCCTGTGCCCTCTTTTTTGCGCTCTCTCTGTCTCTCACAGTTCTTCCTCCATCTCTCCTTAATATTTCGCATCCGCCAGCCATCCTCTGATAATAAGTCTGTCCGCCGGGTTCTCCCGAAGTCCTTCCCGGGCGCTGCCCTGACAGATACTGTAATTCCTCAGAAACTGCACGACAATGCCTGCTGGTTCCTGTGTCATTCATTCTACAAAATCTAAAACCTTCCCACTTTCTACACTATCAGATATCGCATATATTTTCTATCCATATCATGCTAACTTCTGGGCAATTATTGCGAGGATACCCCCACTCTGCAGGCCCCCTGCACTCTGTCGCCCCCCTGCGCCCTGCCGTGCTGCCGGGCCCTGTTTCCGGCAGGCCATCACTTTTCGTAAACGGCTTCAAACTCCGTAAATACCGCCGGCTCCGCTCCTCTACCTGTCAGAGATTCCTCCTGGGCATACAATGCGATCATGACGCCTGTGAAGCCTCCGGCCACCTCTGTGGAGAGGTAGCGCGTCTGCAGCCTGCCCAGAGGACACGAAGTCTCCTGCCCCTGTTGGGAAAACACAGCGGAAAAGCTATATTCCATGGGATCCAGGCCGATCCGCAGAGTAATCTCCGTATCTGCCCGGACCACGGTTTCCTCCACCACATGACCGACACTCCCCACCACACTGCGGGTCATGATGCGGTATACATCCCCCGCCCCGCCGGCAGCCGCCATGCGTGCCACAGCCAGATCATAATGATGTTGATGGTCCATATACAGGCTGATCCCCGCCTCTCCCTCCGGAACCTGTATATTGCATCGGATCTGCCCCCGCATCTGCCGTTGGCGTATCGCCACAAAAGCGGGGGAACCCTGCTTCTCTCCCAGGGTCAGATTGGTGGGATAGAGCCTGTATGCGGTTTTCGAGAGAGAAAAGTCCTCCTCGTGGGGCCTGCGCAGGAAAACCCAGTCCACCCCCACCCGGGTGTCGGAAAAAGTATCCCGCTGCTTTAGGCTTTGCTTTATATTGTGGGGAATCCTGTCCGTCTCCACCTCCGTGGGAGTGATGCCCCCCACGCCTGCAGTAAACCAGCCGTTTTCCTGAAAAGCTACCGGCACCAGACACACTTCCCTGCCTGTAATATGGAATGGCATCCACTGGTGAATCTGCCGGAACGCCAGATGAACCATCCAGAAATTGCCCTGGTCATCCTCTACCAGATCCCCATGCCCGCAGCCCTGGATCTCATAGCCCCCCAGATTGCGGTTGGTAAGGACCGGGTTGCCGGGATAGGCGGTGAAAGGCCCATTCACGGAAGGGCCCTTGGCATAGATCACCATATGCCCGTACTCCGTGCCGCCCTCCGCCGCCATCAGGTAATACTGCCCATTGATCCTGTAAAGATGAGGAGACTCCAAGTATCGCCCCCCTGTCCCCTGCCAGACGCACCTTGAGGGACTCTTTTTCTCACCGGTCTCAATGTCAATCTCACACTGGGTCACACCGGAAATACCCTGGTCATCATCCCCGTTACTCATGAAATAAGCCCTTCCGTCCTCGAAATACAGCGAAGGATCAATCCCGCCCTGCTGCACTTTCACAGGCTCCGACCACTCTCCGTAAATGTCGTCAGTCCACACGTAGAAATTACCCATGCTGGAGGTATTGGTAGTTACCATATAGAAACGCCCCTCATGGAAGCGGATGGTCGGCGCGTAGATGCCGCCGTCAGAGCCCGCTCCTTCCAGGGGCAGCTGGCTCTCCCTGGTGAGCACATGACCGATCTGACTCCAGTTGACCAGATCCCGGCTTTCAAACAGGGGCACTCCGGGGAAATACTGGAAGGAACTGCACACCATGTAGTATTTGCCTTCCGCCTTACAGATGCTGGGGTCCGGGTAGAACCCGGGTATGATTGGATTGTTGTATCGCATAAGCATTCCTTTCCGCAGCTCTCTGACGCTGAATACTTTCCTTTATGTTCAGAGCATATCCTATGATATTTTGGTTGCTATCTGTCTGCAAGTCTATACGCATTCTGCCTGTCAGTTTGTCTGCCTTCTGTCTGCTGGTTTATCCGCTCTCTGCCTGCCGGTTTATCTGCATTCTGCCTGTCAGTTTATCCACTTTCTGCCTATTATTTTACCATATGACAGGTAATTTGCATATACTCTTTCAGACATAGTATTTTGCCTGAGTCTCCCACATGCGGCTGTAAATCCCTTCCTTATCCCGCAGGAAATCCGGCCCTTTCGGGCTTCACATTTTCCACCGGCATAAAAGGGCATTCCCATGATCAGCAGACACGCAGCGCTCTTATCTTTTCTGCCATTATAGCATTTAAATTTTGAAAAACAAAAACGTGCATGAATTGCTTAAATTCGTGCACGAAAAACATCCATAATGAACGGGAATCTCGTTTTACAATTCACGCGGGAGTTTCCTACCACCAAATCAATGGTACCCCTTCTTTTATAAAAATATTGCGTGCCGCTCCGGCTTGTAATACAATATACATAAACTGCATGGGACGCTTCCACCGCCCATGCCCTCCAATCCGATTCCTCACTTTGAAATACTGGAGGCAGTAGGGGAAGCACTGGACTGGTGCTGATTCCTCACTTTGAGGCCCTGGAGACCGCAGGGGAAGCACTGGACTGGTGCTGATTCCTCACTTTGAGGCACTGGAGGACGCAGGGGAAGCACTGGACTGGTTCATTTTGGTCCTGTAAGATGGACGGACTTACGTAAAGCCAACACAGCAACTGGAAATGCAGATAAAGCATTGGACGAAATAAGAGCGGTAAGGAAAGAATAACCGCAGGGAGAAAAAGATGAAGATTCTGTTTTATGACATGGGAAGTTACACCTATCGGGATTTTTTATATTATCTGGAGAAGGCCGGGCATCATTGCAGGACCGTATATTATCACTTCCCGGACAAGTTTGAGGACGACTTTTTTGAAAGACGCTTTGCCGGATATTTGAAGGAGGACTCCTATGACGCAGTGGTCAGCGTCAACTTCTTTCCCCTGGTGGCAAAGCTATGTCAAAAGCACCACATCAAGTATCTCTCCTGGTGTTATGACAGCCCGCTGGAGGAACGGCTGAAAAACTCCTTCCCCTACGAGACCAACTACATCTTCCTGTTTGACCGCATAGAGGTGGAAAGTTATCGGGCGGCGGGTTACACCCAGGTATTTCATCTGCCCCTGGCGGTCAATACAGACCGTCTGGACACTCTGACCTTCACCCCCTCCCAGACGGCCTCCTACCGGGCCGACGTGTCCTTCGTGGGGCATCTGTACGATTCCCCGCTGGAGGCTCTGCTCTATCCGGCGGACGACTACTGCAAGGGCTTTGTGGAGGGCATGATCCAGGCACAGCTGCGGGTCTATGGGTATAATTTCCTGGAGGATCTGATCACGGAGGAATTTCTGGAACGCCTGAACAGCTCCTTCCGAAAAATGGGACAGACCTCCGTCTCCCTGAACCGCCGGGGGCTGTCCTACGCCATCGCCGCCCAGATCACCCATCTGGAGAGAACCTTCCTCATCGAACAAATGGGGGAACTCTATGACACCCGCTTTTACTCCACCAGGCCCTATACCTTTTCCACCCCGGTCAGGTCCTGCGGCCCTGTGAAATACCACACCGAGATGCCGGGGGTCTTTCGGTACAGCCGCCTGAACCTCTGCCCTACCTTAAAAAGCATCCAGTCCGGCATCCCCCTGCGCTCTCTGGACATCATGGGCGCGAAAGGGGTACTGCTCTCCAACTACCAGCCGGAACTGGCGGAATCTTTTGAGGACGGGAGAGACGCCATCCTGTACGGCAGCATGGAGGAAGCCTTTGACAAGGCGGATTTTTATCTAAAGCATGATGAACTCCGCCAGGAGATCGCGCTGAACGGGTATCGAAGAGTCTGTGAGGACTTTGGCTATCCTGATAAGATCCAGCAGATGTTCCAGACGGCAGAACTGGGGTGAGAGGGCTGGAATGCAGGACTGGGATGAGAGGGCAGGATCCGTCAGTTTCAGACGGATCCTGCCCTTGGCCGCAGCGGCTTTACAGCCCGGGGCTCCATTCCCCCAGCATCTCCTGTAAGGCTCTAAAATAACACTCTCCGCTGCCTCCTTCTGTTTCGTCTGGCTTATCCCGCTCATCCGGCAATTTTTTCAGATAAGGTAAATGGGGATATCTTCGAGCCAGACGTTCATAAAGAGTATTCCCCGCACAGTAAAAGAACATGGCGATACTCAGTTGTCCGGCCAGGCAGGATTCATTGCGCAGGTTCTCATGGAGCACCAAATGCAGCTGCTTGCAATCCAATAGATTGTAAGAGATATTATC
>JAAWKU010000143.1 GCA_022797535.1 Lachnospiraceae bacterium | reverse complement strand
TGAAAGCCTTAGACAGATGCGGACTTTGGAACTCTCTGAAGTCCGTTTTGGTATAAAAAGGGCGTGAAATTTTTCTGGATGAAGCGGATGCTGCGTCAGGATCTGCGCTGAGACCGGCCCGTCAGGGAGGAAAGTAAGCCGGGGAGAATTGCCTTGTATTTGTCATATGGATAAATAGCGGAGTGTTTCGGGGAATGCGCCAAAGGGCCGAAAATCCACGATATGCGGGGTAAAGTCCGTTAAACAGGGAAAGGGTGCACGAAAAAAAGGTATTTTGTGCGGAATTATTGGTTTACAACAGAGGCAGGGGGTTTTATAATATGTCTGGATATCTGCCAAGGGCATGGCGTTATACAATGAAAGTGCATACCCGGAAAACAGGGGTATGCGGAAAGAGGTAAACATGTCATTAGAAGTAAAGAATCTGACTAAGAAGTACGGGGAGAAAACAGTGGTGGACGGCTTGTCCTTTACGCTGGAAAAGCCGGGCGTGTACGCGCTGCTGGGGACCAACGGCGCGGGCAAGACCACATCCATCCGCATGATTCTGGGAATGCTGGCCTGCGATGGAGGCCAGGTGCTGTGGCAGGGAAAGCCCATGGATGCCATGCATATGAATGTGGGCTATCTGGCGGAGGAGAGGGGCCTGTATCCCAAGTATGAATTGATGGATCAGTTATTATATTTTGCCAAACTCAAGGGCGTGAGCAGAGAGACGGCCAGGGAGAGGATCGCCTACTGGGCGGGCCGCCTGGAGGTGGAGGAATATCTGTACCCTGCCAAAACCAAGGGGAAAAAGGCGGAGAAGCCCAAGATGGCGGATCAGCTTTCCAAGGGAAACCAGCAGAAAATCCAGCTTATGGCGGCGTTGCTGTCGGAGCCGGAACTGCTGATTCTGGATGAGCCTTTAAGCGGTCTGGACCCGGTGAACACGGACCTGTTTAAGGGTATCATCCGGGAGGAAATGGATAAGGGGAAGTACCTGATCATGTCATCCCACCAGATGGCAACCATCGAGGAATTCTGCGAGGATATCACCATCCTGAACCGTGGAAAGGCCGTGCTGCAGGGGAATCTGAACCAGATCAAGCGGGGATATGGCCGGGTGAATATGTTTGTGAAATGTGACAGACCCTTTGAAGATATTATCGGGAAGCACGGGCTCCCCATCCTGAACGACACCCCCGACGGGAAGCAGCTGAAGGTGACCGGCGAGGCCCAGGCCCTGGATTTTTTGCAGGATCTTTTGAAAGAGCAGCGTCAGGTGGTAAAGTTTGAACTGCGGGAGCCTTCCCTGCATGAGATTTTCATAGAGAAAGCGGGGGCGGCCCAGGGGGAAGAGGAGTCCGCAGCTGCGGACCGGCAGCAGGCCGGGAACGGAGGCAGCCATGAAGAGAAATGAGTACACTGGCTGGAAGGAAGTGTTTTCCTTCTCGTTCAGACAGGGGATAAAACAGAAGTCCTTTAAGGCTTCTGTGGCGCTGATGTGTATTCTGATCCTGGTGATTGTTCCGGTGAGCGCCTGGCTGAAGCAGGGTGACCAGGACCAGATGAAAGCCACGGAGGTGAGCAGCCTCACCGTCTATGACGATACAGGGCTGGGAATAGATTACAGCCATGCTCTGGAGGGGGAACGTTATGAGAGCCTGCAGGTGCTGCAGGCGGCTGCGGAAGGCTTTGAGGCCCATGTGGAGGCGCTGGAGTCCGCCCGGGATAACCATGAGATGGTGGTGCGTATAACCTATGAGGAGGCAGGATATTTCAATCTGGCCTTTGTGAAAGCCGCCGCGGCAGATCTGAAAGATAAGGACTGTGACCAGCTTTCCCAGGATTTTAAAACCTTTTTCCAGGATGCCCGGATACGGGTGGTGGATGTGGATCAGGAAGAACTTGCCTTTATCAACCAGCCGGTGGAAACCCGGGTGGAGCATACCACCCAGGAGGGCGAGATTGCGCCCCGGGAGGAAGGAGAGGGGATCTCCATGACAGAGTACTATGTACTGCTGGGGGGGATTGTTGTGGTAATGATGATCATCAATATGAGCGGTAGTCAGATTGCCCTCTCCATTGTGACGGAGAAGAGCACCAAGGTGGTGGAATATCTGATGATCAATGTGCGCCCCATGGCACTGATCGTGGGTAAGATCCTGGCGGCGCTGGCCTCGGTGGTGGTGCAGTTTGCCGCCTGCGCCGTCAGCTATCTGCTGGCTGTGGGGATCAGCGGGCGGCTCTTTGGAACTGCTTTGGAAAGCCAGGAGCAGGCTTTAGGGGTATGGGAACTGTTTTCTCATATCAATGGCGGCACGCTGCTGATAGCGGCGGCCATGATCCTTGTGGGCGTCCTGTTCTTCAGCATTGTGGCAGGATTGTCGGGAGCCTCCGTGAGCAAGATGGATGAGATGGCGGAAGGCCTTAAGATATACCAGATGCTGGTGATAGTGGGCTCCTATGTGGGAATTTTCCTGTGTATCGTACAGATGATGGGAAATGTGAGCGACGTGGTGATAAATATCTGCTGCATCTTTCCTCTTTCCGCCCCCTTTGTGATGCCGGTCAATCTGCTGATGGGCAAGGTGGGCGTGGTGACGGGCCTGATCGGTCTGGCAGCGGTTGCGGTCTGCACAGCGGCGCTGTTCTCCTTTACCGCCCGGGTGTATGAGTCCATGATTTTCTATAACGGCAAGGTACTGAAGCTGAAAGATATATTGCAGATTGCAAAAAACCGCCGTGAGGCGGCTTCGGAAAATATGTTAAAGGAGGGCGCGGGTCATGAATAAAGGAATGTTTAGCGGATGGCGGGATGTGTTCTCCTTCTCCCTGAAGCAGGCTACAGGCTCAAAGTTTCGAAATGCAACTTTGTGGACAGCTCTGGTGATGCTGGCGGCGGGCCTTGCGGTCAGCACCATAATGGCTTTCAGCCAGAAGAAAGAGGACGGAAAACGTTCGCCCATCCAGCAGGTTTACCTGGTGGACGAAAGCGGGCTGGAGGTTCTGCATCTGGCAGGCTTTGAGGAAAGGCACGGAAAGACATTTCCGGATGTAACTTTTGCGGATTCCGATAAGCCGGTGGAAGAACTGGCCGTTACTCTGGGAGAGCAGGAGCCCAACGCTCTGATCCTGGAGATCAGCCGGACTTCGGAAGGGTATCTGCTGAGAGCAGTGCTGCCTTATGGCAGTGAGATCAGCCAGAGGGACGCGGAAGATCTGTGTGAAGCCTTTGCGGACGTGATGGAGCAGAGCAAGCTGCTTTCCTCCGGGATTCCCATGGAGAAGCTGGTGTTGGCCATGAGCGGCGTGCAGTCCACCCAGTTGGACGCCGGAGAGGAAGAGCGAAGCCTGGGAGAAGAGATGGTGTCCTTGCTAGCTCCCATGTTGATTATTTTCTTCATGTACTTTATGACGTTGTTATACGGCATGAGTGTGGGTAATGCGGTCAGTGTGGAAAAGAGTTCCAAACTGATGGAAATGATGCTGACCCTGACCAGACCTTATGGACTCATCTTCGGCAAGGTGCTGGCCATTACCGTGACGGCCATCGGCCAGATGCTGCTGTGGGTTTCCTGCCTGGTGGGGGGATTTTTCCTGGGGCACGGGATTGCGGAAAGGATGATTTACCCTGAATACCACAATATTCTGCTGGAGATCTTTGCCCTGCTGCAGACGGGCAGTACAGCCTTTACTCCCGGAGCCATAGTGCTGGCTGTATTTACGGTCTGCCTTTCCTTCCTGTTCTATTGTATGCTGGCGGGAATGATTGCTTCTTTTGCCGGCAAAGCGGAGGAACTGGGTCAGGTTATGGGCATTTACCAGCTGGTTATGGTGGGAGGATTCATCTGCTCCTATTTGCTGCCGCTTCAGGAGAAGGATTGGATCAACACGATTCTGCGCATTGTGCCCATTACCAGCGCCTATATTCTGCCGGGGGATATTCTGGTGGGAAATATCACAGTGATGCAGGGGCTGCTGTTTGTGGCCATACTGGTTGCTTTTACCGCAGTGCTGGTGGTGTTCACCGGCCGGATTTATCGGGACCAGTTGTTCTATAAGGGTAAGAGCCTGCGGGAACGGCTGCACCGAAAGGCCAGGGAAGCCTAGCGGAAGCCAGTGTTTTTCATAAGCGAAACAGAGATTGAACCCCCCGGCGGCATGAGAGATGCCGCCGGGGGGTTTGCGTGTACCATGTGAATGTCCGTATACGGTAAAGAAGCGCCGAAAGTTTAAATCCCGGCATAATGCGCAATCAGCAGGGCCCGGAAGGTAATGTCACATTGTCTGCGGATTTTCGCGCGCCAGTCTGTTTCTAACTGTGCGCCAAAGTACGGTCCCCAGCCCCGGAATTCGCCGTCATACATTTCAACAGAACAGATTCCGTCCTGATTGATATTGTCCATGACAAATTCCACTTCCTCCCTGAGTTCCGACAGATAAGAATATAATCCGCAGCGTAGCAGCCATTCCACTTTTTCCAGATTTGTCCTGCGTATTCCATCGCTTCTATGATGATTCAATCCGTCCCCGGAAATAGAGTAGCCTTCATTGAGCAGCCAACAGGGGCCAACGGCATGATTGCCTACCCAGCAGCTGACAGGGGTATTTATGATTTCCTCCCGGTCTGCCCGTGTCAGCCTTTTAAAGGACTCGGCAAGCATGGCAATGTTCTCTTCATTTTTCCATTTCTCTGTGGTAAATGCCAGTATCTCAAAATGGTATCTGCAGGGCCACCTTTCATTTTTGTTAAATATCCGGCCCTTTGCTACAGGGCGTGAGACGTCCCATATAGAGTTCACCTGGGTTACTCTCTCGAAGGACTCCAGGGAGAGCTTAATCTGCGGTGTGATGTCTATTTTGTCATCGTAATGTGCCCTTGCAATGCATGCGCATCTGATCAGATTCTGCCCCTGTGCGGGAATTTCAAATTCACTCCAATATTGCCCCCTGGTCCTATAGATCGGATCCGTTAATTCCGTGGTAACATAGGCATTCATGGCCCTGTCCAGGAGAGCGGTTCCTTTCAGAGCCTTTTCGCCCATATATTTCGTGGCGGTTTCCTGATTGTCATACTGACCGGCATTCTTATTGCTTCCATGAAAGCCCAGGCCGATCCAGCCGTTTTCCAGCTGCTTTTCGCTGATGAAACGGATTATTTTTTCATCCAGTATCTGTTCCTGCAGGGTCTTTTCTTCCTGCGCCGTGATAGTCTGCAGGATTTCTTTTTTTACCCGCAGTTGGATCGATGGATTTGCATGGGCCAGCAAAAAATCAATCATTTTTTGTTTCATTACAGATACGCTCCTTTCCTGCTACAATATATTTATGGTTTATTTCCTTACAGCCAGTAAGGATTTCCCCATTTTGTTGTTTCGGCTGCCAGAAACTGGAATCGATCTTGGCAGGAAACAGTGCGTTTGCGATTTGCCAGTGTTATTATAAGCTATTTTCAGCAGATACACAATGCTGAAAAGGAAGAGATCTCTTTCAGTGCGAACTGGGTATGTGCGCCTGTGACGCACAAATGTATTATTGAGGAAGAAAAAACAGAAATTGTACAAGAACAGAAAAAAGTATTTGACAAATTTGACGAAATGCCTATAATTGAGAGAAAGCACTGCAGTGCAGGCGGAAAGAAAACACCATGTCCCCCCGCATGGAGGACGTGGTGTTTTCGGAAAGGATGGCATGGTTATGAGACAGTTTTGGGGATATCAGAACAGCGGATTCGGTATGCAGGCCTCTTTTGAGCCGTCTGCCTCTTTTGCGTATTCCCATTTTCCCAGCTCGCCCATGCAGATACCTTTGCCCGTCGGATTTCTGATATCAGAATCTCCCTGAACAGGGAAGAAAATCGGGGAAGCATGTATTCTAAGGTATCTGTATAGACGTATACAGATGCCTTTTTATTTTCCCGGGACGAACATGCGCAGGCTGTCCATGAGATTTCTGGATGCAGGCCGAAAAGAAAGGCCGCCTCGGGCGGCGGAAAGAGGAGGGAACTATGAATTATCTGGAGGCGTATTACAGCAATTATGACGAGGAGGGGCGTCTGCTCTCTCAATGCGGGCAGGTGGAATATATCACCACCATGACCTATATTCACAAATACCTGGAGGAACGTAAGATCCTGCAGCAGCAGGGAGAACTGCGTGTTCTGGAGGTGGGGGCGGGAACGGGACGCTACAGCCTGGCCCTGGCCGAAGAGGGTTATTGGGTGGACGCGGTGGAACTCACGGAACACAATCTGGCAATTCTCCGCAGCAAGATCACAGACAGGATGAGAATCAGGGCCTTCCAGGGCAACGCACTGGATCTGTCCGGGTATGAGGACGGTGTCTTTGACCTGGTGCTGGTGTTGGGGCCGCTGTATCATCTGTACACCAGGGAAGAACAGCAGCGGGCGCTGCGGGAGGCGGTGCGGGTGGCGAAGCCCGGCGGCTATGTACTGACTGCCTACTGCATGAACGAATCGGTGGTGCTTCAATATGAATTTCAGCAGGGCTTCATAAAGCAGGATAAGGCGTCCGGGAAGATTAGTGAAGATTATCACTGTTTGTCTCAGCCGGAGGATTTGTTCGTCATGATGCGCAAGGAGGAAATAGAAGCGTTGACGGAGGCATTGCCTGTGGAGCGTCTGGGCCTGATCGCCACGGACGGCGCCACAGTCTATATGAGAGACCTGGTAAACGCCATGGACCGGGAGACTTTCAGCCGCTGGGTGGAGTATCACCTGCTGACCTGTGAGCGCCAGGATCTGATCGGAGCCACAAATCACAGCCTGGATATTCTGCGGAAGATATAGCACACCTTGCCGTAGCTCGCCATGCCTGTGTTTTCAGCATGCATTCTCAAAAAATACGCTGCGTTATTGGCGAAACGGGCTGCCGGGAATATTCAGGCGCTATGAGGTATTGTAATTAAGGAGGGAACGAAGATGGATACACCGATTTTGGAGACAGAGAGATTGATTTTAAGGCCCATTGGGCTGGCGGATGCCCAGATTATATTTGATAATTGGACCAGTGACCCGGACGTGGCCAGGTATATGGCTTACAGCACCCATGAAAGCGTGGAAACGACTCGGATGTGGCTGCGGGAAGTGGAAGCGGCCCGGGCCCTGGATACCCATTATGACTGGGGTTTTGTGCGCAGGAGCGACGGTATGCTCATCGGCAGCGGCGGCATCTACTATAAGGAGCAGGCGCATATGTTTGAACTGGGCTACAATCTCATGAAAGCCTGCTGGCATCAGGGCTATACCACCGAAGCGGCCCGGGAGATGGTGCGGTTTGCCGTGGAGGAACTGGGTCAGACCCGACTGGGCTGCAACCATGTGACAGAAAATGTGAATTCCGGCAAAGTAATGATGAAAGTGGGTTTTCGCCGGGTGGAAAAAAGGCCCTGGGTGAGTCTTGACGGCACAAAACGCGGGGAGTGCTATGTGTACCTGTATGAGAAAGACTAGTGTACTGTATCGTTGACTTTCAGTAAAATGACGCCGGATGAATTTTCAGTCTGCAAGGCGAAGGAGGGAGGCGATGCGGTGGCATCGTTGACCGACGACAACGCGGCAGATGGAAATTCAGGCAAGTCATTTTGCGAAATGTGAACGATACGGTACACTA
>JAAWKU010000142.1 GCA_022797535.1 Lachnospiraceae bacterium | reverse complement strand
GCCGGCCAGGGACGAGCGGTGGCCAACAGCTACGGACAGAAAGTCCAGGCCTGTGCGGACAGGGATATCCAGCTTGCCCAGAAGATGGCGGCGTTTAAGGACGGCAAGTGGAAGGGCATGGAGATGGCCCAGCACATCGGCTTTACCAAGTGGAACGAGGACGGCTACCGTTATCCGCTGGTGTGCCAGGTGCGCCCGGTGCACAGGCCCCGGATGAGTGTGTCCAGGGCGGACCGGGAACAGACTGGTGTGAAGAACTACGGCGCTCCCCAGGTGATCCGGGTACCGGATTTCCAATATGCGGGTGCGGAGCCTGTGGAGATAGAGATTGCCAATGACGGCGTGGGCAGCTTTGACTACCAGATCCGCGTGGAGATACCCCAGAGCGGACTGCCTGGCTGGCTGCAGGTCTCTTCCCTGGAAGGAACCTGCCGGGAACTGTCTGTGGTGACTCTCTCCTGTGACCAGGCATGTCTGCCCCGGGAGCCGGAAACGGTGCGGCTGCTGGTACAGGGGGACGATACCACTGTGGCTGTGGAGGTCACGGGGCAGCGCCAGGATGCGGACGTTATGCCCCAGGGCACCTATCTGGAACGTCAGGGCATGATAGTTCTGGACGCAGCCGGCTATGTGGAAAAGCGGGATACGGAGAAGGGCTCCTACCAGGTGATCCAGGGGTATGGCAAGTATGGCAGCGGTGTAAAAGTATTCCCCAGCACGGCGGCGTTTGGCAGCGAGGAGGAGAAACCTTCCCTGACCTGGCAGTTCTGGATTCCGGAGGCCGGGGAATATCAGGTGGATCTGCTGGTGGCACCCACCAACTCCCCGGTGAGCAGGCAGGGCGTGTATGTGCTGGTGAAAAACGGCAGCGGAGAGCAGGAGCTTGCCGAAATAAACGCCCCGGATTTCCGGGCGGGTGAGAGCGGAGATCCCCGCTGGGCTCAGGGAGTGCTGAATCAGATCCGGGAGTGTGAAGTAAGGCTTCCTTTTGAGAAAGGCTTGCAACAGCTGACCGTGGAAGCGCTGGAGGCCGGTGTGGTGCTGGAGCAGATCAGGATCCACAAACCCAGGACGCAGGTGCTGCAGTCTTATCTGGGGCCCGGCGTGTCAGTTCGGGTATAAGGAATCGGGACAATCGAAATCTCCAGATACTGATTACGCAATGGCATGGGCGCAGCCCGTGCCATGCAGAAATAAGGGAAGTATGGAAAGCATGAAAAAGAGAATGGGACGCTGGCTGGCGCTGGTCTGTGTGTCCGGCGCGGCTCTGGGGATGTCTGGCTGCGGCCAGACCCAGGAAGACGAACATAATGTGATCGTGGTGGAGCAGGAGGCGGAACCGGTGGTCTATGATATGGCGGTGGCCACCCTGGGGGATGTGCAGAAAACCCAGCGGATCAAATGCACCTACCAGCAGCTGAATGATGAGAGCCTGAGCTTCGGGATCAGTGGGATATCCGTGGAGAAGGTCTACGTGCAGGAGGGGGATGTGGTGGAGAAGGGCCAGGTGCTGGCGGAACTCTCCAGCGGCAGCAGACAGGAAGATATCGCCCGGCTGGAGTACCAGATTGCCAGGAACCAGCTGCAGATGGACTACAGCCAGATCAATGAGGATTATGAGATATCCACCCTGTGGCTGAACTTTTTATACCAGAGCAGCCAGTCCCCGGCGGATCGGGAACGTCTGGACGACGGTGTGGCCCAGACGCAGCAGAATTATGACTATGCCCGGGAGGATTACCAGGACGCCATGCATCTGGATCGGCTGCAGCTGCAGCAACTGCAACAGGAGGCGTCCTCCAGCCGCCTGGTGGCGGGAATGTCCGGCACGGTGTCCCATATTAAGGAAAAGCTGGAGGGTTCCACCTCTGTGCGGGGTGAGGCAGTCATAACCATCATCGACGGTTCGGAATGCCTGTTTGTGACCCAGGTTCCCGAGTACGCGTCCTGCTTCCGGGAGGGCGAGGGGGTCTATATGGAGATTAACTCGGGCTCCGGCGCGGGAAAATATACGTTGCTGCCCTATGATATGGACCAGTGGGGGGAGCAGCAGATGTTCTCCCTGACGGAGGGAGAGGATAACGCCACCATCGAGGTGGGCACCCTGGGATCCATCGTGGCAGTGGTGGAGCGGCGGAGCCAGGTTCTCTGTGTGCCTACGCAGGCGGTGCACAGCGCGGACGGCAAAGACTATGTTTATGTGTTGGGGGAGGATCAGATGCGCGAGGTAAAATGGATTGAAACCGGACTTTACGGGGACAGCGCTGTGGAAGTGCTGTCCGGGCTCACAGAGGGAGAGAGGGTCATACTGCGATGAGGGGAAGAGGTATTTGGGGATTGATCTTGGTATTTTCCCTGACAGTGTCCCTGTGCGGATGCGGGGAAGCGCCCTTGCAGGAGACTGCGGGGGGGGAAGTGGCCCTGCTGGAGCCGGTGGGGCTGACCAGCAGCGGGGAGGCTGCGGCGCGGCGCAATCTGTACGATGCCAGCATCTATTCCGCCACCGTGGTCCCCTATGTGGAGGAGTACAGCTTCGAGGAGGACGTGACACTGGACGGGCTTCGCGCATTTCCGGGAGAGGAGGTAGCCAGGGGGCAGGTGCTGGCGGCCTCCAGCACGGAAGAGTTGGATCGGCAGATCAAGGAACAGCGGGAACGCATCGAGGATATGGAAAAGGAATTTGCCGAGTATGAACTCCAGATGAAAGAGGATCTGGAAAAGCCTCAGGAGGAAGTAAAAGGACTCAGGGGGATCGTGGAGGGCCTGGAGAAAAGAAAGCCTGCGGAATACCTGGATCCTCCTTCCCAGAGCGTCAGCGGCTCAGACAGCGGCGATTCCCCTGACGGTCCCGATGAGGGGGATCAGGAGCCGGATGCGCCCGGTAACGCGGGAGACGGAACAGAAACAGGGCCTGTGGTCAATCCGGCCTATGAGGAATGGGAACAGGAATACAACCACTGGAACGGGCAGTACCACATCGCAGATCACCGTGTCAACACCATGCTATTGCAGCTGGAGCAGCGCAGGGCGCTGTATGAACTGGATCATGCCTATGCCCTGCAGCAGCTTGGGTTCCTGGAGGGGAAAAAGAGTGATGTGACCATCCACGCCCAGATGAAGGGACATGTGGTGGCTGTGGCGGAATACGGCTACAGGGAGCGTGTGCAGGGAGAGACCTCCATCGTGGCGGTGGGAGACCTGGAGCAGAAACTGCTGAAGAGCGACTATATCAACCGCAAGACCGCTTCCTCGGCGGAGGAACTTTACGCGGTGATCGACGGAGTGCGTTACGAAGTGGATTATGTGCCCATGGAGAGTGAGGAATACACCCGGCTTACGACCCAGGGGGAGGAGGTTTTTTCCACTCTGTATCTGCAGGGGGATCTGACCAATGTAAATGTGGGCGATTACGCGGCCATTGTGGTGGTGAACCGTAAGAGGGAACAGGCTCTTTCCGTGCCTGCGGAGGCCATACATAAGGACGACACGGGCAGTTATGTGTACGTGGTGGAAGGGGAAGAGAATGTATATACCTCTGTCCGCACCGGCATGAGCGATGGTGTGTATACGGAAATCCTGTCCGGTATCGGGGAGGGGGATGTGGTGCGTCTGGACCAGGGGCGGCAGTACAGTGATAAACGTGTGACTGTGGAGATGGGGAGTTTTTGCAGTAATTTTTCGGGCACCGGTTACATGTATTACCCTTCCAGTACCATGGTGACTAACCCTGTCACTCACGGAACTGTGTATTTCCAGGAGTTTCAGACCTCCATGTACCAGCATGTGGAAAAGGGGGACGTGATCGCCACGGTGCGGGTGGCGGCGGATGAGATCGGTCTACAGAGACTGCTGCTGCAGGTGCAGAGACAGCAGGAGAGGGTACAGGACCTGATAGAGCAGGGGGAGGAAAACAATAAAAAGGCCATTGAGAGCCGCTTGAAAACCATAGCCGAACTGCAGGAACAGATTGCGGAACTTTCCAAGGATTATCAGACGGCGTCCATCAGGGCCGATCAGAGCGGCATTGTGATCTGGATGGAGGATCTGGAAGCGGAGGACATCCTGCGCCCGGATGCCGGTCTGGTGCAGATTGCGGATGAGAATACCTGCTACGCGGTGCTGGAGGATCAGGGCAATGTGCTGTCCTATGGCAACCAGGTAAAGGTGACTTACCGCAACAGAGAGGAAGAAGAGCGGGAGACCACGGGCCTGGTGGCCAATGTGAACCGGCTGGCTGTGAGCAGGTCCCTGCAGTCGCAGGTCGCCTATATTCTGTTGCCGTCGGAATTGATCGGCGACATGTCCGTGGGTACGCCGGGATGGGGCGGCTGGTGGAATATAACCAGGTATGACGTGGAGGCCAGGCTGCGGGAGATGGATCATGTGCTGGTGGTACCCAGGAGCGCCGTACGGGAAATCAACGGGCGTCCTTATGTGAACGTGGTGGAGGCAGACGGCAGTATTGTGCGCCGGAGCTTTATCGCGGGAGGCTATGATAAAAGCAGTTACTGGGTGGTCGAGGGACTGACGGAAGGAATGGAACTATGCTTAGAGTAATGTTGCAGAAACTTTGGCATAAAAAATGGATGGTGCTGTGCATGCTTCTGGGGAGTCTCTTACTGATCGCCACGGTGATCAGTTTTCCCCTGTATCGGACGGCGGCTTTTGACCGGATGCTGCAGGATGAACTGGAGGCATATATCACGGACCGGGGGGCATGGCCCACCATGAACGAGATAACGCTGATCTCCAAGAAGGACAACGGAGGCAAGACCATCAGCAAGGTGGAAAAGCTGATGGAGGAGATTTATGGGGAACTGGGCGTGAGGGAGAAGGAGACCATCTTTTATTACAGCCTGGCCAAAGCCGATCTGTACTCCCAGATGAACCGTTCCGACAGCAAGGCCGTTTCCCTGCGTCTCAGTTCCCTGTCGGGACTGTCTCAGCATGCGAAACTACTGGCGGGGGAGATGTATTCAGAGGACGGTCTGGATGAGGAGGGCAATATCGAGGTGGTGATCAGCCAGGCGTGCATGGTGGATGCCGGACTGCTGGTGGGGGAGGTCCTGGAGTATGACGCGCTGAAAGGGCCTGACGGCGGAAAACTGCGTCTGAAGGTCACAGGCATATATGAGGAGGCCGGAGTGGGGGACTTCTACTGGCAGAATACCCCGGAGCAGATGAACACGGTCTGCTTTATGGAAGAGCAGTTGTTTCATGATATGTTCACCGGGGACAATGCGGGAAGATATACCATCACCTGCACCTATTATGCCATGTTTGAGTATGCGGACCTGAAGGCGTCGGATGTGGGACACATCCGGGAATATACGGATTATCTGACTCAGGAAAGCCCCTATAAAAGTACTTTGAAAGAGCCTGCCTACCGGGAGATTCTGGACGGCTTTGAGAAAAAACAGAGCCGGATCGAAGCCACGCTGTTTATTCTGCAGGTGCCGGTGCTGATCCTGCTGGCCGCCTTCCTGTTCATGATTTCAACGCAGATGTATGACATGGAGAGGAATGAAATCTCGGTGATCAAGAGCCGCGGAAGTTCCAGCGGCCAGATCTTCCGCCTGTATCTGTACCAGAGCCTGTTTCTGACCCTGCTGGGGGCCCTGGGGGGTGTCCCCCTGGGTACCGTGTTCTGCCGGATTCTGGGGTCGGCCCGGAATTTCCTGGAGTTCACGGTGAGAGGGCAGATGGAGCTTGTCTGGACCGGGGATGTGCTGTATTATGGCATTGCGGCCATGGCGGCCTGCGTGTTGATCATGACTCTGCCTGCCCTGAAACACAGCCGCCTGACCATTGTGAAGCTGAAACAGCAGAAGGCCATGAAGAAGCGTTCCTGGTGGGAGAAAGGTTTTCTGGACCTGATCTGTCTGGCTGTGGCGCTGTATGGTTATTACAGCTTTTCCCGCAACCGGGGCACGCTGGTGGAGAATGTGCTGACGGGGGAGGCTCTGGACCCTCTGCTGTACATCAGTTCCTCTCTCTTCATCGTGGGGATGGGCCTGCTCTTTTTACGGCTGCAGCCGCTGCTGGTGCAGGGTATCTATGCTCTGGGCCGCCGTTTCTGGCGTCCGGCCAGCTATGCTTCCTTTCTGGAGATCATCAAGAACGGCCGCAAGCAGCAGTTCATCATGTTGTTTATGATCCTGACGGTCTCTCTGGGTATGTTCCACGCCACGGTGGCCCGGACCATTCTGCAAAACGCCTGGAAGAACGTGGAGTATCTGGACGGCGCGGACGTGGTGGTCAGGGAGGTGTGGAACACCAATGCCTCCGCCAGCGGGGAGGTTATGGGGGAACTGCGGTACTATGAGCCGGACTACAGTAAATATGCCGCCCTGGATATGGCCCGCAGCTATACCAGGGTGATACGGGATGAACAGGCGTATGTGCCTATCCAGGGATCCGAGCGGCAGCAGGTCACGCTGCTGGGTGTTCATACCCGGGAGTTTGGAGAGAATACCTGGCTGGACCAGCAGTTGCTGGGCAGGCATTACTATGAACTGCTGAACGAACTGGCAGTGGAGCCCACCGGCGTACTGGTCTCCCGGAATTTCCAGACTCAGCAGGGATACAAGGTGGGGGACACCATACGATATTACAGCAACAACAAAAAGGAAATCAGGGGGAAGATCGTGGACTTTGTGGACTACTGGCCGGGTTATGAACCCACCACGGTAAGCCTGAACGCGGAGGGCGGAGTCAGCACCCGGGAGAATTTTCTGGTGATCGCCAACTATGCCACTCTGCAGAAGTCCCTGGGAACCGTGCCTTACGAGGTCTGGATTTCCCTGAAAGAGGGGCAGGATTCGGAGGGACTGTACCAATGGGTGCAGGATAATGATGTGCATGTGGTCAGATATGTGGACAGGGAGGCGGATTTGGAGAAGGTAGTCACGGACCCGCTGATGCAGGGCACCAACGGGATTTTGACCATGGGATTTATCGTCACCCTCATTCTGTGCGCAGTGGGATACCTGATCTACTGGGTCATGTCCATAAGGTCCAGGGAGATGATGTTCGGTGTGCTGCGGGCCTGTGGCATGCATAAAGGCGAGATGTTCTATATGCTGATCAATGAGCAGATTTTTTCCGGTGTGTTTGCCATACTGGGCGGCGTGGGTATCGGGCATCTGTCCTCCCGGATGTTCGTGCCCATGCTGCAGACGGCTTATGCGGCCAGCAATCAGGTGCTGCCCATGGAACTGATCACACGCCAGTCGGATATGCTGCGTCTCTATGGCGTGGTGGCCGGAGTGATGGCGCTGTGCCTGGTGGTGCTGATCGTCATAGTGTTCCGGCTGAACGTGGCCAAGGCGCTGAAACTTGGAGAGGAGTAAAAGAGCATGGGAGCAGAGAGGGTGCAAGCAGATAAAAAAGAGGGGGCCCGGGAAGCGGCCATCGTGATCAGCCATGTGAACCGGGTGTTCCCGGTGGCGGGAGGCGAATTCCAGGCGCTGACGGACATCTGCGCGGAGGTCCCCAGCGGGGTGTTGACCATATTGAAGGGGCGTTCGGGCTCCGGCAAGACTACGCTGCTGAACATCGTGGGAGCATTGGATCTGCCCACTTCGGGCAGTGTAATGATCGGCGGCCGGGATGTGTGCAGGCTGTCCGACC
>JAAWKU010000141.1 GCA_022797535.1 Lachnospiraceae bacterium | reverse complement strand
TAGAAAGGATGAAACATAATGGAAGAATTGAGAAGTATTATGGAAAAATTTTCAGCATCTGGATGGGACTTAATTTCTATTCCTGCACATGCATGGTTGAAGGGAGAAAGTGATAAAGATACGCTCATAGCTTCTATCAAACAGGCAGATAGAGAATGCGGCAGTTGTGGGTGTGAGTTAGACCCGCTTTATAAAAGGGCATTAGAATTATTAAATGAGAACTGACTTGAAAAAGTAAATTCCAGTGCAGGACTAAATTCCACCAGCCGGGCATCTTAAATGTGAAAAGTCTGTTTTCCTGTGTGACAGCAGATTTTGTGTGATAGTTACTGGTTAAAGCGTATCAGCTTAGGCGTCAGGTTGACTCCGTCGGGAGGTATCGGTCTAAGCTGAAGCGCTTTTAAAGCGCTCTCCCCATAAGTCCATAATGCTGTTTCATAGGGGGTGTGCCCGTCAAGGCTCTCCCGCGGCATTGAGTTGATGTGGTTTACGATCAGGTTCACGTCCCACTGGGTCAGGAATTCAAAGCTGGTGCCTTTGGGGAGAACCATTCTGAGCAGGGTATGTCCATGGATTTAACCTGCAAGCCGCCAAAAGTTTGGAAGCTGCTGTCAACAGGCTTAATAGTAGCGGGATGGAAGTGGAATTACATATGAATCATTTATACTATCAAAAATTCAAGAGTATGAATGATTATATTAATATCATCAATTTAGGCATGGGAATATAATGCGTATGAATTTTGAGTGAAGCATCCGGGAGCACCTGCTGACAGAGCAAAAAGGGACTTGGAATTTTGCAATATACAGCGGATGATGCGGCAGTTCCCAATGTGACAACAGACAGGCTTGCCTTTTCCCCCAATGTAGGATACAATACTATTATATCAAAGCCGGGAGGGCATGAGAGCCCGGTATAGGAGCCCGCCAGGGCGGAGGGATGGGAGTTTTTTATGGAAGAAAGAAAATATGCATTGCTGATTGACGCTGAGAATACCAGTTCCAAATATGTGGACGTGATCATCAGCGAACTGAAAAAGTATGGTATTATCACCTACCAGAGGATGTACGGGGACTTTACCAACCCGGATCTGGCCAGTTGGAACAAGAAAGCGCTGAAATACGCCATTTTGCCCATCCAGCAGTCCCGGTACTCCACGGCGAAAAACGCGGCGGATATCATGTTGGTGATCGACGCCATGGACATCCTGTACAAGGGCAAGATAGACGGCTTCTGCATCGTGACCTCGGACAGCGATTTCACCCGGCTGGTGAGCCGCCTGCGGGAGGAGGGCAAGTCCGTGATCGGCATGGGCAAGAGCGATGCCTCCAAGACCTTTATTGCCGTCTGCGATGAGTACAAATTTCTGGACAAGATCGTGGACGACGAGTCCAAGGGGGACAAGCCCGTGGCGGAGAAGGATTCCATCACCCCCATCGGGGAGATCAAGTCCGCCATCAACAATCTGCTGCAGGAGTGTGAGAACAACGGGGAGCCCGCCAATCTGGGGATGGTGAAGAGCAATCTGCAAAGGCTGTATCCCGACTTTGATGAGCGCAACTACGGCTACAATGCCATGATGAAGTTCATCACCGAGGCCACCAGGTTCAGAATCGTCAAGCAGGGCACCACCATCCTGGTGGTGCGGGGAGGTCAGGAAGTACCCGTCAATGTGGAGGCCAATGTGCAGCAGTACATTATCCGCAAGGCGGAACAGAACATCAAGCTGGAGATTCTGGGCCAGCAGCTTCATGAGCATTTCCCGGATTTTAAATACAAGGACTACGGATATGCCCGTCTCTCCCGTTATGTGAGCAGCATCGAGGGCGTGCAGATCGACAGCAATAACATAGTTACCAGCCAAAAATAGATAAAAAGTTGATATTTCCGCCTTATACTGTTATGCTGATAGGGATGCGGCGCGGGAACGCTTCAAAAAGGTGTTCCCGCCCCTGGTCCGGGCATCCGTCCGGATGGACAGATGAAGCAGGGTAACAGGAAAGGCGGAATTTTTATGTATAAAATACTGATAGTGGACGATGAGCCGGATGTGGTGAGCCTGATTAAAGATTACCTGGAACTGAACGGATATGAGACCCTGACGGCATACAATGGGGAGAAGGCCATGGCTCTGGCCCTGCAGCAGCCGGATCTGATTCTGCTGGACGTCAATATGCCCCATATGGACGGGCTGGCGGTGTGCCGGGGGATACGGGACTATGTGTCCTGCCCCATCCTGTTCCTCACGGCCAGGATCGAGGACAGCGACAAGGTGCAGGGATTTGCGGCGGGCGGCGATGACTATATCCTGAAGCCATTTTCCATGGAGGAACTGGGGGCCAGGGTGGCGGCTCACATCCGCCGGGATCACCGGATTAAGGCGGATGCCAACGTGCGGTTCTGGGGGAGGATGGTCATAGACTATACTGCCAGGACCGTGGCAGTGGAGGGGCCGGTGATTCCCTTTGCCAAAAAGGAATACGAGATCATAGAATTTTTGTCCTTAAGTCCTGGCCAGGTGTTTGACAAGGAGCGGATCTACGAGAAGCTCTGGGGCTATGACGCGGAGGGGGACAGCAGTGTGGTGGCGGAGCATGTGCGCCGGATACGGGCCAAACTCAGGGAATACGGCGAAGAATATCATCTGGAGACAGTATGGGGTATGGGGTATCGCTGGAAAAAATGAGGAAGAAAAAGGCAGGAAAAATAAATGAGAGAGACAGGTGAGCAGGCTCAGGCCATAGACTCCGGGGAACGGCGCGGAAAACCCGGCGGAAAGCCGCTTCGGAAGCGGCGCAGATCTCTGCGCCGGACTCTGTATTACTGCATCCCGATCTGCGTTGTTCTGGCGTACCTGGGGACTATGGCCATCGGAATCGGCTCCAATCACGCCCAGGACTGGTATATGACCAATTTTATGAAGGAGCAGAACGTTGAGTTCTGGGATGGCCGCTATGAAATATATGTATCGCCCGATGGAACGGCGCATTACGGCTATGTGGAGAGTCCGGTATACCAAAGTCAGAATGCCGGCGGGCCGGAGCGGTTTGTCTACAATGTGATCTCCAGCGCTCAGATCGTATTGATACCGCTGTGGATATTGGTCTGCGTTGGTCTGACTGTATGGATTTTTTATAAAAGGGAGTTGGAAAAACCCATCCGGGTGCTGCAGGAGGCGTCGGAGAAGATTGCGGACAACTGTCTGGAGTTTGAACTGGAACCGGTGAAGGACAACGAATTGGGGCGTCTCCGGGACGGCTTTGAGAAGATGCGGGCCGCTCTGTATGAGAACAACCGGGCCACCTGGCAGCTGCTGGAGGAGCGGAAACGGCTGAACGCCGCCTTTGCCCATGATATGCGGACTCCTATTACCGTGTTGAAGGGCTATGGGGAAATGCTGGAGCGGTATGTGCCGGAGGGAAGGATTTCCCGGGAAAAGCTGCTGGAGATACTGAGCATGATGAACGGGCAGATCCACAGGCTGGAGAGTTACACCCAGAAGATGAGCAGCATCCGAAAGCTGGAGGATCTGGAGCCGGAAACGGAATGGGTGAAAGCCCTGGATTTGAAGGAAAAGCTGCAGGGCATATGCGATATTCTGGGACAAAATATCACCTGCTCCTTCAAAGGGAGCGGGACGCTGCGGCTGGATGAGGCGCTGCTGCTGGAGGTGTTCGAGAATCTGGTGGCCAATGGGCTTCGCTACGCCAGACAGATGCTGCAGGTGACGGTGCGGGTGCTGACAGAAGAATCATCTGTCCCCCGGCAGGAGACTGAGGGAGTTCTGGAAGTGGTGGTGGAGGACGACGGGCCAGGCTTTAGCCCGGAGGAACTGCAGCATGCCACGGACCCGTTTTACAGAGGCGAGGGGCAGATGGAGCAGTGCCATTTTGGTCTGGGTCTGTACATCTGCCGCCTGATCTGTGTGAAATGCGGGGGCAGTCTGACGCTGGCCAACGGGATTTGCGGCGGGCGGGTGACGGCCAGGTTTCAAATAATCTGTAAAAATCCCTTTGAAGTAGATAAAAAGTTGATAGACGCGCAGTAGGCTAATGGTGTGGAGCAATCCACGCCATTTTTCGTAGGGGCTTAAATTATGAGGCGGTTTCAGCCCGGGGGATACGAAACATTCTATAAAACGGAACATTCTATAAAAAGGAGAGAAAAGCATGAAACAACAGAATAATACCATTGTCATCAGCCATGTGGATAAGTACTATGGCAAAAAGCAGGCGCTGAAAGATGTGAGCCTGACCATTGAGCAGGGTATGTTCGGACTGCTGGGGAGAAACGGCGCGGGGAAGACCACCCTGATGAAAACCCTGGCTACCCTGCATGAGAAGCAGGCGGGGGACATCTCCGTGTGCGGTATTCCCGTGAGCCATGCCCGGGAGATTCGGGCTGTCACAGGGTATCTGCCCCAGGATTTTTCCATGTATCCCAATATGACTGTCTACCAATGCCTGGACTATCTGGGCGTATTGTCGGGGATGCCCGGGGCTCTGCGGAAGCAGCGGATCGACCTGCTGCTGAAGCGGGTGAATCTGACAGAAAAGCGGAGAAGCCGGGTGAAAAGCCTCTCCGGGGGCATGAAGCGCAGGCTGGGGATCGCCCAGGCCCTGCTCCATGACCCCAGGGTGCTGATCGTGGACGAACCCACGGCAGGGCTGGATCCTGAGGAACGGATCCGTTTCCGCAACCTGCTCTGCGAAGTGGCGGAGGAACGCATCGTGATCCTGTCCACCCACATCGTGGGGGACATCGAGGCCACCTGTGAAAACATCGCCATATTGAATGAGGGGCAGCTTCTGTGGAACGGAACGGTTTCCCAGCTTCTGGAGAACGCCCGGGGCAAGGTCTATACAGCGGAGATTCCCGTTCATATGCTGCCCCAGGTCAAACGGGACTATATTGTGACGGGTATGCTGCGCAGCGAGCATATGGTGACGGTACGGTTTCTGGCACAGGAACCACTGGGAAGCGCCGATGCCGGACAAGGGCTGCCGGCGGAGGCCAGGCCCGCCATGCCCAACTGTGAGGATGCCTATATGTACTGCCTGCGCCAGCACGGCTGTGAGATTGTGGGAGATGAATGAGCGGCAGGGCTTCGGATCCCTTTTAAGGAGGTAAAAAGATGTTTATAAAGGAATGCAAAAAAGTAATCTGTTCCATGACGTTTTTTCTGTATGTGGTGACGGTGATCGCCATGTATGTGACACAGTACTGCAACGACGAGAGGGAGGCCATCACGGCGCCCAGGCCGGGGGAGAATTATGGCATGACGGTGCGGGAAGAGCCCGGACTGATCATGCCCGGGGCAGTGGAGAGCCTGCTGGGAGACTACTTTTCCGGCCGTTATGTGGCCTATCCCATTCTGTTCTATAAAGAGGTCAGGCTCAAGGAGGATAAAAGGCTGGAGATGCGGGCCATTCTGGAGGAACTCACAGGGCTTTCCGGGGAGCAGATCGACGGGTTCGACGGCTACCGGGAGGCGGGGTACTTCAGCCAGGGGATGGATGAACAGGGGAACCCCATTATGCAATTCCGGGAAATGGAGCTCCCGGAGTACAGCCTGCCGGCAAATCTTTCCTACCAGCGTTTTTGTGAACTGATGGGGCAGGCTGATGACCTGATCGGGGGTGGCAGCAGCTACGCGCCGGATACCCTGGTTTCCAATTTTGGAGGGATACCCATGACCTATGAGGAGGCCCGGGCGGAGTACGAGGCCCTGATGAAGCCGGGGGAGCTGGGCAGGGCTTATCTGCGGCTGCACTGCGACTATATGGGAATTGTCCTGACGGTGATGCCGGTGTTTGTGGCGGCGGCGCTGTGGCATCTGGACAGAAAAGCCCAGATGCAATCTCTGGTCTATTCCCGGAAAAGTTCCACGATTCGGATCGTGGGGACCCGCTATCTGGCGTTGGTGTGCTGTATGGCCGTGCCGGTGCTGCTGACCCTGCTGTACACCATGTACTCCACCGGTCGGCTATATCCCCAGACGCGTATTGCCTGGGGAAGCGGTCTGCAGATGGCCCTTCTGTGGCTTTTGCCGGATGTTCTGGCAGTTTCCGCTCTGGGAGCGCTGCTGACAGAACTGTTCTCTCCTCTTCTGGCCATCTTCTTTCAGTGCGTCTGGTGGTTTGTATCGCTGCAGACGGCGGGGCTGACTGGATATGTGAGGCGCTTCGGACTCCAGGTGCGGCACAATTCACTGAGCAAAACAGCGATCTGGCAGAGCCAGGAAAGCCTCTTTCTGTACAATAGATTATCCTTGTTGGTCCTGGCGCTGCTCTGCCTGGGGGCGGCGGCGTGGGTGTACGCAAGAAAGAGAAGAGGCGGTATGGCCTGGGGAAACAGCCTTCTGTACCGGGTGAGAGTCATGGTATCGGGAAAGCGGGAAAGGATGTGAATGCATATGAGAATGAGAGAGAAGATGGAAATCTATGGGAGCATCCTGATAAACAATCTACGCCTTCAGTTTCCCTGGCCTGCCCTGTCGGCGGCGGCGCTGCTTATATTGACAGAACTCATGTTCAATATCAATTCCCTGGAAGGCGCGGCGGTAGCTCAACCCCTGGAGATGCTGTTGGTCTGGACCGGCCCGGCGCTGCTGGCCACCGTGTTTTTGCCGGAACAAAACCCCGAGATCCGGGATGTGGTGCGTGCCCGGCAGATCGGTTATCTGCCTGTATGCCTGCTGCGGATCTTGTATTCCAGCCTTACGGTGGTTCTGCTGGTGCTGTTTTTTGCCGGGATTATGAAAGCGGGCGAGAGCCAGGTGCTACCCTACCATGTGTGGGGATGTGTCTGTTCCGCCCTGCTGCTGGGAGCCCTGGGGCTGGCAGGGGCAGGAATCAGCGGCAATGCCGCAGGAGGACTTATGGTATGTATGCTGTACTACCTGGCCAGCTATGGCCTGGGCCGCAGGCTGGGGGCATTCAGTCTGTTTTCCATGACTAAGGGGCAAATGGAGGGCAAAGGCTGGCAACTGGCGGCGGCAGCGGCGGTGACGATGGGAGCGCTGGCGGTGATGAAGCGTCGCAAACAGTTATGAACCGCCCGGAGCCGGGCGTTGACAGCGCCCGGCCCCGGTTAAACTTCCATTTGTGATATGGCTGCGACAGGACGTTACAGCTCACTCTTCAGCTGTTCAAATCCATATGGCGCCAAATTGCCGCCAAAGCTGCGGCACTCAAATACAAGCTGATTCTCTATTTGCACAATGCTTTGTTTCTTTCCTCCCACGGAATTTCCCATACACAGAAAAACGTATACATCCCGGATTACAGTTTTTTCCACACACATCCCCTGAAAGAAGGTCAAAACCATGTCCAGGGGAATATGCTTCTGCAGCCCATCTTCCCATAGATCCGAAAGGGGGTTCCTGGGCATGACTACCCATTTGTTCTTAATCTGGGGCGAACCCAGGTCCACTTCTTGGATCCAAAGGGGAATCAGAAATTCCATCACACACAATGCGTAATTTATTTTCCAGGACTCAGACGCATTGTCACCCGGAATGAACTTACCGGAGCTGTACCATGGGACGGCCATGTATTTGAGAAAAAGATCCACATCCTGTATGGGCATTCCGAAAGAAATCTGCTCTGTGCCGATCGATATAAATTCGGCAAACGTACGAATCATCAAC
>JAAWKU010000140.1 GCA_022797535.1 Lachnospiraceae bacterium | reverse complement strand
CTTGTTCTCCTTTTCTGCTTGGTTTTGTCATACCGGCAATATAAAATCCACTTTCAGAACGTTTCCCGGCGTTTTCAATCATATAACCTGTGGCTATATATTATAACAAATATTCCCACCTGTGCCAACTGTTTTCCGCCGGAAAAGCGAAATAGCTTCACGCCACTGCAACACGGCGGCAGGTTAAACCCGCCGCCGCGCCACTTTTTCTCAGATCTTCTCCAGGCTGATGGTCACAGTCTCACCGTTCACGTTCCACTCTCTGGATACCTCACAGGGGACGTCCGCAGTCAGTTCCTCCGCCAACACCTTGCCGCAGATAGCCTCCCGGTTGTTCTCCGCAATGGCGGAAATCCTGGCGTTGCCGTCCAGGGATACCCGGATATGATCCATGACCTCAAAGCCCGCGTCCTTACGCATGGTCTGGATCTTGCTGATGATCTCGTAGACAAAACCTTCCTCGATCAAATCCTCCGTCAGGTTGGTGTCCAGCACCACGGTCATGCGGTTATCCTCCTGAGACACATAGCCCTCCTTCTGGGCCACGCTGATCAGCAGATCCTCTTCGGTAAGTTCCACCGCCGCGCCGTCTATGTCAAAAGTCAACCTGCCGTTTGCTTTCAGTTCCTCCATGGCAGCGTTGCCCTCCAGGGAAGCCAGGGTCTTCTGAATGCCGCCCAGCTGTCTGCCATATTTGGGACCCACGGTGCGAAGCTGGGGCTTAAAGCTGTAGGAGGTGAAATCCCGCACATCATCGGCAAAGACCACTTCCTTTACGTTCAATTCGTCCCTGATGATATCGGTGTAGAACGCATCCAGGCGGAAATCCGACTTGATATACATTCTGCCGATGGGCTGACGGTTCTTGATGGCCGCATCGTTGCGGCAGGCTCTGCCCATGACCACCACAGCCAGCACATTTTCCATGGATTCCTCCAGAGCCTTGTCGATCCACTCCTCATGTACCTCCGGGAAATCGCACAGATGGATGCTCTCGGGGGCATTTTCGTCGATGCCCCGCACCAGATTCTGGTAGATATCCTCCGTCATAAAGGGGATCATGGGGGCCGCGGTCTTGCAGATGGTCACCAGCGCCGTGTACAGGGTCATGTAGGCATTGATCTTGTCCTGCTCCATACCCTTGGCCCAGAAACGTTCGCGGCTGCGGCGCACATACCAGTTGCTCATCTCGTCCACAAAGTCCTCCAGAGCCTTGGCCGCCTCGGGAATCCGGTATTTGTCCAGATTCTCGTCCACTTCGCCCACCACGGTATTCAATCTGGACAGAAGCCATTTGTCCATCACCGGCAGCCTGTCATATTCCAGCGTATATTTGGTGGCATCAAAATTGTCAATGCCTGCATACAGCACATAAAAAGCGTAAGTGTTCCACAGTGTGCCCATGATCTTCCTCTGGCCTTCCTGCACAATCTTGCCGGAGAAACGCTTGGGCAGCCAGGGAGCGCAGCTGGTGTAGAAATACCACCGGATAGCGTCTGCACCGTACTGAGCCAAAGCCTCGAAGGGATCCACCGCGTTGCCCTTGCTCTTGCTCATCTTCTGACCGTTCTCATCCTGCACATGGCCCAGCACAATGACGTTCTCATAGGGAGCCTTGTTGAAAAGCAGGGTTGACTCCGCCATCAGGGAGTGGAACCATCCCCTGGTCTGGTCCACGGCCTCGGAGATAAACTGAGCCGGGAACTGCTTTTCAAATACTTCCTTATTTTCAAAGGGATAATGATGCTGGGCAAAGGGCATGGCGCCGGAGTCAAACCAGCAGTCCAGCACCTCGGGCACGCGCTTCATTTCGCCTCCGCACTTGGGACAGGGAAATGTCACCTCGTCAATATAGGGTCTGTGCAGTTCCACCTTGGCAGCATCTGGTTTTCCGGCCTTTTCTGCCAGCTCCTGACGACTGCCGATGCACTCCTGATGTCCGCAGGAGCACTCCCAGATATTCAGCGGTGTGCCCCAGTAACGGTTCCGGGAGATGGCCCAGTCCTGAATATTCTCCAGCCAGTTTCCAAAGCGCCCGCTGCCAATGGATTCGGGGATCCAGTTCACCGTATTGTTGTTGCGGATCAGATCCTCCCGGACGGCAGTCTCCCTGATATACCAGGATTCTCTTGCATAATAGATCAGAGGAGTATCGCATCTCCAGCAATGAGGATAATCATGCTCAAACTTAGGGGCGTCAAAGAGTTTGCCCTGGGCGTCCAGATCCTTTATGATCTGAGGATCCGCCTTTTTGACAAAGATACCTCCATAGGGAGTCTCGGCTGTCAGCTCACCCTTGCCGTCCACAAACTGTACGAAGGGCAGATCGTACTTGCGGCCCACATTGGCGTCGTCCTCACCGAAAGCGGGAGCAATGTGTACGATGCCGGTACCGTCCGACATGGTGACATAGTTGTCACAGGTCACAAAGAATCCCTTCCTGCCCTGCTTTTGCGCCGCCTCTCCGGCGCAGGCAAACAGCGGCTCATACGCTTTATGCTCCAGGTCTCTGCCCACATAAGTCTCCAGCACTTCGTAGGCAGGGGTATCTTCGGCGGCCAGTTTTCCCAGCACCGTATCCAGCAGGGCCTGGGCCATATAATAGGTATGGCCGTCCGCAGCCTTCACCTTACAGTAGGTCTCCTCCGGGTTCACGCACAGAGCCACATTGGAGGGCAGCGTCCAGGGCGTGGTGGTCCATGCCAGGAAGTAAGCGTCCTCCCCGGTTACTTTAAAGCGGACCACGGCGGAGCGCTCCTTCACCAGCTTATAGCCCTGGGCCACCTCCTGGGTGGACAGGGGCGTGCCGCAGCGGGGGCAGTAGGGAACGATCTTGAAGCCTTTATACAAAAGCCCCTTATTCCAGATCTCCTTCAGCGCCCACCACTCGGACTCGATAAAATCATCGTGATAGGTCACGTAAGGATCGTCCATGTCGGCCCAGAAGCCCACTGTGCTGGAGAAATCCTCCCACATGCCCTTGTATTTCCAGACGCTCTCCTTGCATTTGTCGATAAAGGGTTCCAGGCCATAGGCTTCGATCTGATCCTTGCCGTCCAGCCCCAGCAGTTTTTCCACCTCAATCTCCACCGGCAGGCCGTGGGTATCCCACCCCGCCTTGCGGGGCACCATATAGCCCTTCATGGTCCGGTAGCGGGGGATCATGTCCTTGATAACCCGGGTCTCCACATGGCCGATATGAGGCTTGCCGTTGGCCGTAGGCGGCCCGTCATAGAAGGTGTAGGTCTCCCCGTCTTTGTTTTTCTCCAAGCTCTTGCGGAAGATGTCATGCTCCTTCCAGAACCGCTCCACCTGTTTCTCCCTGTCCACAAAATTAAGGTCTGTAGATACTTTCTGATACATTCTGCGCTCCTCCTGTTATAGTAGATCTTCCGTTCCGCAATTCTGATAAATAAAAAAAGCCCTGTCCGTAAAAGGACGAGGCCGTTTGCCCGTATTACCACCCGTTACGCATACGCACCGCCCTGCTGTCTGTGCCGGGCAGATCAATATGTTCCCCCTTAACGCCGGGGATACGGCCATACCTACTGATTTTCAGCATGACAGCTCGGAAGTGATTTTCCACGGCAGCCTACTTGCGCCGGTCTCCCACCCTCTCCGGCTCGCTGGGGCTTTGGCGCTGCGTGTACTCTCTTCGTCTGCGCTTTTCGGATCGTTCTGTTTGTCTCCGATTATAAGACCGGTCTCCCTTTTCTGTCAAGCGGAAAAGTTTATTTTCTTTTTCATTGCAATTTCCCAATGTTCCGTTTATACTGTTTTTAATACCTTAACACTACTGGAAAAAGGAGATGCGGATTCAAATACCATTACTTATGGAAAGCACAAAAAAATCTACCAAAAATAAACGCGGAAAACTATATTACTCTTTTCAGGCAATCAGCATGATCCCGCTGCTGATCTATGGAATCGTGGTCATCATCTTCAGCAGCGCCACCTTCCGGCGGAGCATGCAGCAACAGGTGTACGCGGAACTCAAAAACGTGGAAAGTCTGGTGGACACATTGCTGGACACGGCCTATCCGGGAGATTACACGCTGGAAGGGGACGGAGCCCTGTCCCTGTATAAAGGAGGCGTAAATATCACCGCCGATTACAGCCTCATAGACGGCGTCAAGGAAAACACCGGCATGGACGTGACCCTGTTTTACCAGGACACCCGGATCCTCACCACCATCAAAAGCTGGGAGGGAGAACGGCTGATCGGCACCCGCGCCCCGGAGCAGGTGCTGACAGACGTGCTGGCAGGGGGAGAGTCCCGTTTTTACGACAAAGTCATTATCCGGGGAACCACCTACTTTGCCTATTACGCCCCCCTGTATAACAGCGATGGGCAGATCACAGGCATCCTGTTTGTGGGCAAGCCCGCGGCAGAGGTAAACAGCCAGGTCAACAGGGCCCTGTCTCCCATGGTGATTGTGGGAGTTCTGGCGCTGGCGCTGGTATGCCTTTTTTCCATGTATTACGCAGGCACTTTCCTGAAAGCCCTCTATGGCCTCCGCACCTTCATCTCCCGGGTGGCCACCGGGAATCTCAGCGAAGAACTGGATCCTGCCGTGTTAAAACGGGAGGACGAACTCTCGGAATTGGGCCGTTCCGCCCTGTCCATGCAGCGCTCTCTGCGCAGCCTGGTGGAACGGGACAGCCTGACGGAACTGTACAACCGCCGCAGCGGCGGTCATCACCTGACTCACTCCGTGGAGAAAGCCCGGTCCGGGAACACTCCCTTTACGCTGGTGATCGGCGATATCGACTTTTTTAAAAAAGTCAACGATACCTACGGCCACCAGTGCGGGGACATGGTGTTGCAGAACGTGGCCCGCATCCTTCGCAGGCATATGAAGGGCAAAGGTTACGCCATCCGCTGGGGCGGCGAAGAATTCCTGCTGGTATATGAGAACAGCCGCCTGGAGGAAGCACGAAAATCCCTGGAAGCGCTGCAGGAAGAAATCAGAGCTTCCTGCGTACAGTCCGAAGGGAACCAAATCTACATAACCATGACCTTCGGCATGGCCTGCGACTCCTCCAGAGAATTAAAAGACCTGTTGCGGGAGGCCGACGACAGATTGTATTACGGCAAAAATAACGGAAGAAATCAGATTGTAAGCGCGGAAACGCCTCCGTCAGACGGGCAGTAACCCTCCCGCCCGGCGTGCATATGTGATGATACGCAACCTGCGAATTGTGGAAAGGGAAAAAATGAATAAAAAAATAACGCCCTATCTTATCCTGTTTCTGGCCGTGGTGCTGCTGGCTGTGGATATCCGTGTCCCCGTCATGCCATACCCGACCTTTGAGCCTTTTGCCACAGAAGCGCCCCAGACCGTGGATCTGGTGATCAATCATGTGATCGGCCATCAGCTGATGCTGGATCTGTTTTCGGATATTCTGGGCTATCTCCTGCTGGCCGTCTCCTGCGTGATGCTGGGGCCTTCGAACAGGCATTTTTTCAAACTGCTGCCCTGGGCCGCAGCCAGTCTGTGCTTTTACCTGTGCCAGCAGTTGATGCCTTTTTCCCTCAACGGCGGCATGCGCTTCCGGGCCGGATACCTGCTGTACTTTATCTCCGGCATTCTACAGGTTCTGGTGCTGATGCGGGCCATGTTCCACGTCTGCGATGGTCTGGACACCACGGAGACCCACAGCTTTAACAATCTGTCCATCATTTTCATGCTCATCAGCTGCTTTGCGGGGATGGTGGCAGTACTGGTCTGGTTTTATGATCTGGGTTGGATCGCATTGATCTACTTTATCCTGCAGATGGTATTCCTGGGAGTCTTTTGGTACCGGGTGTGGACAGAACGAAAGCTGTTGACAGGTGAAAAGGCTGTCTGACAGCTCTTGCATTCACCATTTGAATAAGGTATAATATTGCCCATGTAAAGAGGGGAGACAGCCGGAGGGCTGACTTCTCCCTAATCAGAAAGGACCGATGCACATGAGACTGATTACACGTTCCGATTTTGACGGCCTGGCCTGCGGCGCCCTGCTGAAAGAAGCCGGGATCATTGACAGTTGGAAGTTTGCCCACCCCAAGGATCTGCAGGACGGTCTGGTGGAAGTGAATGAAAACGACTGCCTTGCCAATGTACCCTTTGTGGAGGGATGCGGTTTGTGGTTTGATCACCACTCCAGTGAACATGAAAGAAACGAATTAAAAGGGAAATATAAAGGGGAGAGCCGTATCACTCCCTCCTGCGCCCGGATCATCTACGAGTACTACGGCGGCAGAGAACGTTTTCCCCAGTTTGACGATATGATGGAAGCCGTGGATAAGGTGGATTCCGGTCATCTGACCATTGACGAGGTGATGAATCCCCAGGGCTGGATCCTGGTGGGCTTTCTGATGGACCCCCGCACCGGACTGGGCCGTTTCAGGCAGTTTACCATCTCCAACTATCAGTTGATGGAAAAGCTGATGGATGCCTGCCGCACCATGAGCACTCAGGAAATCCTGGCGCTGCCGGATGTGCAGGAGCGCATCCAGGTGTACAATGAACAGACGGAGAAATTCAAGGAGATGGTGACCAAGTATACCCGGCTGGAGGGCAATGTGATTATCACTGACCTGCGGGGCGTGGATCCCATCTACACAGGCAACCGCTTTATGATCTACAGCATGTATCCCCAGCAGAATATCTCCGCCTGGATTGTCAGCGGCCGGGGCGGCCAGGGCTGTTCCGCAGCCGTGGGCTACAGCATCTTAAACCGCACCAGTGACATCAACGTGGGAAGCCTGATGCTGAAATACAACGGCGGCGGCCACAGGGCTGTGGGAACCTGCCAATTCTCCAACGAGCAGATGGAGACGGAGCTTCCCAAAATGCTGGCGGAGCTGTGCGACATGGCCAATAACTGACCGGATTCATAAAAAGGGGGCGTGTGAAATCCGCCCCCTCTCTAACATCTCTATCGTTTTTCCTATCCCGTCCCTTTTCTATCCTACTGCTCCATCTGCCTGCCCAGAAAACCCGCCGCGGACATAATCAGCTTATACTCCACTTCCCCCATTTTTCCCTTGTAATCATTTTCCAGCAGCAGCACGGAACCGATCACGTCTCCCTCACAGATAATAGGCGTAAAGGCCATGTGCTGGTACTCTGCTTCCAGTTCGTCGCAGACTCGCAGAAAGTTCCGATCTCCCTGGGAGCAGACTGCCGTCTCCCGGTCATTCATCTTCTCTTCCAGCATCTTACTGACCTCCTTCCCCAGGTAAGCCTTGCCGCCCCCGGCGGTGGCGATAAACTGATCCCTGTCGCTGATCAGGGCGGTGTGCCCGGAGACCTGGGCCAGGGATTCTGCGTACTGCTTGGCAAAGGTGGTCATCTCCCCGATGGGAGAATACTTCTTCAAAATCACCTGTCCTTCCCGGTCCGTGTAGATTTCCAGAGGATCCGATTCCCTGATCCGCAGGGTGCGCCGGATTTCTTTGGGGATTACAATTCTGCCAAGGTCATCTATTCTTCTGACAATTCCAGTTGCTTTCATAATTCTAATTTTCTCCTTTTTTGCAGTTTCTGTTTTTTGCTAAAGCTATATTCTTGACATGAATTCAAGAGCGTTACTTGCTGTATTTACTAAATTCTCATTTCTGTGAAACTAGTGTACTGTATCGTTGACTTTCAGTAAAATGACGCCGGATGAATTTTCAGTCTGCAAGGCGGAGGAGGGAGGCGATGCGGTGGCATCGTTGACC
>JAAWKU010000009.1 GCA_022797535.1 Lachnospiraceae bacterium | reverse complement strand
AACTGGCGTTTCATATACCGATTTGCGCAGTATCGCAAACAAGGCTTGCGATATGCATGCAGAGGCAAGTATGAAACTGGCGTTTCATATACCGATTTGTGCAGTATCGCAAGCATGGCTTGCGATATGCATGTTGAGGAAAGTTTGAAAAGAGGATAGCAGTTATGGCGGTGACGATTAAAACGGAGAGAGAGATAGAATTGATGCGGGAGTCCTGCAGGCTTCTGGCCATCGTGCACAAGGAGATGGAGGAGGCCATAAAGCCGGGGATGTCCACCAAGGAGATTGATATTCTGGGTGACACTCTGATCCGAAAGATGGGGTGCATTCCCAACTTTAAGAACTATCACAGATATCCCGCCTCCATCTGCGTGTCGGTCAACGACGAGGTGGTGCATGGAATTCCCAACAAGCACCGCATCCTTCAGGAGGGCGATATTGTCAGTCTGGACGCCGGCCTGATCTACAAGGGATATCATTCCGACGCCGCCCGCACCCATGGAGTAGGCAAGGTGAGCCCTCAGGCACAGCAGCTTATGGATGTGACCAGGCAGTGCTTTTTCGAGGGTATAAAGATGGCGAAAGCAGGCAATTATCTATTTGACATTTCCAATGCCATAGATGCTTACGCCACTTCCTTCGGGTACGGCATCGTGAGGGACCTGGTGGGACATGGAATCGGAACGGCGCTGCACGAGGATCCCCAGATTCCCAATTTTGCACAGAAGCGCAGAGGCATCCGGCTCCGGGCCGGTATGACGCTGGCCATCGAGCCCATGATCAATATGGGAGCAGCGGATGTGGTGTGGCTGGACGACGACTGGACGGTGGTGACGGAGGATGGCTCTCTTTCCGCCCACTATGAGAACACCATCCTGGTCACGGACGGAGAGCCGGAGATACTGACATTGTATTAGAGATCCGGCTTCGGTTTCCGGTGGAAGCCATGAGATTTACGCGGCGCGGCATAATGTGGGCGCCGCATGCGAAGGGGGCAGGCATGACAGGGTATTTTGCAACGTCCAAAGCGGGACATGACGCAGGGAGCCTATATGTCATCGTGGGGGAGGAAGGCGCGTTCGTCTATCTCAGCGACGGCCGCCTGCGCAGTATGGATCGTCCCAAGAAAAAGAGCCGCAGACATATCCAGGTGATCCGGGAGACGGTGGACGGGGGTCTGCAAAAGCGGCTGCTGGAAAGAGAGACTGTATTTGACCATGAAATCAAATATGCCATAAAACAATATTTGGCTGCCAGGTAAATCCGCAGGGCGCGGATAAAGCGCCGCAGGGAATTGCCAGGAAGGGCCTGGAGAGGAGAGCGTATATGTCAAAGAGCGATGTAATTGAAATCGAGGGTACGGTGGTAGAGAAGTTGCCCAACACCATGTTCCAGGTGGAACTGGAGAACGGGCACCGGGTGCTGGCGCATATCAGCGGCAAGCTGCGTCAGAACTTTATCCGTATCCTGCCCGGCGACAGGGTGACACTGGAACTGTCCCCCTATGATCTGTCCAAGGGACGCATCATCTGGAGGGATAAGTAACGAAACTGCGGTAAAATCTGGAAAAAAGATGTTTTTTACAGGAAAAAAGACTTGCATTGGAGAAAAGCGCGTGCTATAATGTAAAACGGTCTTTTTTGAAAGGAGGGTTTAACGTGAAGGTTAGATCATCAGTAAAACCGATTTGCGAAAAGTGCAAAATCATCAAGAGAAAAGGACGCATCAGAGTTATTTGTGAGAATCCGAAACACAAGCAGAGGCAGGGATAATCACCGCCTGATTACCGCTTTTTGATCAGGTATGTGAGTTCTTGTCCAGTTGTTATGTGCGGCTGAACCAGTCCCCTGCACAGGAGGGCTGATTATCATAGAACTGGGATGGAGCTTACGGAGATTACTTCTTGGTTACCTGGCCTTGTCCTATTGCTGCAGGTGTTGCATGATACCGCGGCGGATCGGGGACAGTTGTCCGGGGAAGATCGGATTAGTAACAGAAGGCGTCCGGTTGGGTGAAAGCCCCAATCAATTAGTAACAGGCGTACAAAAAACAGACCAGATGTGTACGCAGCGTTTATTTCCGCAGGAGCGGAAGCGCAAAGAAAATGGAGGAAACGTAAATGGCTCGTATCGCAGGTGTGGATTTACCTAGGGAAAAACGAATCGAAATCGGTTTGACTTACATCTATGGTATCGGTAGAGTAAGCGCAAACAAGATCCTGGCGGAGGCAGGTGTGAGTCCTGATACCCGCGTAAGGGACGTAACTGACGAGGAAGTTAAGAAGATCAGCGAGGCTATTGAGAAGCTGAACATTATGGTGGAGGGTGACCTCCGCAGGGAGACGGCCCTGAACATCAAGAGACTGCAGGAGATCGGCTGCTATCGCGGCATTCGTCACCGCAAGGGTCTGCCCGTCCGCGGCCAGAATACCAAAAACAACGCCAGGACCCGCAAGGGACCCAAGCGTACCGTTGCTAACAAGAAGAAGTAATTTTCTTCACAGAACAATGATTATCAGGAAAGTAGGTTAGTTTAAAATGGCAAAAGTTGCAAAGAAAGTAACAAAGAAACGTGTCAAGAAAAACGTTGAACGGGGACAGGCACACATTCAGTCGTCTTTTAACAATACGATTGTTACGCTGACCGATGCTGAGGGCAATGCTCTGAGCTGGGCAAGTGCCGGTGGTCTTGGTTTTAGAGGTTCAAGGAAATCTACTCCGTATGCTGCGCAGATGGCAGCAGAAACAGCCACAAAGGCCGCTCTGGTACATGGCCTTAAGACCGTGGACGTATTTGTAAAGGGTCCCGGATCAGGACGTGAGGCAGCCATCAGGGCTTTGTCTGCCTGCGGCCTGGAAGTGACCAGCATTCGTGACGTAACTCCGGTTCCTCACAATGGATGCCGTCCTCCCAAGAGGAGAAGAGTCTAATAATAAATGCAGCCGGTCTGCCCACAGGGCAAATTCCGGCGCATGGCAGAGTTGGAAGAAGGTATCGGCGGCGAGGGGCCAGGGCATTATGCCGGGCTGCTTGCCGTAGCGGTATTGTAAACATCATGATTATAAGGAGAATATGAAAAATGGCAGTTAATCGTGTACCCGTTTTAAAGAGATGCAGATCATTAGGCCTGGAGCCTTCCTATCTGGGCTATGACAAGAAGTCCAACAGGACCAATGCCAGGGCCGGCAAGAAGGTGAGTGAGTATGGGCTGCAGCTTCGCGAGAAGCAGAAAGCCAAGTTCATCTACGGCGTGTTGGAAAAGCCTTTCCACAACTACTATGTAAAGGCCGACAAAATGAAGGGCATGACCGGTGAGAACCTGATGATAATGCTGGAGAGCAGGCTGGACAATGTGGTATTCCGCATGGGCTTCGCAAGGACCAGAAGAGAGGCGCGTCAGGTGGTAGGCCACAAGCATGTGACCGTCAACGGCAGGGTAGTAAATATTCCTTCCTACCTGATCAAGGCCGGTGATGTGATCGAGATCCGGGAGAAGTCCAGATCTCTGCAGAGATTTAAGGATATCGTGGAAGTGACCGGCGGCAGGCTCGTGCCCGAATGGATGGATGCGGACATTGAGGCTCTGAAGGGAACCATCAAGAATCTTCCCACCAGGGAGATGATCGATGTGCCCGTGGACGAGATGCTGATCGTCGAGTTGTATTCCAAGTAAACCGCCACCATGCTCTTGGCCGAAAATAGCCGTATAAAGGAGGGTATTTGTAGTGTTTGATTTTGAAAGACCAAATATTGAGGTTGTTGAAATCTCGGAAGACAAAAAATACGGTAAATTCGTAGTGGAGCCTTTGGAAAGGGGCTATGGTATTACGCTTGGCAATTCCCTGAGAAGAATTATGCTTTCCTCCCTGCCCGGCGCGGCGGTGAGTCAGGTGAAGATTGAGGGTGTATTACATGAGTTCAGTTCCGTTCCCGGCGTAAAAGAGGACGTGACGGAAATCATTATGAATATCAAGAGCCTGGCCATCCGGAACAACAGCGAGACCAATGAGGTTAAGACTGCGTACATCGAGTATGAAGGCGAGGGCGTAGTGCGGGCCTCCGATATTCAGGTGGATCAGGACATAGAGATTCTCAATCCCGACCTGGTGATTGCCACTCTCAGCGGCAAGAACACCAAGCTGTACATGGAACTGACCATCACCAGGGGCAGAGGCTACGTGAGTGCCGATAAGAACAAACGCGAAGATTTACCCATCGGCGTGATTGCCATAGATTCGATCTACACACCGGTAGAGAGAGTGAACGTTACTGTACAGAATACCCGTGTAGGCCAGATCACGGATTTTGACAAGCTGACATTGGATGTCCATACCAACGGCACACTGGTGCCGGACGAGGCTGTCAGCCTGGCCGCCAAGGTGCTCAGCGAGCATTTGAGCCTTTTCATCAACCTGTCCGAGAATGCCAAGAATGCTGAAGTTATGGTTGAGAAAGAGGATAACGAAAAAGAGAAAGTGCTGGAGATGAGCATAGACGAGTTGGAGCTTTCTGTCCGTTCCTACAATTGCCTGAAGAGGGCGGGTATCAATACGGTGGAGGAGTTGACCAACAAGACCTCGGAAGATATGATGAAAGTGCGGAATCTGGGACGCAAGTCCCTGGAGGAAGTGCTGGCAAAGCTGAAGGAATTGGGCTTGCAGCTTAATCCCAGCGAGGACTGAGACTGGGAACATAATTTTGTTCCTCCAGTAAGCCCTATAGGCATGGGGGGACTGTAACTCTTTATGGAAATGAAACTGCATCCGGTATGTAAGTCCGAAGAGCGTGGCCGGGTGTACCATGAATGGAGAAAGGAAATATCGTTATGGCAAAGTACAGAAAGCTGGGCAGGACTTCCTCCCAGAGAAAAGCATTGTTGAGAAATCAGGCTACAGCCCTGATTGCAAACGGCAGGATTGTTACCACCCAGGCCAGGGCCAAGGAGGTTCAGAAGATCGTTGACGGCCTGGTGGCCATGGCGGTCAAGGAGAAGGATAACTTTGAGACCGTTACTGTGACAGCCAAGGTTGCCCGCAAGGACAAGGACGGCAAGAGGGTAAAGCAGATCGTTGACAAGGATACCGGGGCCGTACTGTCCGAGACCCATCGCGACAAGGATGGCAAGATCCTGAGAATCGAAAACGGCGTTACCGTTACCGTTTATGACGAGGTGGAGAAGGAGATCAAGAAGGATCTTCCCAGCAGACTTCATGCCCGTCGCCAGATGCTGAGAGTGCTGTATCCTGTGGTGGATGTTCCCAAGGAGGCTGCCGGCAGAAAGCGCAACACCAAGGAAGTGGACCTGGTTGCAAAGCTGTTTGATGAGTATGCTCCCAAGTACGTGGATCGTAAGGGCGGTTACACCAGGATCGTGAAGATTGGCCAGCGCAAGGGTGATGCGGCCATGGAGGTTATTCTGGAGCTGGTATAAGAATCATAAACCGGCCCTGGGGTGCGTAAATAGAAAAGTAATTGATTGAAGGAATTAGAAAGAGGGTGTCGCAAAATCATCAAATTGGATGGTTGAGCGGCGCCCTCGCTCTATGTAAGGAGGTATCATGATTACCAAAAAAGATCTGACAAGCGAAAAAGCGATCGTTCGAGATTTTACGTTCCATGACTGGCAGCATTTGGAGAACCTGCCTTCTGCGCAGAGGGCTCTTTACAGGCAGTCCCGTAACAAGATGTTTCGTCTGCTTCGGGCAGGAGGCAGGAAATCAGTTGCTATAGAGGTTCAGGGGATCTTCTGGAAATGCTGATAGTCCTTGCAGGAGTTCCAGTCGCCGCCCCAGGAAAAGCCATGCTCCTTGAACAGGCGGTAACACAGATCCTCTTCGTCGATTTTATAGGGGAAAGCCTTGCTCCGATCCGCATAGTCTTCTCCAGCTTCAGGAGACACATTGATCGTGTGATCCTTGTTGTAGGTGATATACGGGTTGTACAGGGGGTTGATGTCAATGGCCAGCCCATAGGCATGTCTGGACAGGCTGGAGGAGCCTGCCACTATGCGGTAATTGAAACAGGAGGTATTGTTGTCTGTCATGGATAGATCATCATCCCCGCCGTAGACATCAATCAGTCTGATTCGTTCAATCTGATACTCGGCCTTGTACAATTCGTGGAATATCTCTACAAGATCCTGCGCAATGGCTTGATTGCAGATCAGTTCCCCTTCTGCAGAATTCCCTTCAAAATCTCTGTAGAGCACATGGAGGTAACACAGGTCCTCTACGGTAATCGCCGGTTTTTCCAAGTCATTGGGATAAGAAACACCTGTTATATAATCCACCAACTCCTGGGAGAGGGGCTCATAGTAAAATCCCTCTTCCCAGGTAATCCTGGCGTCAGCCATGGATTCCCCGTTCAGGGACAGGCCGGCCAGAGAGAGGCCGCCGTCGCTTTCTGTCATATTTTGCAAGTTATCCGTCACTATATCCTTACCGGACGCCCAAGCGTCTCCTGTGGGGTTTTCTATATCATATGCGGCATTCTGAGAGCCTGGTACATCTGAAGGGCTGTTTCCCACCGGTTCCCGGGCTCCGTTCTGAGCCCCGTCAGAACTGTTGCCCGGGGCATTTCCCTCGATCTGAGCCCCGTCTGAACCGCCATCCTGGGTATTTCCTCCGATCTGAGACCCGTCAGAACCGCCATCCTGGGTATTTCCCCCGATCTGAGACCCGTCTGAACTGTCGCCCTGGGCATTTCCTCCGTACTCCGGCGCCACTGTGGGCTGTGGATACTCTCTGGCGATATCTCCCAGGGTCTCAGAGCCGATTCCGATGATCCGGCCCAGGCTGATACATATGACAAATACCGCCCCTATGGCGGCAAGTCCTTTCAACAACGCATTCCATCTTTGATTCATATTGTTTCCACCACCTTTGCGGATATTATAGCATGCCCCGGTTCGTTCGTCAAAATTTTAGTTGTAAAAGCGCGTTAAATTTAGTAAAATAGGAAGTCGAGGTAAGAACCCATGAGTATTGTAAAAACGAAAAATCTGATTTATGAATATCTGAGACGGGACGAAGAGGGCAATGTGGAGGGAGTCAACAGAGCGGTGGACGATGTGTCGCTGCAGGTCCGGCAGGGAGAGTTTATCGCCATTGTAGGGCACAATGGTTCCGGCAAGTCCACTTTGGCAAAGCATGTAAACGCAATCTTGCAGCCCACCCGGGGCACGGTGTGGGTGGACGGCATAGATACCAGCCAGGAGGATCGGGTCTGGGCCATCCGCCAGCGGGCAGGGATGGTGTTTCAGAATCCGGACAACCAGATTATCGGCCAGCTGGTGGAGGAGGATGTGGGATTTGGCCCGGAGAATCTGGGTGTACCCACAGAGGAAATCTGGAAAAGGGTGGAGGAGAGTCTGCGGGCCGTGGGCATGTACCAGTACCGCAGTCATTCGCCCAACAGACTTTCCGGAGGCCAGAAGCAACGGGTATCCATTGCGGGGGTGCTGGCCATGCGTCCCCAGTGTATCGTGCTGGATGAACCCACCGCCATGCTGGATCCCAGCGGCCGTAAAGAGGTGATTCACGCTGTCAGGGAGTTAAACAGCCGGGAGAAGGTAACGGTGATCCTTATCACCCATTATATGGAAGAGGTGATTTACGCGGATCATGTATACGTCATGGACCAGGGGCGGGTCGCCATGGAGGGGACGCCCCGGGAGATTTTTTCCCGGGTGGAGGAGCTGCAGAAGCTGCGGCTGGATGTGCCCCAGGTTACGCTGCTGGCATACGAACTGCAACAAAGAGGAATAAGCCTGCCCCAGGGGATTCTGACCACTCAGGAACTGGTGAAGGCCCTGAAGCGGCAGGAATGGCCTGGCGCAAAAAGGGAAGATGCACCCCATACAGACGCTGATTCGGTCAATGTTTCAGCTATTTTAGAAGAAGCTGGCGGTACGCAGGCGGGCGAGGAGGCACAATATGGGACTGACCATTGAACACGTGAGTTATGTATATGACCCGGACGCCCCACTGCCTCAGAGAGCGCTGGAGGACATCTGTCTGACCATCCCGGAGGGGCAGTTCATAGGGATCATAGGCCATACCGGTTCGGGTAAGTCCACCCTTATGCAGCATTTGAACGGATTGGTACGGGCCACCCAGGGGCATATCTATTTTAACGGGCAGGACATTGATGCCAAAGGATTTGACAAGAAAGAACTGCGCAGCAAAGTAGGGCTGGTATTCCAGTACCCGGAACATCAGTTGTTTGAGGTGGATGTATTCTCAGATGTGTGCTTTGGGCCCAGGAATCTGGGACTTCCCAAAGAAGAAGTGGAGAGGCGGGCCCGGGAGGCTCTGGCCCGGGTAGGGCTGTGGGAGGAATTGTACACCCAGTCTCCCTTTGAACTGTCCGGCGGCCAGAAACGCCGGGTGGCTATCGCAGGGGTGCTGGCCATGCAGCCGGAGATCCTGATTCTGGATGAGCCCACCGCCGGCTTGGATCCCAAGGGCCGCAGGGAGATCCTGGATCAGATCAAGGAGCTGCAGACCCAGACGAATATGACCATCCTGTTGGTCAGCCATAGCATGGAGGATGTGGCCGAGTATGTGGACAGAATCATCGTGATGAATCATGGGAAAGTTATTTATGACGATGTCCCCCGAAAGGTTTTCCGGCGCTACCGGGAGTTGGAGGAGATGGGCCTGGGAGCCCCCCAGGTGACATATATCCTGCGCGCGCTGCGCGAAGAGGGACTGCCGGTGGATGTGGATGCCATCACCGTGGAGGAGGCAGCGGACCGTATTCTGCAGGCGCTGGGGAAAGAGGGAAAGTAAGGGACGAACGTTCCGAATCCCCATTGGCGTGGATATGGTGGAGTATGGGGGAAAGTGGAACTTGGAACGGAGCCGGATACAGGCAGAGGAAAGGACAGACATTTTGACGCGAGGAGTTACGATATGCTGAGAGACATAACCCTGGGACAATATTATCAGACAGAGTCCGTAATTCACCGGCTGGATCCCCGGGTGAAGCTGGCGGGGACACTGCTGTATATCATATCCCTGTTTCTGTTTGAAAATATAGCGGGCTATGTGCTGGGGGCGCTTTTTTTGGCGCTGGTGATCGGCCTGTCCCATGTGCCCTTCAAATTCATGGTTCGGGGCATGAAGGCCATTCTGTTCCTGCTTCTGATTACTGTGGGGTTCAATCTATTTCTAACCCCCGGTGAGACGCTGGTGCGCCTCTGGAAGCTGACCATCACCCGGGAGGGCCTGCACAACGCGGTATTTATGGCGCTGCGCCTGTGTTATCTGATCATCGGGTCCTCCATCATGACCCTGACCACCACTCCCAACCATCTGACGGACGGCATGGAGAAGGGGTTGCGTCCTCTGAAAGTATTCAGAGTGCCGGTGCATGAGGTGGCCATGATCATGTCCATCGCCCTGCGTTTCATCCCCATTCTGCTGGAGGAGACGGACAAGATCATGAAAGCGCAGATTGCCAGAGGAGCGGACTTTGAGAGCGGCAATCTGATCAAACGGGCCAAAGCCATGGTTCCTTTGCTGGTTCCCCTGTTTATCTCTGCTTTTCGACGGGCCAACGACCTGGCCATGGCCATGGAGGCCCGCTGCTACCATGGAGGCGAGGGGCGCACCAAGATGAAACCGCTGGTCTACCGGCGCAGAGACCGGCTGGCGTATCTTTGCCTTCTTCTGTACATGGGCTGCAAGGTGGCGGTGGGAGTGCTGTTGTAGACAGACAGGCAAACAGATATGGCATTGGCCCAGGCAACCCCGCAGAAGCGCTGCCTGGCGGTTCTGACACACAGAGAAAGGGATGCGGAGCGGCTCACGCCATCCGGGGAAGAGGGCATTATGGAAAAAAAGCGGGTACGCCTGACGGTGGCCTACGACGGTACGGCCTACCACGGCTGGCAGTTGCAGAACAATGGGATAACAATAGAGAGCGAACTGAATCGCTGCCTCACGGATCTGCTGGGTGAGCCCATTCAGGTTGCAGGGGCCAGCCGCACGGATGCGGGAGTTCACGCCCTGGGCAATGTGGCGGTGTTTGACACTGCCGCGCGGATACCTGCGGAAAAAATTTCCTACGCGCTGAACCAGCGCCTGCCGGAGGACATACGAATCCAGCGTTCGGAGGAAGCGCCTCCTGACTGGCATCCCCGCCATGTGGAGAGCCGCAAGACCTATGAATACCGCATCTACCGGGGAACTTTTCCATTGCCCACGAGACGGCTGTACACTCATTTTACCTATTATGACCTGGATGTGGAGGCCATGCGGGCCGCGGCGGAGTACTTGGTGGGGGAACATGATTTCAGAAGTTTCTGTCAGACAGGGGCCCAGGTGGAGAGCACCGTGCGGCGCATCCACTCCCTGGAACTGCTGGAGCAGGGGCCGGAACTGGTGATTCGGGTCTGCGGCGGCGGCTTCCTCTATAATATGGTGCGGATTATCGCCGGTACCTTGATGGAAGTGGGCCAGGGACGGCTAAGGCCAGAGGATATGGAGACGGTGCTGGCAGCCCGGGATCGCCGGGCCGCAGGTCCCACTGCTCCGGCCCGGGGACTGACACTGGTGAAGTATGATTTTGGGAACTGATTGGGAGAGTTAAAAATGTCGTTGCTTTCGTTCCTGTTTTTGCCCTATCTGGCGCTTGTGGCCGGAGTGCATTATGCGTTGCCCCGGAAGTACAGATATATCTGGATCTGCGCGGCAAGCCTTTTTTTCTATCTGTCAGGCGATGCGCGCTTTGTCCTGGGCCTGGCTTTCTGCACCGGGATCACATACCTGGCAGGACTATTGCTGGATCGGGAAGGGACCGGGGCTTTCCAGACCGGGAGTGCGGCCTCTCCCGCAGGAACCGGGGCTTCCCAGACCGGGAGTGCGGCCTCTCCCGCAGGAACCGGGGCTTCCCAGGCCGGGAAGGAGGCCTTTTCCGCAGGAACCGGGGCTTCCCAGGCCGGGAGTGCAGCTTCTCCCGCAAGGGCCGGGGCTTTCCGGTCCGGAGAGACCTTCTTTCCGGGAGGCCGTGCTGCTAAAGGGATCCTGGCGGCCTGCGTGACGCTTCTGATTCTGGCGCTTTTCCTGTTCCGCTATCCCTGGTCAAAATCCCCCTTTGTGCCCCTGGGCATCTCGTTTTACGCACTGCAGGCCATGGGGTATGTGGTGGAAGTTTACCGGGGCCATGTGAGAGCGGAACGGAATCTGGTGCGGTATGCGGCTTATGTGTCTTTTTTTCCCACTGTTATGTCCGGACCCATTCAGAGAGCCCAGGGACTGCTGGCCCAACTGCGGGAGGGCAGAGCGTTTGACTATGCCAGGGCTCATTCCGGCCTGTATCTGCTGTTGTGGGGCTATCTGCTGAAATTTGCCGTCGCAAATCCTCTGGGGGGCATGGTGGACTTCGCATACGGCAACTATGGGGACATGCCGGGGGCTACCCTGTTGTGGGCCACCATTCTGTACGCGGTGCAACTGTATTGTGATTTCGCCGGATACAGCGCCCTGGCGGTGGGAGCGGCCAGGATCCTGGGGTTTGACCTGGCCGGCAACTTCGCGCAGCCTTATTTCGAGCCTTCTGTGCAGGCCTTCTGGAAGCGCTGGCACATCAGTCTCTCCTCCTGGCTCCGGGACTATGTTTACATTCCTCTGGGCGGAAACCGAAAGGGTAAACTCAGAAAATGCGCCAATCTGATGCTTACTTTTCTGGTCAGCGGCCTGTGGCATGGGGCCGGGTTTAACTATCTGGTCTGGGGCGGCATCCACGGCCTTTATCAGGTTTTGGGAAGCTGCATGCCCAAGAGAGATGTCAGGGGCGGCGCGGTCCGCCGGGTACTGAGGGCGGTGGTCACCTTTGCCCTGGTGGATTTCGCCTGGCTTTTTTTTCGGGCGGATTCCCTGTCCCAGGCGTTCACTATCTTACACCGCATCATTTTCCGATTCCAATTTAAGGAGATGACCTATTACGGAAGTTACCTGATGGGAAGGTCAAAGCTGGAACTGGCGCTGCTTTTGGCGGGGATCATTCTGGTTTTCCTGGTGGACTTCCTGCATGAAAAAAAGCTGTCCATAGAAGAACTGGCGGCCCGTAAACTTCCCACGGTGGTACGGTGGGCGCTCTATATAGCCCTGACGATGGGGCTTCTGCTGGTGATTCTTCGGGAATACGGACAGGCGGCGTCCAACTTTATTTACACGAGGTTTTGATTATGAAAAAATTCATTTGGAAGTGCGGACTGTTTTCTGTGCTCATTTGTGCCGCCTGCGCCTGCTTCCTGTTTCTGTCCGCAAAAGAACCCTTCCGTCCCATGCTGGCAAGACTGACGAACAGCCAGGAATTCCTGGAGGACAGCGGCATGCTGCCCTACTTTGAGCGGGCCGTGGAATCTGACGGAACCACCCGGCTGATCATCGGCGACAGCATCTGCCGCCAGATGTTTTCCCCTTTGGAAGTGTACAATCCGGACAAAAGCGTCCTGGCTACCAATGCCGCGTTGATGATGCCGGGACAGTATCTCCTGGCCCGGGAATATCTGCGAAGCCACCCGGATACCACGGATGTGTTCCTGGTGATGCATCCTCTGACGCTCACCAGAACCTTTGACATGGAATGGGGATATCGGTACGCGGCCATGACCTATGTGGAGACGGAGGGACTGCCTTTCCTGGATCAGAGTACCCGGGACGCCATGGAAGAGGCATACGGGAGTGTTTTCCTGACGAAAGGCGCTGTGTGGATGATGGAATATTCCCCGGTCTGTCGGAAAATCGGCCTGAATTATCTCCAAAGCTGCAGGCAGCCCTATGCACAGGGGCATCCCTTTGAAATTGCGGACCTGTATGTGGAAAAGCTATTTGACCTGTGCCGGGAGTATGGCGCGGAACTGCGCCTGTATGCTTCGCCCGTATCGGAATACTACCGGGAAGAGATGGAGAACCTGGCGGAGGCGTATGGGGAGACCGGGATGAGCCGGCTGTTTCCTGATTATATGAAGAATATATGGTACTTTCCCCAGGACTGGACGGAGGACCAGAGCCATTTCAGCGGAGAATACGCCTCCCGGGAGCGGCTGAATGAAATCATAGGGCAGGCATATGGGAATACCGTCCTGTGGGACAGTTTGAATGTTACACATCCAAATGCCGATTAAAGCAGTAACCCGGGCTATGCCCGCATTATGCGGCAACTGGGATAGTTTGGAAATAAGGTAAAAAAAGTGCAAAACCATATTGACAGCGGGAGGGACCTATAATATAATATATTACTGTGACGGAGTTCGCAATGCCGAGTCAAAGCCCCGACGAGGCATGGAGATAAAGTTAATCAGGCTTTGGAAGCCCCCAGGTTGTAGCCGGACATCTGCGGCCGGGGAGGGAAGGAGCTATCCCAAAAGTCTAAGGACAAAGTAATACGGAGGTAACGCAATGAAAACTTTTATGGCTAGTCCAGCTACTATCAATAGAAAGTGGTATGTAGTAGACGCTACAGATCAGACCCTGGGCCGTCTGGCTTCGGAGGTTGCCAAGGTACTCAGAGGCAAGAACAAGGCGATTTTTACCCCTCATATGGATTGCGGCGATTATGTGATTGTGGTCAACGCAGAGAAGGTAAAGGTTACCGGCAAGAAATTGGATCAGAAAATTTATTACCATCATTCCGACTATGTAGGCGGCATGAAGGAGACCACCCTGAGAGAGAAGATGGCCAAGAAGCCTGAGCAGGTGATCGAGCTGGCTGTCAAGGGTATGCTGCCCAAGGGACCTTTAGGAAGGCAGATGTACACCAAGCTGCACGTATACGCAGGGTCTGAGCACAAGCATGCTGCCCAGAAGCCTGAAGTGCTGACATTCTAAAGGACGGAAAGGAGAATAGATCATGGCTAACACAGCAAAATACTACGGAACTGGTAGAAGAAAAAAGTCTATCGCAAGGGTTTATCTGGTACCTGGCAAGGGCGATGTGACTATCAATAAGAGAAGCATGGACGAGTATTTCGGTCTGGAGACCCTGAAAGTGATCGTGCGTCAGCCCCTGGTAGCCACCGAGACGGCAGACAAGTTTGATATCATTGTTAATGTAAAGGGCGGCGGATATACCGGCCAGGCTGGCGCCATCAGGCACGGCGTAGCCAGAGCCCTGTTGCAGGCGGATGCCGACTACAGGCCCACCCTGAAGAAGGCCGGCTACCTGACCAGAGACCCCCGTATGAAGGAGAGAAAGAAGTACGGCCTCAAGGCGGCCCGTCGCGCTCCCCAGTTCAGCAAGCGTTAGGAAAGCGGAATATCAAATATGGATTTCAATCCCCAAAGCGTACATGTTTTGGGGATTTTGTCCGTTTTTTGTATAAAATGCCAGTAGATATTTGTTAGAAAATGAGTATAATATAAGTAAGAAGTTCAGTTGAACCTCTTATTATTCTGCCGGAACTGCATATCGGCATATATAGAAAAGGTGCAGATACAAATATTTTTCGCTACCCAGCGAGCGACTAATAAATGGCTGGGATACAATTATTTGTGCCCCGTTGCTTAGCGGGGCATTTTTGCACATAGGAGATAAATTGAATACAGGTAATTTTTATTTTATTAAGGATGAATATTATAAGCGTTTTCCGAATTGTGGGTTAATGGAAAATAAGGACAGTGATGAGATTGGAGCACATGGGAGACCTTGTTTTTATTGTTTTGAAATGGATGGATATTTCTGGATGGTTCCGATATCATCCAAAACAGAAAAATATAAGGCATTATATGAGGGAAAGAAAAAGAGATACAAGGAATATGACGGATTAAGATTTGGATACGTGAATGGGAAATATAGAGCTTTTCTTATCCAGAATGTTTGTCCGGTCACTGAAGAATATATTGACTGTCAGTATATGATTGAAAATAATAAAGTTCCCGTCACTATAAATGATAAATTGGCGGCAGAGATTAATGGAATTGTGAGAAAAGTAGTCAGACTAAATAAAAGAGGAGTCAAAATTGTACTGACGAAGATAGATTATATTTTGAATGAGTTGAATGAAACAAAGTAAATGAGCATATCTTCTGATTAGGCGGTATAGCCCCTGCATGGGTTATGCCGTCTTTTCCTGTTCGTGAGTATCGGCTTCTTTCTGTTCAGCGTTTACCTTTTCCGCCAGTTCCCGTTGCTCTGCAAGTGGACAAGCGAAGCCCTTTTCAATCCGCTTGGCAATGCGGTAAAGTACACCTACACCCCGGCAGGGCGGCTATATCAAAGTGGTTTCACAGCCGGGGCAGGGTTCTGCTTTTTCCAGTATGCTCCCTGTGAAGTAAAGAACAGCGATGGGCTTTTTTCCAGCTGTTCGCTGAAATTTTTTGGTCGCTGTAACATTTCGCGGACATTTAGGCTTTACAATACTCTTATCAACAGGCGGAAAGCCTTGAAAGGAGTATTTTGAATATGAGTATTCTACATTCCATTGATCTGAAAAAGTATTATGGCACAGGGCCGAATATCCCCGGCGCTCTGATTACCCAACCGGCTAACATGCCGACGGACGAGCCTGCCGGTAACCTGGACAGCAAGACCAGCTCCGAAGCGCTGGGACTGATCAAGCGCATCCGTACGGAGCTCTGGCAAACTGTAGTCGCGATTGCCCACACCGATGATATTGCTGTCCTTGCTGATCGGATTATCCGTATTGAGGATGGCCAGATTGTGGATTAAGGGAGGTGGAAAACCATGACATGGCCTTTTGAAAATGATACGAGTGCAATCATAAAAAACTTGGCTAAAAAAAATCTGAAAGCTGATAAAAGCAGGAACATTCTTTTAATCATCGCGATTGCATTTGCAACTTGTCTGATTATGGCAACAACCTTATACTTCTTTGGCACGCGGCGTGCGTCCTTAAATGAAGCTAATGGACTTTATCAAGCTACAGTAACTGATCTTACAGAAGAAGATGTGCTTATGCTGCAAAACGATAAGCGTGTGCAGACCGGAATGAGCTATCTTGTAGGCATGGTTTCGTATGGTGATTATAAATTAACTGTACGGACAATAGATGAAAATCTTATAAGTGTTGCAAAATATCCGAAAATGCAGGGAACATTACCAGGAACAGAAAATGAGATTGCAATAACACAAGCATTTCTTTCAAAAGCTGGTCTCGATGTAACCATTGGTGACACTATTTCGTTGGACTTAGGTAACGGAAAAAAGGAATTTCAAATTTGTGGCATATTGCCTGTTAAGGGGACTAATTATTCTCTTTATGTATCAAAGGAATATGTGAAGAACCTGGATACCCCTCCTCTGTGTAGCGCCTATATTCGTTTGATAAACTCCGAGGGGTGGTCAAAAGACGCTATCAAAAATGAACTTTCTGCCATAGTGGAAGAATGGGGATTGAAACAAGGGCAATTAGAGCTTTCTACCTATTATTTTTCACTTATTGAGCAAAGAGGTTTTCAATATTTGGCTGTAATTACTACAATTAGTTTGATTGTCGCCTTGGCCTGCGCGCTTGTTATATACAGCTTGTTTTTTGTTTCGATCATCAAAAAGACAAATGAATATGGAAAGCTCCGCACCATTGGAACCACAGGGCGGCAGATCAAGAAAATCGTATTCAAAGAGGGACGCCATCTTTCACAAATTGCAATCCCAATCGGTATTTTATCAGGCGGTGTAGCTGGATTTTTTCTTGCTCCCAAAGGTTGGAATATAGTTACTGCTTTCCTTATTGCCATTATTTCCGGCCTGCTTGTGTATGTCTGCGTAATGCTTTCCATTATAAAACCTGCAAAAATTGCTTCTTGCGTGACACCGATTGAAGCGATCCGATTTGCTTCTATTAACAGTGTTACCTCGAAAGCGACTACAAATAAATTACATCGGCCATTATCTGCGGTTCGACTGGCAAAACTTAATTTTTCCCGTGAGAAAAAGAAAGCTGTTTTGACGATTGTTTCCTTAGGAATATGCGGCACTCTACTCATGGCAAGTTCAGCCTATTTCAATTCTATTGACCCGTCGAATATGGCACGAAGAAGTTTTCCTTATGGTGAAATCCGGGTTGAACTTGGAGATTACGGCCCACAAGCTCATAATAGCGAACAGTTTTACAATTTGCAAAAAAGCAATTTGCTTACCAATCATATTATCAATGGCGTTCTAAATATAGATGGTGTTAATGCGGTCAAAGAATATAAAGGCTCTGTCCTGAGTGTCACATTGCCCACGGGAGATCAGGAGCCGCTCGTCGCAGACGCTTTTACTTCCGAAGAACAATCTCTTATCGAAAATTATTTGATTGAGGGAACGGCTGATTTGCACGAGCTTATTCAAAACAACGGGATTGTCCTTGCTGGTGGAAACCAATGGAAAGACATTTTTGGATGGGATATAAGCGAAGGGGATGAATTGACCCTTAATGCGGGTTCGGGAAATTCCATAAAAGTAAAAGTCATGGGAATTGTTCATGCAGATATTCCTTATGGGGGATATAATACGCTATTTATTCCTCTTGAAATACTGTCCTCGTTTGTTCCGCTTGATAATCTCACTTATCAGTTCATTGTAGATACTGACAAGGATAGTTGGCGTAGTGTCAAGGAACAGATACAGGGGCTTTTCCCGGCAACGGCCAATGTTTATACCAGCACTTTTGATGATTGGGTACAATCGTTTGAAGAAAAACTTTTGAACTATCGTATGCCTGTCTATATTTTTATAATGCTTATCGGCGTGTTTGGAGTAATCAATCTGCTGAATACTCTGATAACGAATATGCTGACAAGGAAACGAGAATTTGGAATACTGCAAGCTGTTGGCTTGAATCACAGGCAACTTGAAAAAATACTTTTGACAGAGGGCTTGTTCTATACTATAGGTGTACTTGCTGTTTCTATTGTTTTGGGAACGGTTGCAGGTATTTTACTTTGTAGAGTTTTTAGCGCTATGAGCGTTTTTGGCGTTGTAACTTACCACTTCCCAGTATTGGAAATGACGGGCTATTTTGTCCTAATGTTAGTCGTGCAAATGTCCTTTTCTTATTCAACGATTAAGCAGCTACAAAAGCAAACATTGGTTGAACAGATAAAAGAGTTGTAGTCCGATCTACTTTTAGCACTTTATTGGCTTGCAGCATTGTAAATACGGGATGAGCTGAAAAAGGTCAAACAGGTCCCGGTAATTCGATATAGAATTAAAGAGTGAAGAGAAACAAGCGGTCTGCGTATGCAGGCCGTTTTGCTATGAAGGGAGGATTCTATCATGGCAGCCACACGCATCATGCCGCTGCACATCGGCAAGGGCCGTACCGAAAGTCAGGCTATCAGTGAAATGATCGACTATGCAGCCAATCCGCTAAAGACAGACAGTGGCAGGCTCATCACCAGCATTGCCTGTGGAAAATTTTTTGAAAAAAATATGCCCGCCGTAACATTTCGCGGACATTTACCTGTTATACTAATTGCAAAAAGCAAAGGAAGTGACGATATGAAGCAGATTTTAATTGTCGAGGACGACAGTTTTTTGAATAAGATGTTAGCCTACAACCTGACCGCTGACGGCTATGGTGTGACCTCTGCCCTAAACGCCAGGACAGCAGCCGAAGCCCTGCACACGCAGGAGTTTGATTTAGTCCTGCTGGATATCAATCTGCCGGATGGCAACGGCTATGATCTGTGCCGGTTGATTAAGCCGGAACACCCGGACACCATTGTGATTTTCCTGACCGCCAACGATCAGGAGAGCGACCAGATACGGGGCTATGAGGCGGGGGCGGTGGACTATATCACAAAGCCCTTTGTGATTGTAGCCTTGCAGCGGAAAATAAAAGCCATGTTCGCCATGTTGGAACACCATAAGCCCGCAAAGGATATTTACGACGATGGGCGGCTGTTTCTGGACTTCTCTGAGCAGGCCGCGGCCCTGAACGAATCCCCCCTGGCCTTATCTCCCATGGAATATAAGATGCTGAATCTGTTCCGCAAAAATCCGAAGCAGGTACTTACCCGCCAGCAGCTTTTGGAAAAGCTGTGGGATGTAGACGAGCGTTTTGTAGATGAACACACCCTGACTACCTCCATCAGCCGCATTCGCAGCAAGATAGAAGCGGATGGCGGCGCGCCCTATATCAAAACGATTTACGGCATGGGTTATCAATGGACGGGAGGCGAGAAGAAATGATGCTCAAAGACTTATCAGTAAAAAAGTTGTTCCGTCTGGTGGTGGCTGGTCTGCTGTTTTCCATGACGGCAATCACGCTGGTTCTGTTCCTCGTGACAAAGCAGACAGCGGTATTGTTTGCGGGCGGCGCGCTGTTTCTCTGCGCCCTGGTCTGTTTTTTCCTGCTGATGCAGGTATTTGGAAAGCGCCTGTCCCTGTTTACCTCTGACCTGTGCCAGACCCTCGACCACATGATCGAAGGGGATGAAGCGCCCCAGCGTGCAGAGGACAGCGAAACCATGCTGGCCCGTATCAGCCACCGGCTTTCCCGTCTCTATCAGATCATGCAGGAGAACCGGCGCAAGGTGGATGAAGAACGGCAGGAGCTTCAGGCCCTGGTATCGGATATTTCCCATCAGGTGAAAACGCCGGTGAGCAATCTGAAAATGGCAGCGGACACTCTGCTGGAAAAGCCTATGGCTGAAACAGAGCGAACAGATTTTATCCGGGGCATTCGCACCCAAACGGATAAGCTGGATTTTCTTTTTCAGGCCCTTGTGAAAACTTCCCGTCTGGAAACGGGCGTCATTCATTTAGAGAAGAAACTCAGCCGCCTCTTTGATACTGTGGCCCAGGCCATGAGTGGGATTGTGTATGCGGCAGAGAAAAAAGAAATCACCGTGTCCGTGGACTGCCCGGAAGATTTGACCCTCTTCCATGACAGCAAGTGGACATCCGAAGCCCTCTTTAACCTGCTGGACAATGCGGTGAAGTACACCCCGGCAGGTGGGAAAATCTCTGTGTCGGTAGCGCTGTGGGAAATGTATGTGGAGGTCAAAGTCACCGACACCGGCAAGGGAATTTCCGAGAGCAACCAGGCGGCTATCTTCCGGCGCTTCTATCGGGAGGAAGAAGTACATGAGCAGCAGGGCGTGGGCATTGGCCTGCATCTGGCCCGCGAGATCGTGACCCGGCAGGGCGGGTATATCAAAGTGGATTCGGAGCCGGGACAGGGTTCTGCTTTTTCCATTATGCTCCCTGTGAAGTAATGGGCAGCGGGCGGCCTTTTCCGGCTGTCCGCTGCATTATTTCGCCATCGTGTGCCGATAAAGCTGCCAGTGGCAGGCTTTCGGCTGAAATGTCCGAGCGCTGTAACAATTCCCCCCGATTTTCAATGAAATTTTTTAACCGCTGTAACATTTCGCGGACATTTGGGTTTTACAATAGCCTTATCAACAGGCAGAAGCCTTGAAAGGAGCATTTTGAATATGAGCATTTTACAGACCATCGACCTGAAAAAGTATTACGGCACAGAGCCGAACATTACCCGCGCCCTTGATGGCGTGAATTTCTCTGTGGAGGACGGTGAGTTTGTAGCCGTTGTGGGAACCTCCGGCAGCGGCAAGTCCACCCTGCTTCACATGATGGGCGGGCTGGACACCCCCACTTCCGGCAATGTGATCGTCCGGGACAAGGAACTGGCGAAGATGAACGACGAGCAGCTCACCATCTTCCGACGCAGAAACATCGGCTTTATCTTTCAGAACTACAACCTCGTCCCAATTCTGAATGTGTATGAAAACATTGTCCTGCCGGTGGAGCTGGATGGGGACACAGTAGATCAGAAGTTTATGAACGAAGTCGTTCACCTGCTGGGGCTGGAGGATAAGCTGAAGAATATGCCAGGCAATCTTTCAGGCGGCCAGCAGCAGCGTGTGGCGATTGCCCGCGCCCTGATTACCAAACCGGCTATTGTGCTGGCCGACGAGCCCACCGGCAACCTGGACAGCAAGACCAGCTCCGAAGTGCTGGGACTTATCAAGCGCACCAGCGCAGAGTTCAGGCAAACCGTAGTGATGATTACCCACAACAACGACATCGCCCGCCTTGCAGATCGAATTGTCCGCATTGAGGATGGAAAGATCGTGGGCTAAAGGAGGTGACAGGCTATGACATGGCCTTTTGAAAATGATACCAGCGCCATAGTAAAGCGCATATCAAGTCGAAGTATATCAGCAAGTCGAAAAAGAAATATCTTTATTATTTTGACGATTGCACTTGCGAGCGCATTACTATCCGCCATTGTCCTTTATGGCTTTGGGGTTATGCAGGAAACGCAAAACCGCAACCAAAAAACAGCACAGATTATGTATCATGCTATTTCTGAACAACAGGGACAGGAACTATATAATCAAGAAGAAATTGCGTGGGTGGGAGAATTTTTTAACGCATTTTCTGAACAGGTAAATCATTCAACCGTTAATTTTACTTATGCAAATGCAGATATGTTAAAATCGCAAAGCATGCCCTATTCGGGAGATTTACCAACTTCGGAAGATGAAATTGTAGTACAGGAATCCTTTTTGGATAGTTTGGGATATTCAAATGAATCAGGACAGACAATTCAAATCCCCTTTTCTGATGGAACGATCCATGACTTCAAATTGACAGGAATCTTACATGTGAAAACTGGCGATATTGGACGCTATACTGCCATTATATCAAAAGAACTGGTGGAACAGCAGTATGGCAACAGGGACATGATTGACTATTACATTGGGCTGAAAGACGCTCAAAACATGAGCGAGGAAGAAGCCGCCAGCTATGCAAACACTCTGGCACAGCAATTAAAAATCTCCGATGATAATGTCATCGTCCGTTCCACATATTTCAACTTAAAGGACGAAAATCGTGGAAATGATATGCTGTTCTATTTCTTGATCGGCTTTATAACTTTCATTGGTTCTGGTATTGTTATCTATTCGATTTTTTATATTTCAGTAGCAGGCAGTATTCGTAACTATGGACAGCTTCGCACTATTGGAACAACCAAGCGACAAATCAAAAGATGGTTTTTCGAGAGGGAAAACTACTTGCCGCTATTGGCATTCCTATTGGTTTAATTGTCGGAAACATTATTGGGTATTTTTTGATTCCTGGCGGTTGGTACTGGCCGACCACTTTATGTGTCACGGCTGGGGTTGGACTTTTTAATTTATTATTGTGATGATTGCCATCCGTACTCCTGTAAAAAGAGCTGCGGCAGTGTCTCCGATGGAAGCATTGCGATATTCCGATTATAAAGGGAAGATCAAAGAAAGTTCTGTGTTGCACCGTAAAATAACACCTGCGTCACTTGCTAAAATGAATCTGTCCAGACAAAAGGCAAAATCTATTTTAACAATACTTTCTCTTTCACTGGGCGGAGTATTGGTTGTGCTGATTTCGACAATGTTGGTTTCTTATGATGGCATTTCAGAGGCAAGAGGCAGAGCTTTCCCTGTCGGTGAATTTAATATGAAACTTAACGCGAATCAATCCTTTGATACTGCACACATTTCTTTAACTAAATTACAGCAAAAAATCTATATTAATGATGATTTTGAAAGAGCAATCGAATCCATTGATGGTGTTACCGAAACAGTGCGTTGGTATTATACGGACGCAGAATATAGCGTAAATGGTAATTCTGGAAAATGGATTCAGGGCTTTCGCCGAGATGAGCAGCAGAATTTGGAGAAAGAACTAATTGCGGGAACCATTGATTATGATGAACTGGTCGCAGGCAACGGAATTGTCTTGCTTCAAGAGCGTGCCGATCTCTATGATATGGAGGCTGCGTTGGGCGATACCGTGAAGTGAACTATGAAACGGAATCTGGCCAGATTCACACAAAAGCCTATACGATCATGGGCATTGTAAACGAATATTCTTACGCTGGCTTCTCAAAATGCTTTACGCTCCCAGAACAGCTTATGAAAGAAGCAACCGGGATAGATTGCACAGGCACTATTTCCGTAATTACAGACACAGATAAATTCCATACGGTTGAAGCTGCATTAAATCAGCTAATAGACGGAAACAGCGATTTGGTTATGGAAACCATAAAAGAAAGTATAACTTATTATAGTGGACTTCAGCAACTATCTTTCGGGGTGTTGTTGATCGTGGCAGTTATTGTTGTGGGCTTTTCTCTAATCAACCTTGTTAATACGACAATTACGAACTTTCTGTCTCGGAGGCAGGAAATTGGAATGTTACAGGCGATTGGTTTGAGTAAAAAGCAACTTATCAAAATGCTGTGTTATGAGGGGGTGATTTATTCAGTTTTTGCTACGCTTGTAACATTGATTTTGGGAACTGGTCTTGGCGTTCTATCCGTACAGGTAGTTGTAAAAACGATGAACCCATACTTTTATTATTCATTTCCGTGGCTGGTCGTATTGATATATTTAGCGATTCTACTGATTGTGCAGTTTATCTTGATTTCTTATACAACTGGAAATTTGAAAAAGCAATCTCTTGTTGAGCGAATCAGAGCGATGGAATAACCGTATGGGATCAGCGGGGCGGCGGTATGCTGCCCCGCTTTTTCTCTGTTTTGCAATAATATTGCAAAAAAATGATATATTGCTCTATGGTATTGCCTTTCTGGTGGGCAAGCTGGTAACTAAATTGAAGCTGCCATCCATTCTGGGCTGGTTGATTGCCGGGATGGCACTGGTACCTCACGCTTTCTCTCTTATATTGCGTGCTGCAAAGGAGATTAGAGGAGAATATAGAGATTATTGATTGTGTTCGGATATTTTTTCATATATATTCGTTATTGTTATTCCGGTTCGGCTCAGGTAAACTACTTCAAGGCTGCCATGCAGGGTGACGGCGGTTTAGAGTCTGCCTGGATATGCTATAACCTGCTGCTTGTATATAATAGGTTTGACCGCCGCCATCAGGCCTTTTGAGGCCATATATGTTGATGAAATCAGAATCCTGATAAGATGGATACGACATACTCGGTTATTTTTCTTCCTCCGTATATTCAAAAATTTTGTCATATGATATGTGTAGCGCTTCCTTGAATGCCCAAAGCTGATCTGATGAGATGTTATGTGCCCCCGCTTCGATTTTCACCCAGCACTCTCGAGTTGTATGGCATCCCAATAGCTGCATATACTTTGCAAGCTCGGTTGCGCCCAAACCGGCTTCTAATCGAAGCGTTTTCAGATGAGCTCCAAGAGTTTTTGAACATTTTATTTTTTGCATAATCCGTACCTCCTAAACAAATATGCTCCACGTTTTTAATATTATAACACAATAAATGTATAGGTATGGACTATTTTTTGTTCGGTTTTAAAAATCTTCTCGGCTTTCTGTTTATCCTATGGCTGAGCACTGCCATTGTGGCAGTGGAAAAAATTATTTCACCAGATATTATTATTCCCTGAAAACTGACGGTTTTCGAGGGTCTTTTTTTATGTTCTCGAGAAATTTACAAAACCTGCCAAAAACCAGTTGATAATATCTACAACATAAATTATAATATTAGAAGAATTCATTGACAAAAGAAATACTTGGGAGAGTAGGGTATGAGTTTCGGAGAAAAACTGTTTCAATTAAGAACCGAGAGAGGAATTTACCAGAAAGCGGTTGCAGAGTATCTGGAGGTTTCAGTAGGCACGATTTCCAACTACGAGAATGGGGTGCACTGTCCTGACCTGCCAACTCTGTGCAAGCTGGCAGGATATTTTCATGTGACTACAGATTATCTTCTGGAACTCACCGACTGCGCGTCGTCCATGGAGAAGCTGAACGTGCAGATGGCGGAGGGCTACACGATCGGAAAGGCCCTGAATACCATGCAGGATATGTCCCAGCCTGCCCGCAGGCAGGCCATTAAGTATCTGGACATGGTAAAGGCTTATGAGGAGATGCCCGGGAAAGACCGCAGCATCAGCCGGCAGAGGCAGCAGATTGAGAGCCAGGCCCAGACCATCATCCAACAGGCCGAGGAGATAAAGCGCCTGAAGGAATTGTTGGAAGAGCGGAAAGAAAAGGAGGAAATCAGTGTTTCGATTGTTGGCTGACGCAGAAATATGGAGCGTGGCGGAAGGAAGAATCAGATAAGTTTTCCTTCGGTTGATTATTTTCGTTCGTTTACTGTATAGAAGAAGGCCCCACTGACAAATACAGGGGCCTTTTTTCTTTTTCAGTTAAATAGAGCGAAGAATTTACAAAATTTTCCAAAATCTGGTTGATACTATCTATAATATGTATTATAGTATTAAAAAGGGATTCGATTAGGGGAGAATCGCAATATGAATTTTGGAGAAAGATTATTTCAACTGAGAGCAGAGCGGGGAATTTACCAGAAGCAGTTGGCGGAGTATCTGGGGGTATCCATCGGTACCATATCCAATTATGAGAACGGGGTACACTTTCCCGATCTGGGTACCTTGTGCAGGTTTGCGGAGTATTTTCATGTATCCGCAGATTACCTTCTGGGGCTTACGGAGAGTTCCATGCCCATTGACAGTCTGAATGTAAGGCTGGGGGAAGGGCATACGGTGGGCAGCGTGCTGAATTCCATATTGAACCTGTCCCAGCCCAGCCGTCAGAAGATGGCCAGGTATCTGGGCATGATCAAGACCTGCGAGGAGGCCCCGGAGAAGGAGCAGACCATAGGCAGGCAGAAACAGCTCATCCGCCGTCAGAAACATGCCATCGACCGCCTGAACCAGACCGTCGAACGGCAGAGCCGGGAAATTCTTAGATTAAAAGAACTAATTAACCCCTAAAGTATTTTCCGAAGCCACCGATATATAGTATGTCGGAGGGACAAGGGGACGGAAGTGTTGATTACGGGAAATGAATTCCGAAAAAATCAGAAAAAGTTTTCCAAAGCCCTAAAGTTTTCCCAAAGGCCACCGATATACATAACAGGTAAGGCAAATGAACAAAAGTTCAATGCTTACGCTCAATGCAACCTGGATCTGACCCGCACAATCAGGGAAGGGCTGCAGTAACATTTGCCGGGAGAGCGATACGTGCGAATCGAAGGAACGGCAAGCAAAAATCCGGCCGCAAGGAAGCGGCTTCAAAATTCAAGGAGGAATATATCATGGTAGTACAACACAACTTACGCGCAGTAAACTCTAACAGAATGCTCGGCTTAACCGCAGCAACCCAGTCCAAGTCCACTGAGAAACTGTCTTCCGGCTACAAGATCAACCGTGCAGCCGACGACGCTGCTGGCCTGGCTATCAGCGAGAAGATGAGACGTCAGGTAAGAGGTCTGACTCAGGCTTCCCTGAATGCACAGGATGGTATCTCCTGCGTACAGACTGCTGAAGGTGCTCTGAACGAAGTTCATGACATGCTGCAGAGAATGAACGAGCTGGCTGTTAAGGCTGCTAACGGTACGAACCAGTCCGAGGATCAGTCCTACATCCAGAAGGAAGTAACCAATCTGTGTGAGGAGATCAACCGTGTATCTGCAACCACCACCTTCAATGAGAAGATGCTGCTGGATGGCTCGTTCAAGAGCGTAGCCCTTCAGGTTGGTGCAGAGGCTGCTTCTGCTAACCAGATTTCCGTTACGATTGCTTCTCTGAGCGCTTCCGGTCTGGGTGTTGCCAGCGTTAGCGTAGCTTCTCAGGCATCTGCGAAGACCGCCATCACCACGATCAAGAGCGCTATCAAGACTCTGAACGAGCAGCGCGCTAATCTGGGTGCTGTTCAGAACAGGCTTGAGCACACCGTTAACAACCTGGACAACGTAGTGGAGAACACCACAGCCGCTGAGAGCCGTATCCGTGATACCGACATGGCTACTGAGATGGTTAAGTATTCCAACAACAACATTCTGGCTCAGGCAGGTCAGGCTATGTTGGCTCAGTCCAATCAGGCAAACCAGGGTGTACTGTCCTTACTGCAGTAATCGCAAAGTTATTTGTACAACTGGAAAGAGGGTTGACTTGTTCAACCCTCTTTTTTGCTGCAAATATTAAAACAATTTCTCGCCCCGCATTATGCGTTCTACCAGAGACTTTTCCAATGCCTCAATTTGTTTCTTGTAAAAAGGATACTCATGGGAGACACTGCAGATGGGGGTCATATAGCTTTCTCCATACACTGTCTTTAACACGGCGTCATAATTCCGGGGGGCGGGCAGAGTGATATTTTCAAAAGGAAGATAGACGCATTCATCAAACCATTTTTTCTGATAGTGGTAGCCGCCCTGGGAGTTGCCGGGAACATGTGTAACAAGGGGGCCGTTGGTATTGCTATATCTTTTGCTCACAATATCGGCCTGCTTCAGCAACTGTCCCCGCAGTTTTTTGGATCGATCAAACTTTGTATGGCAGAGGGCTTCCAGATCGGGCAATACCTCCAATACCCCTTCCGGGTCAGTTTCGCAGTTTGTGGATGTGCCCATAAGAATCTGCACAAGCTGTGCCTGATCCATTTCCTGGGCATGGTTAAGGGGCAGGGTATCAAAGGGAAAGATATCCACTCCCACAATATAGGGGCATCCATGGAATTCCAGCAACTGCTGAGGCGCGTAGGAGATGGTCCAAGTGTTGGTCACCCGCATAAAAGTGGTGGAGTAATCCTCCAGAGTATAGGGGCTCTGTAAATGGTAGTCTCCCGGAAAGTCCCCAGGGGCCAGCTTCAAAAAGCGCTCATAGTCCTCCCGCAGCATCATGATATCCACATCGTCATCCCAGGGAATAAAGCCTTTATGGCGCACGGCGCCAAGTAAAGTGCCATATGCGGCAAAATACTTAATCCTGTGTTTTTCACAGATGCCGCGAATCACTTCCAGGACTTCTAACTGTGCTGCCCAGACACATTTCATCATGGGTTCGACATAGAAGCCCTGGAATGTTTCTCCTAAAAAGAAATCCTTATCAAATTGAAGCATATGTTTTCTCCTTCACGCAGTATGGCTTTTAGATGTACATATGGATTATATCATTATTACTGCCTGAAGGAAAGCGTTTTAACTGATTTAGAGCGGATAAGTATGAAACTCAGTTTCATATACTGATTTGTGCAGTATCGCAAGCCCGGCTTGCGATATGCAGATAGAGGAAAGTATGAAACTTCGTTTCATATACTGATTTGCGCAGTATCGCAAGCCCGGCTTGCGATATGCAGATAGAGGAAAGTATGAAACTCTGTTTCATATACTGATTTGTGCAATATCGCAAGCACAGCCTGCGATATGCAGATAGAGGAAAGTATGAAACTCTGTTTCATATACTGATTTGTGCAATATCGCAAGCACAGCCTGCGATATGCAGATAGAGGAAAATATGGGAAAGCGGAGATTTTGCAGAAAATACAGTTATCATTTGTTTGGATTTATGTTATAATGGGGAAAACGATTCAGGAGTTACCTATTTATGAAAATATTAATCATGGCGGATATCCATGGCAACCTGGAGGCGCTGGAGCAGATATTGGCGGAGGCCGGCAGGCATAAGGTTCAGGGCTGTGTTCTGCTGGGGGACCTGATAGACTATGGAATGCATTCCAACGAAGTGATAAGGCGCCTGCAGAAGCTGCAATGTGCCGTGCTGTGCAATCTTCAGGGGAATCATGAGGAGGCGGTACTACAGGAGGACTATGTCAGGTTTTCTTCCCAACGGGGGCGGGACAGCGCCAGGCATACACGGGAGAAGCTGGACGAAAATGCCTGGCAATATATAGGAGCCATGGAAAAAAGCGGCAGACAGGAATTCTGGTGTGGCGGAAAGCATTGTCTGGCGGTTCACGGCAGCCTGGAGGACTGCTTATGGAAGAGTATTTTTCCGGAACAGGAATTGGGCATATACAGTTCTTACGACTATGTGTTTTCGGGGCATTCCCACCGGCCCCATTATTTTGAGAGATTCTTTCCGGCGGAAGATTCCCGGCGGAGGAATCAGAAGAAAACGGTATTTATCAATCCGGGGTCGGTGGGGCAGCCCAGAAATCTGAACCCCATGGCACAGGCGGCGGTTCTGGACGTTGAAAGGGAAGAGGTTGTCTTTTTGAAAGCGGCTTATGATATAGCCAAAGAGCAGCAGGCTTTTGACGGACAGGTGGATTCATTTTACAGCAAGAGATTGGAGTATGGCATATGAAAAACTTATATGTAATAAGCGGCGTGACTGGTATGACAGGGAATGAACTGGCAAGGAAGCTGACGGCGGACGGCACTGACAACAGGGTAATCGGGTTTGACAACTTTTTTGCTTCTTCCCTGCATACGGTAGAGGATATTCTGGACAGGGAAGCGTTCACCTTTTACGCCTATGATCTGAATGACAGGCTGCAGATGCAGGAACTGCAGGAAGAGGTGCTGCGGGAAAAGTCCCGGTTTGATTTATGCATCTATATCAACTGCGCGGCAGTGGTTCATACGGAGCATTTTTACCATGTGGAGCGCACCTTTGAAACCAATGTGGTGGGGATGAAGGCTTTTCTGGAACAGGCCGTCGCCGTATCGGCGGATGTCTATATCAACTGTTCTACTTCGGAGGTTTATTCCATGAATTCCTGGGGAGAGCAGGGGGTGAGGGAGTCGGATTTCATCACCATGGTCAATGCGGAGCATTCCCAGAGGACCAGCTATGCCACGGGAAAGCTGTTGACGGAATTTTTTATGAAGGATGCGGTGATGGAGGGGAAGATCAAGGGGTGCTCCATCCGTTTTGCCAATGTGTACAGCAAGAATGAACTGTATCCCAAGCATATCATCCCCCATATCCTGAACCAGCTCAAGAACGGGGGGAAGGTGGAACTGTTGGAGAACTCCCGGAAGAATTACAGAACCTTCCTGCACAATGAGGATAGCTGCGAAGCGGTCATCGAGTTGGCCAATACGCCCCAGGCTCTGGACGGCAGTGTATACAATGTGGCCACGGATGAGGAGATTTCCATCATCGACCTGGTGCGTCTGTGCGCGCGGAAGCTGGGAATGGGGGAGCCGGAGATCAGCTTTAACGGATACCGGGAGTCCGATCCCGAGAGGCGGTTGCTAAACACGGACAAGATCAGGAGCAGGACCGGCTGGCGGCCCCGGATCACATTGGAGCAGGGGATTGAGATGTGCGTGGAGGAGATGGAGCGGGTATGAGGATATTGCTTGTGACGGTAGCAGGGCTTTCCAGCCGCTTCAGCCAGTCTGTAGGGTACCCCTGTCTGAAATGCCTGTATCATGAGGGAGGCAGCACACAGACCCTGCTGTACCGACTTACGCATATGTGCGCTTTCGACCGCTATATTCTTGTGGGCGGTTATCGGTATGAGGAATTGGCCGAGGCAGTAGAGCGGGATTTGAAGGATATCAGAGACCGGGTGAGCCTGGTGAGAAATGACCTGTATCAGGAGACGGGTTCCGGATACAGTCTGTATCTGGGGCTGCGCGAGGCATCCAGGTGGGACTACAGGGAGATCGTTTTCGCGGAGGGGGATCTGCTGGTGGACCGGGAGAGCTTTATGCAGGTATGCCAGGCTCCCGGGGATGTGTTGACGGTGAACCGGGAGCCCATACAGGCTCACAAAGCGGTGGCGCTCTATTTTGACCGGGAAAACAGGATACATTATACATATGATACCAGCCATAATTGCCTGGAGATAGGGGAGCCTTTTTTGAGCATTTATAACTCGGGTCAAATCTGGAAATTCGCGGATCCGGGATTATTGCGGAAGTCAATGGATGCTCTGGGCGAGCAGGGACAGAGAGGAACCAACCTGACTCTGATCCAGGAATATTTCAGCCACAGCGGGCATTATGAGATCATTTCCTTTGAAAAATGGGTGAATTGCAACACAGTGCAGGATTACAACGCAGGGATAGCGGAGATAGACGACTATGAAAACATTGAATGAGAAATTAAACGGCCTTCGGAGAGGATTGCGGGACAGGAAAGCGAGAGTCATGATCCTGGGCCTGGGGAGTGTGGGGAATTATCTGTTGGATTACCTTCAGTCCTCCGGGGATGAGAATCTGGAGATCTGTGTGGCAGGGCGGAACCGGGAGAAGATGGTCTCGGATGTGAATATTGCGAGAGTGGCCTCTCTGATCCGGGGGCAGAATCGGTGCAGGGTGGAAGTGAGGGCAGGGGTGGATCTGAATGACATTTCCTCTATCCGGGACTGCATTCAGGCATGGAGGCCGGATATCATTGTCAATTCCAGCCGGGCCTATCCGGGTCTGAAATATGGCAGCATCTCCTGGGGGACGGTCCGGGCCTATGGGATCTGGTCTCCTCTGGCTGTGAAGTATATCAAAAACATTATGGAAGCATACGAGGAGGCTGGCAGCGAAGCCATTGTTATCAACACATCCTATTCGGACGCCGTGATTCCCTGGCTGAGGTCTGCCGGGAAGGCATCCCCTGATTTTGGGAGCGGCAATATCAATCATCTGCTGCCCCGAATCCGATTTGCCGTGGCGGAGGAGAGAGGGATAGAGGATTATTGGAACATTGATGTGACCTATGCGGTGAGCCATTTTCATGATGTGGTGATCAGCAAGGAGGGACAGACAGAGGGCGTGGAGCAGCTCATTGACATCCGTTACCAAGGGGAGAAGCTGACGCCGGATATGAATCGGGTATTTGCCGCCTGCAGGATCCCCATGCCTGTGGATGCCAGGCGCAATATGATGAATGCCTCCAGCAATTATGAGATTATTCAGGCCGTCCTGGGCGCCGTCCGCCAGGGAAAGCGGACAAAGCTGCACTGCCCCGGCGTGTTCGGCGAGATCGGCGGGTATCCCGTGATCCTGGACGGCAACGGGGAGGATGTGCGGGCTTACATAGAAGAAACATATTTTGATATGGAGGAGATGCGCCGCAAGAACCGGGAGTCCATCTATCTGGACGGAATCGAGGATGTGCGGGAAGGGAGCCTGTTCTATACAGATGAACTGATCCGGAAGGCGCAGCGGGCTTTTGGAGTCAGACTTCCCAAAGAAGTTGCTTTTGCGGAGATAGAGGACACTGCCGACTTTATTATCAGGGAAATCATTTTGAATTACGGCGGCTGACCAGTACGACGGCACACCAGGGCTTTTGTCAGCTGACTGTATTCAGAACAGGTCAGGCGTGACGGAGTCTGCCATCCTGCCGGCCACCAGCGCCTCCACCAGCATGTTGTACTGCTTCTGATAGAAGGGATATTCGTGGCCGGGCTGGCGGTCCGGGATCATATAGTCGGCGTTGAACAGGGCTGTCAGCGCTTCCTGATAGTCTATGGGAGCAGGAATACTGACATTTTCAAAGGGCAGCCATATCACCTCGCGGTACCACTCTCTGCGCAGATAGCGCCTGCGTCCCACATGATAGGTCATATGGGTCATATAGGGGGAATCTGTGTCGTTGTATAAACAGCTCACAGAGGTGAGGGCCCTTAATAATTGATTTTTAATATCTTTATCCCGGTCAAAACGCATTCCGCACATTTGTTCCAGTTCCGGCAGATCAGCCATGACTTTGTCAAGGTGATTGCGGCAATTCTGCACATTGGCCAGTAGAGTGATATATAGTTTGCATTGCTGCTCTTCAGCTTCCTTGTCCTGAGGAAGAACATCCAATGGAAATATGTCGGGCCCTACCACATATGGACAGCCATGGAACTGCTGCAGGCGCTCCGGGGAATAACTGATTGTCTGTGCATTGACCATCACTGCAAAGGGCTGCTCATATAGATTGCTGGAGTATTCGCTGTGGACATGGAAGGGCTCGGGCAGTTCCTGGTTGGCGATCGCCAGAAAACGTTCGTAATCCGGGCGGAGCATGCAGATGTCAATATCGTCATCCCAGGGGATGAAGCCCTGGTGACGGACGGCTCCCAGCAGGGTGCCCCAATCGGCAAAATAGGTAATATTATGCTTCGCGCACAGTTCACGAAGCACTTCCAGCACCTCCAGCTGCGCGGCCCAGGCGCATTTCATCATGGCCTCAATATGAAAACCGTCAACGGTTTCATCCTGAAAATAATTCTTGGGAAATTGCAGCATGGTGAGGAACTCCTTTTCGGTAATTTTATATCCTCATCATAACTCATTTTATGGAAAAAAACAAGGATGTAGATACTGGAGTTCCCGCAGCTTTTCCAAAGGAAAAATCTGCCCTGCTAAAGACTTTTCTTTTTTTTCCGATATATATTAAAAGAAAATATATGGTTGCATGGAGGCACGGAGAGTCAAAAAGAGCGGGAAGCTGTTATCGCATGGGGTGCTATAACAGTTTTTTTGTTTTAAAAGGTCACGGAAAGGACGGAAATATGAAAAAAGTATACACTTGTTTTTGTACGGATGTGATTCATGAAGGGCATTTAAATATTATTAACAAAGCGAGAGAATATGGGGAAGTCATCGTTGGGGTTTTAAGTGATGCCGCTATGATTCGGTTTAATCGTTTTCCTATTATTTCCTTTGAAGAGAGAATGAAAATGGTTTCGGAAATAGAAGGAGTCAGCCAGGTAGTCGTACAGGAGGAGTTTGATTATGACGAAGTGATTCGTCGGATCCGTCCGGATTATGTTATTCATGGGGATAATTGGACCAGGGGATTTATGAAGGTAGTAAGAGACCGTGCGGAGGCCGCTCTGGAGAAATACGGCGGAGAGATTATAGATGTTCCGTATACTTATAATGAGAATGTGAAGCGGATCGACGCATGCGCCAGGGAAAAGGCTCGGATGCCGGAGTATCGGAGAAAGCGGCTGAGATTATTGCTGCCGCTCTGTCCCATTGTCAAGGCCATAGAGGTACATAGTGGACTGACAGGTCTGATAGCGGAAAAGACAACGGTGGAAAGCGACGGCAAACTGGATCGTTTTGACGCAATGTGGATCAGTTCGTTATGTGACTCCACAGTCAAGGGGAAGCCGGATATTGAATTGGTTGATATAACCTCACGTCTTCGGACAGTGGACGATATTATGGAAGTTACAACAAAGCCTATTATCTTCGATGGCGATACGGGGGGAATGATAGAGCATTTTGTTTATACGGTTCGGACATTGGAGAGGATGGGAGTCTCCGCAATAATAATAGAAGACAAAATCGGCCTGAAGAGGAATTCACTGTTCGGAACAGATGTTGAGCAGACGCAGGACACCATAGAACATTTCTGCGAGAAAATAGCGGCGGGAAAGAAGATTCAGCTGACAGATGACTTTATGATTATTGCCCGCATTGAGAGTCTGATTCTGGAACAGGGAATGGAAGACGCGCTGGAACGTGCCAGGGCCTATGTGAAGGCCGGCGCGGATGGGATCATGATTCATTCCCGAAGAAAAGAGCCTGGGGAGATATTGGAATTCTGTCATTTATTCCGTCAGGAGGATAAGGACACTCCCATTGTGGTGGTTCCCACTTCCTTTAACAGTATCACAGAGGCGGAGCTGGCAGAGGCGGGAGTCAATATTGTCATCTATGCCAATCAACTGACCCGGAGCGCATTCCCCGCCATGCAGCAAGTAGCCATAGAGATCCTGAAAAACCACAGGGCGCTGGAAGTGGATGAACGGCTGATGCCCATTAAGGACATTATCAGTCTGGTAGATGAGATTTAGAAGAGGCCAGATGTGAGGGAATCGGCCATTCTGCCAGTCGCCAGCATTCTGTATTGCTTCTGGTTAAACGGGTATTCATGTCCAGGTTGGCAGTTGGGTATCATACAGTTTTGTGATACCATTCTCTGCACAGGTCATTTCGAATAGATCACTGGAATAGTTCAACGCTTCCAGCACTTTCAACTGTGCGGCCCAGGCGCATTTTATCATTGCTTCAATGCGGAAACCGTCCGCAGTCTCGTCTGGAAGTAGTTGTGTGAAAATTGTAACATAACGGTAAACTTCCTCTTTTATAGTTTAGTCATACAGCATTCTGTGAGAAAAAAACAAGAATGCTGTTTTTGATATACCTAATGAATTAAGAAAGTCCCTTTTTCGCAAGAACAGGCAAGGGTTTGTTAAAGATATAAATCTTTCAGCCGATATATACAATATGAATAAATAACTTTATAAAGTAATAGATGTCAGGCAGAGCGAAGAGACGGTTATTGTTGAGAATACAATAGCGGTGAATTATTTGAGATTTCATAATTGCTCTGGGTGCGAAATGATAAATATTCATTGCCATAATATAGGAGATAATTTAAATGAGCGTTAAAGAGCATGTAAATATCCCGCATACGGACTTGGAAAAAATAAAGTCCATTGAGTTGGAAATGCTTATTGAATTAGATCGGATTTGCAGAAAATATGGAATAAGATATAATATTTGTTCGGGAACACTGCTGGGAGCGGTACGTCACAAAGGGTTTATTCCCTGGGATGATGACATCGACATATGTATGCTTCGAAGTGAGTATATAAAGTTTTGCCAGGCCTGTGAGAAAGATTTGGATAATACAAAATTTTTTTTGCAGAATAGATATACGGATCCTGGATATCGCTGGCAATTTGGAAGAATATTAAGGAAGGGAACACAATATATACGGGTGGGACAGGAAAAACTACAACAAAATACAGGAGTTTTCATTGATATTTTTATTTCTGATGGCTTGCCTGACAACGTTATAGAAAAGCAGATTTACAATTTTTTAGCATGGAGTTGCAGGAAAACTTTGTGGTCTCCTGTGGGAGTGGAGGTAGAAAAAAATCCGTTTAAAAGACTGATTTTTATTTTGTTAAGTCATGTGCCGGCCAAAATTCCTTTTGGTATCTTTGACTTTCTAAGTAGGAAATACAATGAAAAGAACTGTGACAGAATGGGATGGATGGGGTTAAAAAAGGATGTCAGTGTTTTTGACAGTCAAAAAATTCAGCAGAAAGGAGTTAAAAAGGAGTGGCATCTGGATTTAATAGAGTTGGAATTTGAGGGGCATTTGTTTTTTGCGCCAAGGCAGTACCATGATTGGCTTGTAGAAGATTTTGGAGATGACTATATACAATTGCCCCCGCCAGAAAAAAGGATACTGCATCATACAGTTTCGATGTACAAATTATTGGAGAATGACTCATGAAAAGAGTGATTACATATGGAACTTTTGATTTATTACATTATGGTCATATCAATCTTCTGAGACGGGCAAAGGCATTGGGGGATTATTTGATCGTTGCATTATCTACTGATGAATTTAACTGGAATGAAAAACAAAAAATATGTTTTTTCGATTTCGAGAAACGAAAAGCCTTGCTGGAGGCAATTCGCTATGTAGATTTGGTAATCCCGGAGACATGTTGGGAACAAAAGGTACGGGATATTAAGGAATATAAAGTGGATACTTTTGTTATGGGAGATGATTGGGAAGGCAAATTTGATTTTCTCAATGAATATTGTCATGTAGTGTATCTGGAAAGAACCCCTGAAATATCAACTACGGATATAAAAAGGAAACTTGGAGAAAAGAACAATGCGGTATAAGCCAAATGTTATGGAAATGCCCCGGGAGCAGCTTAAAAAGATGCAAATGGTCGAGTTGGAGCTTCTGCTGGAATTGGATAGAATATGCCGGAAAAACCAAATAAAGTATAACATATGCGGGGGGACATTAATTGGCTGCATGCGTCACGGAGGATTTATTCCGTGGGATGATGATGTAGATGTCAGAATGTTGCGTAAGGAATATGAAAAGTTCAAAAGGGCCTGTGAGAAAGATCTGGATACGTCCCGGTTTTTCCTGCAGGATTTTGACTCTGATCCTTTGTACCGATGGGGATACGCTAAGTTATTGAAAACAGGAACCACTTATGTACGCACAGGTCAAGAGCATCTTGGTATGAAAAACGGAATTTGGGTAGATATATTAATATCTGACGGGATTCCGAACCATAAGATCCCAGCGAAAATTCATCAGGCAATATGTTTTTTTCTCAGGAAAATTTTGTGGTCGCCGGTGGGCGCAAAAGTGTCAGAAAATGTGATGCTGCGATTCTGGTATAGAATGCTGTCTTGGATTCCCAGACGTGTGCCAGTGGCCGTAATCAGTTATTTAGCGCGCAGATACAATTTTGATAAATGTAATACTTTTCGCTCTTTAACATTTCCACAGATACATGGCTTAAAGAAGGAGTGGTTTGTAGACTTAACAGAAATGAATTTTGAGGGACATAAGGTTCTCGGGCCAAGAGACGCACATGGGTGGCTGACGCAGGAGTATGGCGACTATATGAAAATGCCTCCCGTGGACCAACAAACAGGGCATAACACTGCTTCATATTATGACTTTTGAGGAATTTGCCCGCTTCTTTTCCGCTTGCCATATAAACTTTACCACAAAAAATATGTAATTTATATATATTGATTAATATTTTCCCCAATACGGCCGATAAAAAAAGTAGTTTTTTGTTTTGTGAATGCATTTATAAGCGATATGTCATTTTGGTATGGAGAGGGGAAAATGAATGACGAAGAAGGTGGTATTGTTTGGAACAGGGCAAGATTTATACAAATGTATAGGAGTATTAAGAGAACAGGGAATAGAACATTATTGCTTTACAGATAACAATTCTTCTAAATGGGGTACTCTGCTGGACGGAAAAAAAATTATTCCGCCGACAGAGTTAATTCGCATTGATTGTCAAATAGTGATTACCACGTCCAATTACAAAATGCAGATTCAAAATCAACTTAATGCAATGGGGTTGGGGGATCGGGTTTTAGATTTTAGTTCCGTTTTCAGAAAATATATTGACAGGAAATCGTCAGAATATCAAGTGAGTAAGGCGAAAGTCCATAAACAGAAATGCGTACTGGTAGATGCGTTTACAGGCAGCGGATGGGATGGAGACGCGCAGTATGCATGTATTATTGCTTCCTGTCTGGACAAGAGAGGGTATAATACATATGTATACGCTAAGGAATCATTGATAAAGTATTCTGAAGACATAGAAAAGTTGATAGGCCGTTATGAACAACGGAGGGAGGCATATTGGGAGACGGTGCTCCCCATAATCAGGGATATGGAGCAGCGGCTGCCATTTGTGTTGATTGCCAATTCTTTAGATTATGTTATGGTGGCTGCTTATGTATTGAAACAGAGATATCCTGACCTTGTGAGGATAATCTCTGTGATACACAACGACAGCTACATGCTATATGAAAGGCAGGTACAATGGCAAAATGAAATTGAAAAATATATATGCATTAGCGCCAGGATTAGAAAAAATCTGGAAGATGAATGGAAAATACCCCCAAATAAGTTGTATTATAGAGTAAATCCCTGTATTATTGAGATGGAGGGCCTGGTAGAATTCAATCCTGTGTCTGAATGGCAGGGGCCTGTTCGGATTGGCTGGGGAGGCAGACTGTACAGCGCACAGAAAAGAGCAGATTTGCTGCCGGAATTAATAGAGAAGCTGGAAGAGAAAAAGATTGATTATCAACTTGAAATTGCTGGCGATGGTCCATGCTATGCTATGATCGAGACATATATTCAACAGAATGATTTGAAAGAGCGTGTTCACCTTCTGGGCAGGCTGGAGCCTGGCTCCATGAAAGATTTTTTGCAACGACAACAGGTATATATCAATATATCAGAATGGGAAGGATGCTGTCTGGCTATGCTGGAAGCTATGAAATGTGGCGCTGTGCCAGTTGTCACGGATGTCAGTGGCACAGAAGAGCTAATCATTGATGGACAGACAGGATTTAAAGCAGGGATTGGAGAGATAGAGCAAATTGCCAATAAGATTGCGTATTTGGCTTCCCATTTAGAAAAGAGGAAAATAATGTCGCGTCATGCAAGGGAAATGGTAGAAGAATGTTGTGAATTAAATCAATATATTGATTTTATAGAGGAATTAATCAAATAATTTGGGAGGATTTGCAGGACATGAAAAAAGTGCTGATATTTGGAGCGGGGCAATATGGTAGAGATGCGTTTGCGCAGTTAGGTGAGGAATCTGTGGAGGGATTTATCGATAATAATGTGGAAAAGCAAAAACAGTTATTTTGCGGAAAGCCTGTTTTGAGTGTTGAACAGGCTATTTCCACGCATCATCACATTTTAATTGCGAGTCAATATTCGGCCAGTATGGAGAAACAGTTAAAGGAATATGGCGTAACGGATTATTCCGTGTTTCTGGATCATCTGCATAAATTCTATGAAACGGATGAATTGGTTTTTAATCCATATGATACAAGAACAGAGAAGCAGACGGAAGCAGAATGGAATAATGATGAAAAACTTCAGTATTCCAGAAAGGCCGTTTTTGATGAAGCAGAACGCTTGTATCAGAATCCCCCTCTCTTTGAGGCAATAGAAGTTGAAACGATTAATCGCTGTAATGGCACCTGCTCTTTTTGCCCGGTTAATCGTAATGTTGATCCCAGGGTACATGCGGTTATGACGGAAGAATTATTTCATGATATTGTGGATCAACTTGCGGAGATAAATTATTGTGGGCGATTTTCCGTCTTTTCTAATAACGAGCCCTTGCTGGATGACAGGATTATCTCTCTTAATCAATATGCGAGAGAAAAGCTGCCTAATGCCAGAATGCATATGTTTACAAATGGGACATTGTTGTCGCTTGATAAATTTGTAGAACTGGCAGATATTTTGGATGAACTGATCATTGATAATTACCAGCAGGAATTAAAACTTATTAAGCCTTGTGTCGAGATACAGGAGTACTGTAAGACGCATGCGGAACTGGCAAAAAAGGTTACCATTGTTTTGAGGAAACCACAGGAGATACTGACATCCAGAGGAGGGACAGCGCCTAATCGAAAAGAACTTGTGGAGTATGGAAAGGATAGATGTGTTCTGCCATTTAAGCAGATGATCATAAGACCGGACGGGAAAGTATCGCTTTGCTGTAATGATGCAATAGGGAAGTATACACTGGGTGATCTGAATAAGGAAAAATTGTTGGAGATATGGTATGGACCACGCTTCCAGAAAGTACGCCAGTGTCTGTACGAAGGACGCGAACATTGGGGAGATTGCAAATTTTGTGATACGTTTTCACTTTAATAAACGGGAAACAGTTCGGAGGAACAGGATGTGAAAGTAGAACAGTTTGTGAAAGCAATAGGCGCCGATTTCTACACAGGGGTGCCGGATTCCCAGCTTAAGGCTCTGTGCAACTATCTGATGAAAACCTACGGCATCGACCCGGCCCATCATTTGATTGGGGCCAATGAGGGCAACTGCGCCGCCATGGCGGCGGGGTATCATCTGGCCACCGGGAAGATTCCGGTGGTGTATATGCAGAACAGCGGTGAGGGCAATATCATCAATCCGGCGGCCTCCCTGCTGAACCAAAAGGTATATGCAATCCCCGTGATCTTTGTGATCGGATGGCGGGGGGAGCCGGGTGTGCATGACGAACCCCAGCATGTCTACCAGGGGGAGGTGACGCTGAGACTTCTGGAGGATATGGATATCCGGTCCTTCGTTGTCGGCAGGGACACCACCCGGGAGGAACTTGGGCAGGCATTGGAAGAGTTTCAGGAAGCCCTTTCCGGCGGAAAGAGCGTTGCCCTTGTGGTGCGCAAAGGCGCTCTGTCCTATGACGGGGAAGTGACGTACCAAAATAGGCATACCATGACTCGGGAGGAGATTATCCGGCATATTGCGGCGGTATCCGGGGAGGACCCGATCGTCTCCACCACCGGGAAAGCCAGCCGGGAACTCTTTGAAATAAGAACTGCCATGGGGCAGGGGCATCAATACGATTTCCTGACGGTGGGATCCATGGGCCATAGTTCCTCCATTGCGCTGGGAATCGCCCTCAACAAACCGGACAGGAAGATATGGTGCATAGACGGGGACGGCGCGGTACTGATGCATATGGGGGCCATGGCCGTGATCGGGGCAAACCGTCCGGCCAATCTGATTCATGTGGTGATCAACAACGAAGCCCATGAGACCGTGGGAGGGATGCCCACCGTGGCAGGGCAGATGGATTTGCCTGTCATAGCCAGGGCCTGCGGATATCCTCATGCCGTCTCCGTGGACAGTTTTGAGGCATTGGACCGGGAACTGAGAGAGGCCAAAAAGCGGAATGCCCTGTCCCTGATAGAGGCCAGATGCGCCATCGGAGCCAGGGAGGATCTGGGGCGTCCCACCACCCGCGCCGTGGATAACAAGACAGCGTTCATGGAGTATCTGGGCAAGGCGGGTACTTGAGGGCGAAACGATGTATGACAGACTGACGGAAATGCTGGAGCAGGGTCTCTATGAGGAGGCGCTTGCGGAACTGGCACAAATAGACATAAATGAATATACGGAGGAACTGGTTATCCTTGCGGTATCCGCTCTGATGGCGGTGGGAGCCAATGAGACGGCCAGGCAATACCTGCAGCTGGGGCTGAGGCTCAATCCCAGGAATCCGGAATTATATTTGCTGCTGGGCAATTATTACGAGAGCCGCAACCACTTACAGGCGTACTTCTGTTATGAAAACGCGGAACTTTATTGCATGGACCCTCAGGATCAAATGGTCATCCAGAGCTTCAAGGAGAACCTTGCCTTAGAGGGAGGCCTGAATTATCGGAAAGTGGCAATCGTCATCCTTTCCTACAATACATATGAGATGACCCGCTTTTGTATTGAGAGCATACGAAGAAACAATGTTCCCTCTTCCTATGAAATCATCGTGGTGGACAATGCGTCAACGGACGAAAGTCTGAGCTGGCTGGAACAGCAGGAGGATGTGGTTCTGATCAAAAACAGCGAGAACAGGGGCTTTCCCTGCGGATGTAACCAGGGGATCCGGGCGGCGGGACCGGATTCGGATATTCTGCTGCTGAACAGTGATACCATCCTGTTCCCCAACTCTCTGTTCTGGCTCCGAATGGGGCTGTATGAAACGGAAAATACCGGTTCGGCGGGATGTATGACGAATTATTCCTCAAACGGCCAGGTGATCGGGGAAAAATTTACCACCATTCAGGAATACGAGCAATACGCGCTGCAAAACAATGTCCTACAGGACCATCCTTATGAACTGAAGTCCTATCTGGTGGGCTTTGCCGTGCTGGTGCGCCGGGAAGCCATGGAGAAAGTGGGAGAACTGGATATCCGGTATTCGCCGGGACAGTTTGAGGACTGTGACCTGGGGATCAGACTGTGTTGCAGCGGCTATCGTAACATCCTGTGCCACAACAGCTTTATCTATCACTTTGGCGGCGGCGCCGGGCAAAACCGCCAGGTCTGGGAGGAGCAGTACAACCGGAACAGGGAATTGTTCAGGGAGAAATGGGGCTTTGATATTACCTATTATTCCCATGTCCGGGACGGGATAGTGGATCTGCTGGACTGTGGGGAAGGCAGGGAAGTGAACGTGCTGGAGGTGGGATGCGGCCTGGGCGCCACGCTGGCAAGGATACAATTTAAGTATCCTTCCGCCCATGTTTACGGCATGGAACTTATGCCGGAAGTTGCGTCTGTGGGAGGCAGGGTCCTGGACATCGTGCAGGGAGATATTGAGAATTCCGCTTTTCCGTTTGAAGGTATACGATTTGACTATATCATTTTTGCGGATGTGTTGGAACATTTGCATGAGCCGGAACGGATCTTGAGGGAGATGGCAGGGCACCTGAAAGAGGGAGGCGCGTTCATCTGCAGCATCCCCAATCTCATGAACCTGTCGGTATTGTATCCTTTGCTGCAGGGAAAGTTTGCATATGAGAAAGCGGGTATACTGGACAGAACCCATTTAAGATTTTTTACTTTGGACAGTATCGGGAAAATGCTGGAAAAATTGCTCTATTCCCAGAACCCGGATGAAATGGGGGAACAGGAGATGGAATGCCTGAAGCACATACTTAATATACCGGGATGTGCGGACAGGG
>JAAWKU010000139.1 GCA_022797535.1 Lachnospiraceae bacterium | reverse complement strand
TATGGAAAGGTGTGATTCGGCATGGAGCAGATTAGAGAGACTTTTGCTCCTTTTAGAATGTTATATGTTTTGATAATCGCCATATGGATGATGGTATTATCACTTGTGGTGGCAGTTATCTTCTTTCTGCTGCCTGAGGTTGAATACAGCATGCAGGCGATATGTGTGGAAGCGCAGGCGCACCGCCCGCTGGAGTCCCGGCGTCATTTTCGATATCTTTCTAAAATGGAGGCTTTGCAATCCTGGCTGGACATGTGGGAAACGGGTGGATATGAGGCGGTATTCTTATCCATGTATTCTCTTGAGTCATTTGAGGAGGAGGATTTTCACAGTTACCGTGGTGTGGATACCTTAAAGATTGATCTTGTTTTTGAGAATTTTCAGGAACTGCGGGGGGCGCTCTCGAAGCTGATGACATGCCATACGCTGCCGGAACGGATTTATCTGGGAATTGACCCTGTGAAGCTGGAGCGGCATCTGCCCTGGGAGAGGGAACTGGACTGGCAGGCATCGGTGGCGGCATTTGTGGAACAACAGGAGGAGATTGAGTGGGAGATGCTTTTGGCATATCCTTCGTTTGCGCAATGGCAGTCATTGACGGAAGAGGGGCGGGAGCAGGGCATCGCAGGATATGGGCGGGCCATGGAGGCCCTGACTTCTCTGGAAAATCTGTTGGTTTTTTACGTGGGCGGTCAGGAGTGGCTGATCTGCAATGAGCAGAATTATGTGGCGGAGGGCGTACTCAACGCCAGTGTTACACACAGACTGTTTTTAAATGTTTTCTGCGATCAGGGTTATAGGGTGACGGCGGATAATTGGATAGAAACATTGGGGGAATTGGAGGAAACCCTGCGTGCATGGCAGCATGAGCCGTCTTTTGTGAGGGAATGGAGGGATCATGTCCTTGTGTTTCTGGGTGACAGCATCTTTGGCAATTATACGGACAGCACGGGCGTGTCCGGGGTAGTGGAGAATTTTACCGGGGCAAAATGTATTAATTGTGGATACGGGGGAATTTGCCTGGCTGATGGAATGGGGGATATTTCCGGAATAGATGTGATAACCAATCTGTGCGGCGGATTGGTGGGTGATATACCCAAAGGACAGGCGGCTTATGATGGAATACAGGAGTTTGCCAGGGAGAAAATCGACGGCGGCCGGCTGGTGTTTATTCTTAATTACGGCGTCAACGATTATCTGTTTGGGAACACTGTGAACGCTGAGGACAAATATATGTCGGCCAGCTATCCTGGGGCCATGAGAATCGTTGTGGAGCGGCTCAAAACCTCCTATCCTGACGCGGAGATTCTGATACTGACGCCGGGATACATCACCTTTCAGAACTGCGGCAAGGAGATTGTGGGCGAGAACGGCGCTCCTCTGGAAGAGTATGTGGAAGCGGCCCTGCAGGTGGCGCGGGAATATGATCTGCCGTATATTAATATGTATGCGGAGACGGAGAGCTATGCCGGAAAGAAAAAAATATTGATTGCGGATGGGGTCCATCCCAATGAACAGGGGCGATTCTTTCTGGGAATGAAGATCTGTGAGAAACTGAATGAGATAGCGCGATAAAGGGGCTGCCATATTGTGCATGGAGTGGCTGTTATGCGGCAGCCCCGTAAAATTCAGGGAATACGAGGAAGCAAAAGTCATTCCGCATAGTAATTTATGAGTTTTTTCACGATATGAATCACATCTTCCACATCCTGGTCCGAGAGAGAGTAGTACAGGGGCAGGCTCATGACTTCCTGGTAGTAGCGCTCCGCCTGAGGGCACAGGCCTTTTTCATATCCCAGTCCCTCGTAGTAGGAGTGCCAGTATACGGGAAGGTAGTGTACCTGGGAGCGGATGCCTTCCGCTCCCAGGGCATCGAAGAATTCCCGGCGGGTGCAGTTTAGCATTTCTGTGCGCAGACGCAGGATATACAGGTGGCGCGTGGTGTCAGAATCAGGAATTTCCCGCTGTACCTGCAGCTGGGGAATCCTGGAGAAGGCGTCGTCGTATCGGGCTGCGATCTCCCTGCGGCGCCGGGAAAACATCTCCAGCTTATCCAGCTGGCTGAGGAGCAGCGCTGCCTGGATTTCCGTCATGCGGTAATTGAAGCCGAAGGAGATCTGCTCGTTGTACCAGGGATCGTCTGTGGGATGGGCCATCTGACTGCGGTCCCGGGTGATGCCGTGGGTGTGGAGCAGTACCAGCCTGCGGTAGAGTTCTTTGCTGTTGGTGGTCACCGCTCCCCCTTCCCCGGCGGTAACGGTTTTTACCGGGTGGAAGCTAAAGGTGGTCATATCTGCCAGACTGCCCACAGGCTGTCCCCTATAGCGGGTGCCTATGGAATGGGCGGCGTCCTCGATCAGTGTGAGATGATGTTCCCGGCAGATGGACCTGATCTCCTCCAGTTCCACCGCCTGACCGGTGAAATCCACAGCCACCACCGCCCTGGTGCGGGGGGTGATATGTGCCCGGATGGAGTCGGGATCGATATTGTAGGTATCGGGACGGATGTCCGCAAACACCGGCTTTGCGCCGCAATACAGGGCACAGTTGGCGCTGGCGGCAAAGGTGATGGGAGTGGTGATCACTTCGTCTCCGGGCCCGATCCCTGCCGCCAGCGCCGCTATATGCAGCGCCGCAGTGCCGTTGCTCACGGCCACACAGTATTTGGCCTCAGTGATGGCGCATAGCCTGCGCTCTAATTCTTCGGTTCGGGGACCGCAGGTCAGGCAGTCGCTTTGCAGAGTTTCTGTTACAGCTCTTACGTCCGCGTCGTCAATATATTGATGCCCATAGCTGAGGGGCGTGGAGCGGACGGGCTTGCCGCCGCATATTGCCGGTTTTTCCATAAGATTACCTCTTTTCCGTCAACCTTTTTCCTTTTTAAAGAAGGACTTTTATCTGGTCCAATCATAGCATACTTGTGGAACTATGGCAATAGGATGGCTTCCAAATCATACCCAGTCCCCGGGCCGCATAGGGCAGCAGAAGCAGGAAATAGGGCAGGATATAGCGGGAGTTGGCCTCCCATACCATGTGAAACAGAAATCCTCCCAGCACTGCCACCAGGCCCACATAGGGCAGCAGGGACGGACGGTCTCCTCCTCTCTTGCGCATTCCCACAAGGCATAACAGCGCGCCGCCGTAGACCATCAGCTGGTAGATATTGCAGAAATGGTTGAAAGCGGGGGAGAGTTTTCCCTCATAGACCATCTCCACGATCCGGGCCCGTCCATCGGCGTGGTTCTGGGTGGCCTGCCTGCAAAAATAGCTGCCATCGGTCCACTGGGAGAGAAACTTGTCCGCATAAAAATCCAGGGCGTACCCTGGATCAGCGCCAAAGGCTTTCAGGGAGTCTCTGATAGCGGCTTTGCTCTTTTGGGCTGTGACGGCGCTGTCCAAGTTGCAGGTCTCATAGGTATTAAAATTAAAGCCGTTGTACCAGCCGTTTCCTCTGGTGGATTCCTGCATGCCCATGGCTATGTAGGAGATGGCGGGCACGCCTGTACTAAGGGTATTGCCCGCCCGGAGTTCGTACAATTTCTGGATTCCGGGCAGGATGGCGGCGGAGCACAGAGCCAGGGCCGCGGCCCAGATCAGCAGCCGGTGTCGGTGGCTTCTCAGCCATTCCCAGAGGACCGCAAGGAGAATGGCGATGACCACGATCAGGGAATTCTTGCGCAGAGCCACGGCCATGGTCAGCATCAACAGGCTGCAGGCCATGGCAGTAAGACGGCGCCTTCTGCTTGGGGCGGGCCTGTAAAAAAATCGGAGCAGCAGATAGATTCCCCCGCAGAGAAGGGCAAAGGAGGGAATCTCTCCATATACGAAGGAGGTATAAACCATCAGAGGCGCGTTCAGCAGGGCAAGGAACAGGTAGGCCACAGCCGCCTCATCGCTCTCGGGCAGCAGGCAGAGGGTACGGTACTGGAAATACACGATGGCGCAGGCCATGACCACGTTGATGCACTGTAGGAAATGATAGGCGGCATAGGGAATGGGCAATAGATTCCAAAGCCGGATGAGGACCTCATAGAAAGCCACCAGACCGATCTGCTGGGGATAGTAGGACAGGTAGGAGCCTGTGGGATGGATTACCCCCGTCTGGCCTGATGCCAGCGACTGGGCGATGGCATACACGCTGGCGGAATCGGCGGTGGGCAGGCTTCTGCCGAAAAGAATCAGAAAGAATCCCCAGAAACAGGTGAGCCCCAGCGCCAAAGCCAGAAGAAGATACTTTAGCCATTTCCTGGAACGGTTCAGCCGCAGCAGAGGAAACAGCAGCAGGAGCAGCAGGATCACACATGCCAGATGAAGCAGCACCGGCTCCCGGTGAGGGATGGAGACCTGAGCGGCCATTTCTTCCGCATAGTATCCCCAGAACAGGCTGCACAAAGTGAGCGCCCCCAGGAGGGCCAGGGTGAGCCCCCACACTGTGGCAAGCCCGGCTTTATAGACCCATTCTCCGATTTTTCCCAATTTCCTCATAATCCACCTCATCAGATATGCCGCAATATTTGGCATATATTATAAAGGATGCGCGATGATTATTCAATGGATTATTTTTGGTTGCATCTTATCTGCCCCTATTGTATACTTACATAAAAATGAAGAAGTGAGACATCCTTGACATAGGTTTCCCCATCCTGCAAAAGGTGCTGCAATATGCCGAATGCAGCACTGTTTCAAAAAGCGAGGACTTTTTTATATATGAAAGAACGTGTTTACATCTGTCACACCTATTACCATGTTTACGTGACCTTTTTAAAAGAACTGACCCTACCCAAGGGGCAGCGGGGACAGGCCACGCTGATACTCAGCAGCCTGTCCATAGATTTTGAGCATCTGAAAGAGAGGGTGGAGGCTGTGGGGCTGTTTGAGGCGGTGATACCCTTTGACGAACAGCGGGATACGGCTTTCCCGGAACTGGCAAAGTATCGCCAGGATACGGGAAGTCTGGTGAAAAACCTGGTGAACAGAGTGCTGTTTACCAGAAAGTTTGCCCGGGCTCTGGCCCCCACGATCCCGGTGAACCTGAGAGAGTACGGTGATATCTATGTGTACTGTGATTCGGACCCCATCGGCTATTATCTGAACGTATATAAAATCCCCTATCACGCGCTGGAGGATGGATTGAACTGCCTGAAGAATTACGACGCGGCCCGGTATGATAACCGGGGGCATTTCGGGCTGAAAGCCTTTTTGTCCGAGAGGTGCAATCTGATTTTTATTCAAAACGGATATGGGAAATACTGTAGGGATATGGAGGTCAATGACATCTCTCTGCTCAAGTACCCCTATCGGAAATATATTCAGCAGCCCCGTCAGGCACTGGTGGAGAAACTGAATCAGGAGGATAAGGAGCTGATTCTCCGGGCATTTGTGCGGGATATGGAGAGCCTGCGCGCCCAGCTGTCCGCCGGGGAGGGAGAGTTGGCCCTGAGGCAGGATAAAATCCTGATTCTGACAGATCCTCTTTGCAGTCTGGATATTCGGGAAAGGATTTTCCGGGATATTATCGCCATGTTCGAAGCGGAGGGGAAGATATTTCTAAAGCCTCATCCCAGAGACGAGCTGGACTATAGGACATTGTTTGCGGAATATCCCCAGTTTGACGCCACGGTACCTATGGAGATGCTGAACTTCTTCCCGGGGATCCGGTTCAAAAAGGTGGTGGCGGTGCTGACGGAGGTGGGTGCCATCCAGTTTGCGGACGAGAAGGTGCGGCTGGGAGAGGCATTTATGGATAAGTATGAGGACCCGCTGGTACACAGGCAAAACGAGCAGATCTGAGAACAGACAGGCATTTGATCTGCCTTGCCGGACCAGGAAAACAGACAGAATTGAGAGTATAAATATATGGGACGTATTCTAAAGAAGCTGAATATATTATTGGACAAAACGCAGAAGCGGGCCATGGGGGGACTGGTGGTACTGATGGTGATCAGCGCCGGCCTGCAGACCCTGGGAGTGGGGATGATTCTGTCCGTGGTGCAGACCGTAATGGACAGAGAGGCTTTCCACAGGCCCGGCCTGCTCCACCAGTTCTATTTGCTGCTGGGAGGCGGATCGGAACTGCGGTTCTCAGTGCTGGTCATGCTGGGACTGGTGCTGGTGTATATACTCAAGAATGGATTCCTTTTTTTTGAGCAAAGGGCCACGCTGGCCTTTGTTTATTCCAATCAGTTCCGTACTTCCGAGCGGATGATGCGCAATTATCTGCGCCGCAGCTATGAGTTTTATCTGAATGCGGACACAGCGGTGATACAGCGGAATATTACGGCCAATGTCAACAACATGTATGCGCTGATTCTGGCGTTGCTGCAGCTGGTCTCCGACTGCATTGTGTTCCTCTTTCTGGTGGCCTTCCTGCTGATTCAGGACGCAATGATGACGATTCTGCTGGCCACGGTGATGATCCTGCTGCTGGCGGCCATCAAATGGGTGCTGAAGCCCATGCTGCAGAAAGCGGCAGGCCAGCATCAGGACTGTTACAGCGGCCTGCTGAAATGGATATCCCAGACGGTGCAGGGGGTCAAAGAGATCAAGATCGCCTGTAAAGAGCAGTATTTTGTGGACGAATATCTGAAATACGGCAACGGCTATGTGAGCGCTGCCCGGAAAAATGACCTGTTCAGCCAGACGCCCAAGCTGCTGATCGAGACGGTGTGCGTGGCCTGTATGATCGGCTATGTGATCTATATGATGGCAAGCAGCGTGAGCAGCACGGATATGGTGACCACGCTGACAGCCTTTGCGGCGGCGGCCATAGCCCTTCTGCCCTGCGTCAACCGCATCAACAACCAGATGAACAAGATAGCGTTCTGTGAGCCTTTTCTGATGGCGGTGAGCGACGACCTGCAGCAGGAGATCAGCGGCCAGAATGTGGATATGAGTTATGCTACGGATACGGATGAAAAACTGCCGGTACGGGAGCGGATTGATTTAAAGGGGATCGTCTATGCTTATCCGGGCACGGAGAAAAAGATTTTCGATCATGCGGATCTGACGATTCCCATCGGTAAAAGTGTGGGGATCGTGGGAACCTCCGGCGCGGGCAAGAGTACGGTGGTGGATATACTGCTGGGACTTTTACAGGTGCAGGAGGGGCAGATTACGGCGGACGGTGTGGATGTGATGACCCATTATCGTGCCTGGCTTAAAAATGTGGGGTATATCCCTCAGATGATTTTTATGCTGGACGACACCATACGCAGAAATGTGTGTTTCGGTATAGCGGAGGAGAAAATTGACGAGGACAGGCTGTGGAAGGCCCTGCGGGAGGCTCAGCTGGATGAATTTATCAGAACTCTGCCCCAGGGACTGGAAACCAGTATCGGCGAGCGGGGAATCCGTTTATCCGGCGGCCAGCGGCAGCGCATCGGCATCGCCAGGGCGCTGTATCATGACCCGGAGGTGCTGATTCTGGACGAGGCTACTTCGGCCCTGGACAATGACACCGAGGCGGCCATCATGGATTCCATCAACCGTTTCCAGGGCCGCAAGACCCTGATTATCATTGCCCACAGGCTCCAGACCATCGAGAAATGTGATCTGGTGTATCGGGTGCAGGACGGCAGGGCCTTGGTGGAACGGGGGAGTCTGTAACCTGCTCTTTTGCAGACCGATGAATGCCCTGTTCCAGGCGCAATCGGTGCCGATGAAAATTTATTCTGCGGAGTTTTGCCATATATAATCAAGTCAGCACACTGGTCCGATGGAAACCTAGTGTACTGTATCGTTGACTTTCAGTAAAATGACGCCGGATGAATTTTCAGTCTGCAAGGCGGAGGAGGGAGGCGATGCGGTGGCATCGTTGACC
>JAAWKU010000138.1 GCA_022797535.1 Lachnospiraceae bacterium | reverse complement strand
TGTATCGTTGACTTTCAGTAAAATGACGCCGGATGAATTTTCAGTCTGCAAGGCGGAGGAGGGAGGCGATGCGGTGGCATCGTTGACCGACGACAACGCAGTCCGATGAGAATTTAGGCAAGGAGATTTGCCTGACTATCATACAGACAGTGGGCCAGTATATTGTGTGGGCGGCGCACTGGTATGTGGGTACACTGGACAATGGGAAAGACAGAGATAAGCCTGGAGCAAACGGGCAGGGCAGGGTTACGAGGAGGAGAGGGTATATGCTGATATGTCCTAAGTGCAGGAATGAGTACAGAGACGGTATTGCCGTGTGTGCGGATTGCGGCTGCCAGCTGGTGTCAGAAAAAGAGATTGTGAACAGGGTTCCGCTGATTTTTGGAACGGAAGCAGAGTTGACCCGGCTGAAGGAATATCTGGAGTACAATGGCCTGAAGGATATGGAGATTGTCTTTGATGAGAAAGAGGCGGTGTACGAACTTCTGATTGACGAAAAGCACAGGCAGAAGGCTGTTAAGCTGGGATCTGTGTACATGCAGCAGGAGCAGGCGCGGCAGGCCGAGGAGGCCGTCAGGATGCAGGAGGAACAGACCCGGCAGGAAGCGGAGGCGCCTCAGCCCCAGTGGTTTGGGGTGGGGGCAGGGACTGGGGAGGAGCGGAAAACTCAGCCTCAGCCGGTGCGCAGATCCTCCCACGGCTATCAGAACAAGTCGGAGCAGGCGGCGGAGAATAGGTCCTCGGCATGGACGCTGTTGATCGTGGGCGGTCTGGGCCTGATAGCCCTGGGATTGTTGCTGTCTGGAGTTTTGCCCCTGAAACTACAGGGAAGCAACCGTTTTATGATCGGCGGCATCATGGGGGCCATGTTCGTGATTTTCATTGTCATGGGTTTTGTCTCCCTGAAAAATTCCAGGCAGTATGCCAGAGAGGCGGATTCTGAGAATTCTCTCAAGAGCACTATGGAGAAGTGGTGCAGGGAGAATCTGGAGGGGGCCAAAGTGGATGCCAGTCTGCAACTGTCTGCCGCACCGGAGGAAGAGTGGTATTTCCGTCGGGTGGCCTTGGTCAAAGCCCTTCTGAACCGCCAGTTTGTGAATTTGGACCAGGAATTTCTGGATCACTTTGTGGACGATATGTACGACACGATCTTCCCGGAGGGGTAAGACCTGTTTCGGCAATTATATCAGGATGTCTTAATGCCTGGAATTCGGGAAAGTTTTTTCGGATTCCAGGTAAAATTTTTCGGGGGAACAGGCCATGAAAATCACCATATTGTGTGTAGGGAAGATTAAGGAGAGCTTTTATCGGGAGGCTGTGGGCGAGTATGCCAAGCGACTGAGCAGATACTGCAGGCTGGAGATTGTGGAAGTGGCTGACGAAAGGACGCCGGACAAAGCATCTGCAGCGCTGGAAGACCAGATCCGGGAGCGGGAGGCAGACAGGCTTCTGGCGCGCCTGGAGGAGGGGGCCTTTGTATATACGTTGGAGATACAGGGAAAGCGCTATACTTCGGAAGGCTTTGCGAAAGTCATCAACCAGGCGGGGCTCAGCGGACAGAGTCATCTGGTCTTTGTGATTGGCGGCTCCCTGGGGCTTCACGAGAAAGTGAGAAAACGCTCCCAACAGGCGGTCAGTTTTTCCGACATGACTTTTCCCCATCAACTGATGCGGGTAATTTTATGCGAGCAAATTTACCGGGCATATCGGATTATCAGTGGAGAACCATATCATAAGTAAGGGCGAAAAAGCAAGCGCTGCCGGAAAACAGAATGGGAGTTTGGGGAATGGACCTATGGGGATCTGGATTATTTTGATTTATTCTGAAAGACTGAAAAATTTGGTGACTTATTAATACGAAATATGGTAAAATACAGATGTAAACAAGAGGTGAGGCCATGAATATAGATACTACCATAGCGAAGAATATCCGTGTGGCAGATGAGAAAGCCAGTTATGATGCGGCTTGTAAGCGGCTGCTTTCGGAGAAAATTATTTTGGCATGGATTATGAGAAGCTGCCTGGAAGAATACCGGGATTGTGATGTGGATGAAATTGCGGAGAAATATATTGAGGGTACGCCGCAGGTAGGAGAGGTGGCAGTAGCCCCGGACGAATCAAATGGTATTTCTGTGATACAGGGAGCTGGAAATGAAGATACTTCTCTGACGGAGGGAACAGTTACCTATGATATTCGGTTTCTTGCAGTAGCCCCTGTATCCGGGGAATTGATTCGTTTGATTATCAATATTGAAGCTCAGAACGATTTCTATCCGGGTTATCCGCTGATTAAGAGGGGAATTTATTACTGCAGCCGCATGATTTCCGCTCAATATGGAACAGAATTTGCAAATTCCCACTATGAAAATATCAAAAAAGTATACAGCTTATGGATTTGTATGAATCCTCCAAAGAATCGTGAGAACAGTATCACCCGCTATTTTATCGGGGAGGAAAATTTGGTAGGCAGTGTAAAGGAACGAAAGGCGAATTATGATTTGATGGTGGCTGTTATGATTTGCCTTGGGAAGGATGAGGATTCTAATACAGATGTGTTGAAACTTTTGAATGTACTTCTGTCCACAGAGAAAAATTCAGAGGACAAGTGCCAGATAATGGAGGAAGATTTTCGAATTAAAATGACTCAGACATTAGAAAGTGAGGTGTCGCTTATGTGTAATTTGAGTAAGGGTATAGAGGAAAAAGGGATTGAAAAAGGGATTGAAAAAGGGATTGAAAAAGGAATTGAAAAAGGGATTCAGAAGGGGCTTGATAGGGGAATAACAGCTATGATATTGACTTTGAAAGAACTACAAATATCAAGTGACGTTATTATAAAACAAATCTGTGAAAAATTTGACTTATCAGAAGAAGCAGCAAAAATATATTTGAGAGAAGTAAGTTAAATATGGCAGGCAGTGCATTTTCACGTTCAGCCAGAGATAATACTGCGTGATCTGCTGCACTAGTGTACCGTATCGTTCACATTTCGCAAAATGACTTGCCTGAATTTCCATCTGCCGCGTTGACCGACGACAACGCAGTCCGATGGGAATTTAGGCAAGGAGGTTTGCCTGAATATAATCCGGTCAGTACACTAGGATATGCCATGGAGAACCATATCACAGTGAGGGTGAAAAGCGCTGCAGGAGACAGAACAGGAGCATAACAAACAGGCCCTTAGATCGGAGGACAAGTGAAAATACAATTCAGCGATAATTTAATTCAACACTACCTGCAAAATGTCTATTTCATAAATGGGCACAGCTATGCAGGAAAATCCACAATGGTCAGGATGCTGGCCCAGCGGTATGATATGATCCATTGTGGTGAGAATTACCATGATGTATTTCCGAGGAATAAGCTGTCGCGGTGGAAGCAGCCGGGTCTGTGCTATTTTGACACTATGAGCGGCTGGAGCGAATGGCTTCATATGACTCCGGAAGAGCATTGGAACTGGACCTGTCAGGTTTCCATGGAATGTGTGGAAATAGAGATTCTGGAGTTGATCAGGCTGGCGGCATCCGGGAAGAAAGTCATTGTGGATACCAATATTCCGCCGGATGTATTGCGGGAAATTTCAGCGTATAACCGCGTTGCCATCATGCTCTGTGATCCGCCGGATATTTGTGCCACCCGATTCTTTGACCGGGAGGATCCGGACAAAAAATTTATGATGGAGCAGATTCAACTCTGTCCGGATCCGGAAGCTACCCTGCAAAACTTTAATTCCTGGGCGCTGTATCATCCGCCGTTGGAGATTGACTGGGAGCACACGGGCTTTTTTACTTATACTCGTTCGGATTTCGAAAATGATACCCGGGAAGAAGTGCTGTCAATTTTGGCAAAGCATTTTGGACTGGAAAAAGCAAAATAATTTGTGGGTTTTCAAAAAGGGAAGGTAAAAGATATGGTCACATATAAAGATCTCGACGTGCATGCGAAAGCCCTTCTGGAATTCTGCGATTACCCTGCTGTGAAGTATAAAGTAAAATTTTCTATTTTGGATGTTCCTTACGAGGATAGTGAACTGTCTCAGCTGCGGAAAGATTTTCTGAAAAGCGATATTGTGGAGGAAATGCATCAGACACAGGACAGCTATGGCGGATGGGGGAAATTTCAGTCAAAAGATTATTCTGTCAAATCAAGAATCCCTACATCTGGTGTGGGAATCGAGCGTTGTCTGTATATTGGGCTGACGATCAGGGACAGGGATATTTTGCTTTTGGCGGAGGAATACCTGAGTGAATTGCTTTTGGGTACAGGCCGTGAAAAAATCCGGGGGAAAAACGACCGGGATAATCCATGGCTCAGGGCGAAAGTTTGCAATCTCTTGGAAGCCATAACACCAAATTCTCCGTTATGTGATGAAACCTGGCGTCAATGGTTGTATATAGCAGGCAGAGCATATGAAGAGGGGGAATATTCCTTTGAGAAGGACAAAGCCGCGCAGTACGAAGTGTTTGCCACCAGAGAAAGCCGGTTGGTGCCCATGCAGAGTGAGTTGCTGCTAAAAAGACGAGAGGAAATATCAGTTTCTCTTGAGGATGCCATGTTGCGGCATTTAGGGGGAAATGCCTGTGAAAATGGCTATTTCTGGGAGAAAACGCCGGGCAGGCTTCCTGAAAACTTTTCATATAATAAGACAAGAAGATGGTTCAAGACATTCAATTACATCAATCAATTCAGAGGTTCCGGGCTATATCTGAATAATGCGGTGGATTGGATTATGGAAAATGCGCGGGAAGATGGGGTATGGGACTGGGGAACCCAGATTAAAGATCCCTGGGGATATTTTGGATATTTTTCCTGCAACAGAAATTACAGATATAATCGGGTGGTTGATTGTACCATTGAAATACTGGATTTTTTGAAACATTATATAGACAATAATAAAGCGTAATAATGTGTTTCCTCAACATGCCATGTATTGGCGGTTCTGGAAATAAAGGTCCAGGTTTTTGATTTTACAGAGCAGGGGGATGAATAAATGCGCATATTGGTTATTCGGCACGGAGAATCAGAGGCTGATCTGTTGGATGTCCATGAAGGACGAGCTGATTTTGAACTGACAGAGCGGGGCCGCAGGCAGGCAGCCGCCATGGCTTGTCACGTAAAAGAGAATTATGATGTTTCTGCCATTTATTGCAGTACGCTGATGCGAGCGCGTCAAACAGCCGGGTATCTGTCCGAAGCCATGGGTATACCGCTGATTCCCGACGAAAGATTGATGGAGTTTAACAATGGTTTGATTGCCGGATTGGAGCGGGCTGTCGCGCGTGAGAAGTATCCGCCGGTTAAAGACCTTCCGCTTCATGCTTCTGTATATGAGCAGGAATCCATACTTGAGTTCCGCTTCCGGGCAGATTATATGTTATCAAAAATTATATCGGAAACAGATTCCGACGCCACAGTGGCTGTGATCACCCACGGCGGAATGGTGAATCAACTTTACCGGGCATTTCTCCGGCTGCCCATTGACAGTGACATAGTCTTTGCAACCGGTGATACAGGTATTCACGAATGGCGGATTTCCCAGGGACGCCGGGTCGTTGTAAAATCCAACATGACAGAGCATGCGAAAGATATTTAATCGAAAATCAAGTGCTTTGAGGACATAAAGACTGATTAGAATACATTTTTTTGTGCAGGAAAAGGCATGCAATTTTGGAAAGCGGCTTCCGAAAAGGAGAATTGAGGATGGAGCAGAAAGTAAAAAGAATAGATTTTCGCTTTGGCAGGTTTGGGAAACTGGTGCCGCTTTTGGTTACGGCGGCTATGATTCTATGGGCAGCATTCAGTCAGTCTAATGTGAACGGATATGTGCTGGCCTTTTTCGCGGCGTTGGTTACAGGGGTTCTCTTTGCAAAGGACGAAAAGGCATACGGGGAAGCGCTGGTCTATGGTTTGAGCAAGCCCATATTTGGGGTGATTGTGATGGCGGTGATGCTTGCGGCAGTCGCGGGCAAGCTGATTTCGGCCAGCGGGGCGGTGCAGACCATTGCAGCGTATGTGGTTGCGGCAGGCTTTACCGGAAAGCTGTTTGTGGCGGCCTCCTTCCTTATTACCTGTCTGCTGGCGTTTGCAACGGGAACCTCGGTGGGAACCTATTTTGTCGTGATTCCCATATTGTTTCCAGTGGGCGTGATGGTGGGTGCGGCGCCGGAATTTATGATTGGCGCCATTGTGTCGGGCGCGGCGTTCGGCGATAATCTGGGGCCTGTCTCGGATACCACCATTGCTTCCTCCGCCACACAGCATGCGGACCTGGGAACCGTGGTAAAGACCAGGATGCGCTACAGCCTGCCGGCAGCGGCGGGAGCCCTGGTTTTGTTTCTGCTGTTTTCCAAAACCATAGATGGCGGTGCGGGAACCCCGGCGGCGGACGGTACGGTTCATCCGGTCAGCCTGGTCATGCTGGCAGTGCCGGCGGTCATCATTGTCCTGTGTCTGCTGAAAAAGCATTTGATCACTGCCCTGTCCTGGGGGATTCTGGGGGGAATCGCCGCCGGATTGCTTTTTGGCATATATACGGTGGACGAACTTGTTTCTTTTCCCGGCGGGTTTTCCGTATCCGGGGTAATAATAGAGGCAATTACGGGGACGGCAGGCACCGTGGCCATGTTGATTGCAGTGTTCGCCCTTTTAGGAGTAGTGGAACGCAGCGGTCTTTTTGAGGATGTGGGGGGTGTTCTGGCCCGTTTTGCAAAGAGTGAGCGCAGCACGGAGACTGCCATTGTGCTGTCGGCCGGGATACTTAGCATGGTGACAGGGGTCATTTCCGTAGCAATAGTGGCGCTTGGCGACCTGGTAAATGAGATTGGGGAAAAAGCGGGGGTAAATCGGTATCGTCGGGCCAATCTGCTGGATTGTACAGGCTGTGTGTTCTGTTTTCTGACGCCCTGGACAGTACATTGCGTGATTCCGGCCCAGCAGTCCGCCCAGTTTGGGGAGGGATTTGCGGTGGCGCCCGCAGCCATTCCTTTTGTGAATTTTTACTCCCTTTGCATGCTGGTGATGCTGGCGGCAGCGGTGATTACGGGATATGGCAGAAAGCAGTAGGGTTATTGTGGAGAGTCATACCATAAGTGAAGGCGGAAGGGCATCATAAAAAGGAATAAATCAGTATGGGAAAAAAAGTGGATATAGAAAAGAAAAACGGAAGAGCCTTTACTAAAATCATAAGTTTTGCAATGCTGTGCTGTACTATGGTGCTGACATTTGCACTGATTCCTGTCAATATCTTTTGTGTTAATTTCCCGGAATGGATCACCGTTTTATTAAGTGTATTTTGCTGCTGTGGTCTGCTTTTATATCTCACAGTGTTTAAAACAAAAACCATGTCTAAGATAATTTTGCCGCTGGTCTTTGGTTTGGCTGCCATCATTTGTTCGTTTGTACCATATCTTATTCCATATTGGAATTCATTCACTTTCAAAAATTGTAACGGGGTTGTCCTGAACTATGATGAAGTGATTCCATATGAGGCCGCCGCAGAGGATCTGAATGCTCTTATGGATCATCTGAAAAAGGTACATCCCATGTTCAGAGACGGGCTGACAGAGGATGTGAAACGTGCATATTTACAGGCACTGGAAAGGCTGGAAACAGCGGGTACAATAACTATCAATGATCTGCGACGTGAAATACAGATCGTCTTGCATCCCATGCATGATGCCCATACCTCCACCTATAATAATTTTCCCAATGACAAGTATTTGAAAACAATTCCGCAAAAAAGCCATGAAGGCTACAATCATGCGCCGTTTCTTTTTGAATGGACGGACGGTGAAAACGTGATTTCAGAAGTATATTCTGAAGAGGACTTTGTAAGCTGGAGTGAATTCCTTGAGATTCGCAATCAATACGTTAATGGTGACGAAGAATCTCAAGAGTTCGTTTCTTATGAAATTGACCAGGGGAAAAGCCTTGCGATCCTGACGCTTACCCAGTGTAAATATAATCAAACGTATATTAACTGTATCAGATCAATGTTTGTGGAGGTAATGCAAAAGGGGATTCAAAATGTTGCTGTTGATCTGAGAGGAAATGGTGGAGGCAGTTCACTCGTGGGAAACGAATTTATAAAGTATCTGCCTGTGGAGCATTATTTTGATGGTCCATATGACTGGAGATGGGGCTTTCTTAATATTCGCAGAAGCGGACGAACCACGAATAGACGTTATAAGGAATGGATGTTTGACGGCAATGTCTATATACTGACGGACAGGGAATCTTTTTCGTCGGCAAAAGATTTCGCAATGCTGATACAGGACAACCATTTGGGCAAAGTCGTTGGCGAGCCTTCGGCAAATGCGGTAAACGGCTATGGGGAAATTGCAATTTTTTATTTGCCGAATACAGGGCTGTTTGTACAGATCTCTACAAAAAAATGGTATCGCATTGACGAAACAAATACCGACAGCTATGTCATGCCGGATTATCCCTGCGATAGCCAAAATGCGATTGAAAAGCTGTATGAAATAATTGGTCAATAAGAATTTGGAAAGCTGCAGCAAGCGATCATTACGGCGTATATGTTGAGATGGATTTCTAAAAGTTCTTGAATTTGTCTGTGTTTGATAGTATGATTTGATAGGAAAGTATTTGGCTTCTTTGAAAAAAATAAAAGGAGGAGGGAATCTATTATGATTACCTGGAAAAATCTGGACACCGTTTCTGCGTATCAGGAGCTGCAGAAAGTGGCGCCTGTCAATCTGACGGAGGCAATGGCCGGGGAGAACGGCGCGGACCGCGTAAGGAAATACAGCGTTCCCATGGCGGCGGGACTGACGTTTCATTATGCTGCCAGGCAGGTGGACGACAAGACGCTGGAAGTCCTTGCGAAACTGGCGGAAGAGACGCAGCTTGCGGAGAAATTCGAAGCGCTCTACAACGGTGAGGTGATCAATACCGGAGAGAAACGCATGGTGCTCCATCATATGACCCGGGGACAGTTAGGCGGAGCTGTGGTGGCCGACGGTGTGGATAAGCGGGGCTTTTATGTGGAACAGCAGCGAAAGATCGGGGAGCTGGCCAATAAGGTACACAGCGGCGAGATTACAAATGCTGCGGGAGAGAAATTCACCACTGTGGTACAGATCGGCATCGGCGGCAGTGACCTGGGCCCCCGGGCAATGTATCTGGCTTTGGAAAACTGGGCCAGGGTGAATAACACATTTAAGATGGAAGCCAGATTTATCAGCAATGTGGATCCCGATGACGCGGCGGCAGTACTGAATACCATTGACGTGGCTCATTCCCTTTTTGTGCTGGTATCCAAATCCGGAACCACTCTGGAGACTTTGACCAATGAGTCCTTTGTGAAAGATGCTTTAAGAAGTGCGGGGCTGGACGCTTCCAGACATATGATTGCCGTTACCAGCGAGACCTCGCCTCTGGCAAAGAGCGATGACTATCTGGCGGCTTTCTTTATGGATGATTATATTGGAGGCCGGTTCTCCTCCACCTCCGGCGTGGGGGGCGCGGTATTGTCTCTGGCATTTGGCCCGGAGGTATTTGCCCAGTTCCTGGAGGGTGCGGCAGAGGAGGACAGGCTGGCGCGGAACAGGGATGTATTGGCAAATCCCGCCATGCTGGATGCTCTGATCGGCGTTTACGAGCGCAATGTGCTGGGCTACCAGAATACGGCCGTATTGCCCTATTCCCAGGCGCTTAGCCGTTTTCCCGCGCATTTACAGCAGCTTGACATGGAATCCAACGGAAAGTCTGTAAACCGCTTCGGTGAGCCTGTATCCTATTCCACCGGCCCTGTGATTTTTGGAGAACCGGGTACCAACGGACAGCATTCTTTCTATCAGTTACTGCATCAGGGCACGGATATTGTACCTCTGCAGTTTGTGGGCTTTAAGAACAGCCAGATGGGCAGGGACGTGGTGATCCAGGACAGCACCAGCCAACAGAAGCTATGCGCCAATGTGGCGGCGCAGATCGTGGCGTTTGCCTGCGGAAAGTCCGATGAGGACCGCAACAGGAATTTTGAGGGCGGACGGCCTTCCAGCATCATTATCGGAGAGCAGCTGACGCCCCAGGCGCTGGGAGCCCTTTTATCCCATTTTGAGAATAAGGTGATGTATCAGGGCTTTGTATGGAATATCAACAGCTTTGACCAGGAGGGGGTACAGCTTGGCAAAGTACTGGCCAAGAAAGTTCTGGCTCACGATACAGAAGGTGCGCTGAAAGCATTCAGTGATCTGCTGAATATTTAGTCGCGGAAAAGGGGAGCTGTCGTATTGACGAATGAAAATTCGTGAGGCGGCAGCTTCTTTATTCATGACAATAAATCCTCACAGAGCGTGGATTCTATTGTCTGCCTTCATCTCCCGCGGGAGAATGGGGATGTCCCGCAGGCCGCCCTGTTTGGGACCGGACAGGAGGATGGTTGTAATCTGCCGCGTCACCATGTATAATGGTATTTGCAGGAAGATAATATGCGGAGCGAGGAGGAAAAATATATGTATGAATTTAAAGAGGAGTTTCTTACAGGGATTGAGCAGATTGATCAGGAGCACAGAAGGCTTTTTGAGATTGCGGATGAGTTGTATGAACTGAAATGTGAGGAGTTCATTCCGGACAAGTATGACAATATCCGCCATATTCTGGGGGAACTGAGAGACTATACCCTCACCCATTTTGAACATGAGGAAGCGTATATGAGGTCCATCGGCTACAGGAAAATGTTCACTCAGGTAAGCCAGCACAATGCCCTGAAGGAGACCATCAGCGGCTGGGATCTGGACGCCATTGACGAGGATCAGGACGAGGCCATAGAGGAGATGCTGCGTTTGGTGACGGACTGGCTGGTGAACCATATTTTGAACGAGGATAAGAGAATCGGAGATCAATAGAAGATCTTCTGTCAGGAGCCGTCGGTGACAACGCTGCGGGAAGGCAGCCTTCCTCTATGGCAGAGGGCCATCGGCCACGGGCTGTGGGAGAGAGCATGCATAGAGGGAATAGGAAGGGATACGATGTGTGACTGACGGAGAAAGTAGATGCGCTATTTCTCGAGCAATGCAGCGTTGTATAGTATTGGCTTTGAGCATCAGCGGGAAGAGACGGATCATTTTAGCGGGGAGGATACCGATATGGATGTGAATGCTTATGTTCATGAGAGTCTGGAAAAACTGCGAGAACTGGGAATCGATGCCATGGGGGCGGAAAAGGAAGTGGCGGGCAGTTTTATATTCCAGCCGGAAGAGGCGCTGGAGGCCATGGAGGAAGAACAGATTTTAGGCATGCTTCTAAGCAATATAGGGGCCGGATTCCATCGGGGGACGGAGCAGGCAGCCAGGGAAATATATACCTTTGACATGGAAGTGCCGGATATCCTGCGGATGTACACGGCCTTTCTGGAGGGTGTCTCCCAGATCGCCAAGGGGGAGCTGGCGTTTACGGATGTGGAGGAGGACGTGCCGGAGGAGGTACTGGAGTCCGGGCGAGGCAGCCGGACGGTGCGTTTCCGATGTAACGGAAAGGCTTATGAGTACCGGGCCAGGCTTGCTTACGACTGGTTTGACATAGGGATACTTGCTTTTATGAACCGGGTACTCGGAGAGCAGAATCTGGAAAGCCGTCTGTATGTCACCAGCGACGGCTATCAGGAATGCGTGGTGCTTTATCGGACGGAAGAGTGGGCCCGGCGTTTCCGGGAACTGTTCGGCGTGGAACTGGAGCAGCCCGGTCATTGATATAAGGAGATTAGGTAATTGTGAAACGCAGTTACCAGGTAAGTGTCATTGGGCAAATTGTATCTTCCAAGGCAGGCCCTCTCTCATCGTAGCGGTACATAAGATGCCAAAATACGGCATCTAAGGAAGCGCTGATTAAATCAGCCCTTCCTTAGAGCCTCCGGCGGATGCACACGGATTTGCAGAGGA